>CACIQI010000002.1 GCA_902588745.1 uncultured Alphaproteobacteria bacterium | reverse complement strand
CGAAGATTGAAACACCAACGTTATCCATTTCAAGGTTGAGGGCCATACCTTTAATGCCGCCTGGGAATTCTACCATCTCTCCAGCTTGTACTTGATCAAGACCATACACACGTGCAATTCCGTCTCCAACACTTAGTACTGTTCCAACCTCAGCAACATCCGCTTTAGTTTCAAAATTAGCTATTTGGTCTTTAATTACAGAAGATATTTCTGCAGCTTTAATTTCCATTATGCCCCCTTCATTGCAATTTTAAGTTTATTAATTTTATTAGCTATAGATGTATCAATCATTTTGGAACCAACCTTAACAATTAAACCACCAATAATGTCTTCATCAACATCAAAATTTAAAGATAATTTTTCACCTAAAGATTTTTTAAGTTGATTTGTAATATTATTTTTTTCATCATCAGATAATATGTTTGCTGATGTTATGTCAGCGGTAATATCACCTCTTTTTTCAGAGTTTATTTTTTTAAATTGTAAAATAATAGAACCGATATTTGAAATTCTTTTATTGTTATCAAGAACTTTTAAAAAAGTTGTCGTAAGATTATGTAAATTTGCTTTAGAAAATAATTTTAACAAAATATTAAGCTTCTCATCTGAATTTACTAATGGACTTTTAATTACTTGTCTCAATTCTGAACTTTCTTTCAATGCTTTTTGCACTAATTCAAAGTCATTTAGAATATCATCAATACATTTTTTTTCAGAAGCAAGATCATAGAGAGCTGCTCCGTACCTTTCAGATATTAGGTCTCCAGACAATGTATTAGATGCCATAAATTAAATTCATAAGAAGTTTAGAGATAGGCTATTAACACATCAGAAAAAGTAGGTAAACTGTCAGTTTGTGCGTCAAATGAGTTAAATTGAAGATATTTTTAAAATTGTGGGTAATTTACATAAATGAATAGGGATCGACATCAATAATTAACTTTACAGAAGAAGGTAATTTAGTCTTTTCGACAATTTTTTTTGTGAATTTATTCAGATTTTTTCTACTATTACTCTTCAATAATATTCTGTATCGATATTGTCCTCTAAGCAGAAAAATTGGAGCTTCAACTGGACCTAGAATTTTAATATTTTTACTATTTTGATCTTGTTGAGCCAGTCTTGAAGCATGTTTAAGAACTAAAGCTTTTGTATGACTAGAAAGAATTATTGAAGTCATAAAACCAAAAGGAGGAATATTAAAATTCTTTCTTTCTTCTAAAGCTCTTTCAATAAAAGCTTCTCTTTCTCGAAGTTGAATCGACTTAATTATTTCTTGATCTGGAAAATATGTTTGAAGAAAAACTTTACCAATTTTTTTTCCTCTACCAGCTCTTCCTCCAACTTGCTGAAGTAGGTTAAAAGTTTTTTCTATAGCTCTAGGATCGCCGCCAAATAAACCTGCGTCCGCATCAACGATTCCTACTAATGACAAATTTGGAAAATCATATCCTTTTGCCATAATTTGTGTGGCTACAATTATATCTATATCTTTGTTGTTTATATCAGTAATAAATTTTTTAATTTTGTTTGGTGTATTAACATTGTCGCTAGACATGATGGAAATATTTTTCCCAGGAAAAAATTCTTTTAACTCCTCTGCAACTCTCTCAACTCCAGGACCAACAAATTTTATACTATCTTTTTCATTACATTGAGGACAATCTAAATTTAATTTTTTTATAGTTCCACATTGATGGCATAAGAAAACTTTTTTGTGTTGATGCATTACCATCCATGATGAACATTGATCACATTCATATCTAAATCCACAACTGTTACATAAGGTTAATGGAGAATATCCTCTACGATTTAAAAAAATAAGAGTTTGTTCATTATTTTCTAAGCACTGAGAAATAGAATCTATAATTGATTGTGATATCCATTTATCTTTATCAAGTTTATTTTTATTTAAATCAATTATAGAAATTTCAGGTAATGGAGTTCCAGAAAATTGTTTTGATAAATAGACTTGATCATATTTTTTAATTTTAACATTATTTATTGTTTCTAATGACGGTGTTGCCGAGGCTAATAATATAAAATTTTTTTCAATTTTGGCTCTTACAACTGCAAGATCTCTTGCTTGGTAACGTATATTGTCCTCTTGTTTATAACTAGAATCATGTTCTTCATCGACAACAATTAATCCTAAATTTGTAAAAGGAAGAAATAAACTTGAACGAGCACCAATAACAATAACTGGATCTCCTGCAAAACATTTATGCCAAATTTTTTGCCTATTTTTTTTTGTAATTTTAGAATGCCATAAACACACTTCTATTCCAAAACGTTTCTTTACCCTTGTCTCTAATTGCGGTGTTAAGCTAATTTCTGGAACCATTATAAGTATTTGTTTTTTTTCTTTTAGAAATTTATCTATTATTTCAAAATATACTTCAGTTTTACCAGAACCTGTTACCCCTTCTAATAAAACAGGTTTGTTTGATTTATTAAATGATTGAGTTATTTCTTTAAATGAATTTTCTTGCTCTTCATTTAAGGATACTAAAGAAGGTTCGGTGTTATTGAGGCTATCTAATTTTTCTTTTTCAAATTCAACTATATCATTGTTAATAAGAAATAATTTTAAAACTGCTCCTAGTGGCGCTAAAGTATAACTTGCGATCCAATTTATAAAATTGATTGAAGAATTCTGAAGGATAAGATTATTACAAATTTTTGTAACCTCTTTTATTTGGTATCCAGGATTTTTAACATTCTTGTTCCAAATAATTCCAGTTTCTATTTTTTTTCCAAATGGAACTAAGACTACTTGACCAATTTCAAGTTTCTCATTTGTTGAAGAATAAGTGAAAACTTTGTCGAAAGGTCTTGTTACTATTACATCGTACAACATTATATTTATGTATTTTTATATGTTAACTTTCTAAATAACTTGTATATGGTATACAACAAACAATGAAATTTTTTATAGACACTGCCGATATACCTCAGATCGAAGAGTTAATGCCTAGTGGATTAATAGACGGTGTTACGACAAACCCATCCCTAATTGCAAAAAGTGGTAAGGATATGGGAGAGACCATTAAAACAATTTGTTCCATAGTATCTGGTCCAGTAAGTGCAGAAGTGACAGCAACTGAATATCACAAAATGCTTGAAGAAGGTGAATACTTAGCATCGTTAGCTAAGAATGTTGCTGTAAAAGTTCCTCTTACACCTGCTGGTCTTCAAACATGCAAAGCTCTTAGAGAAAAAGATATCTTGGTAAATGTAACGTTGTGTTTTAGTGCTGCTCAAGCATTACTGGCCGCTAAGGTTGGTGCAACATTTATTTCTCCATTTGTGGGAAGGCTTGACGATATTGGTGAAAAAGGTATGGATCTAATTTCAGATATAGTAATAATGTATGAAAATTATGGATTTGATACAGAAGTATTAGTTGCTTCGGTAAGAAACACTCAACATCTTATTGATGCAGCTGTGATTGGTGCCCATGTTTCAACTCTACCACCGAAAGTTATGCACGAATTATATAAACATCCTCTCACAGATAAAGGGCTTAAAGCATTTCTAGATGATTGGGCAAAAACAGGACAGCAAATCTTGCCAAAATAATCGTCATGGCGCATGAAGATGAAATTAATGAAAAACAAATAATAAATTTTTTAAAAAAAAATAAAAATTTTTTTATTAGAAATTCAGAATTAGTTAATGAATTAAATTTTCCTAGCGTAGATAATAGTTCAGATAAGGTAGTTGATTTGGAAGCTTATAGATATAAGAAAATATCTCAACAAAATATAGATCTACAAAATCAAATGACAAAAGTACTACTTGCAGGGAAAAGTCATTTAAATGCTCAGAAAAGAATTCTCAAGTCTACAATTAGAATTTTAAATATAAAAAGTTTACCAAAATTAATAAGCTTAATCAAAAATGATCTTAAAACAATTTTAGGTTGTGATGAAATGAATTGTTTTATTACAAATGAAAATATTAGAGCAGAAAGCTTATCACAACTGGATGTTAAAATTGCAAATAGTTATTTTAAAAACAAAATGGTTACAAATTTAAATCAAAATCCTAAAGGTTTACTTTTATTTTTTCCTAATAAATCAGTAATGATAAAATCATATATTTTGTTAAAGGTTAAATTTCGTGGAGATAGTATAATATTGGCGATGGGATCAAAAGATAAAAATAAATTCACAGTTGATATGCAAACTGACCTTGTTGAATACTTAATTAAAATTATAGAAGTAAATTTGTTAAATATTAAATAAAGATAGTAATTTCTTTTTTAATAGTTTTTTTTTCATTATCAGTATATGCAAAACCTAAAGTTCTTGAATGCAATAAATTTTCCTTGGATGGATTAGTTTATAAGGAGATACAATGAAAGGTTATAGATTTATAACAGATGATGACACTATTGATTTTTGCCAAAGAGTATCAGAGGCGTTATCTGATGGATGGAAATTACATGGTGAGCCAAAAATGACGTATGATCATAAAAGAAAAGTAATGAGGTGCGGTCAAGCAGTAATAAAAACAAGCAAAAAAATATATAAAAGAGGTATGAATTTAGCAAAAATTTAAATTAAAATTGTTATTTTAAGCTAAAAATAGTAAAATGGAATATGCGTTTCCTCCATGCATTGTTAGTGGCTATGCTACTAGTATTCCCGCAAGCCAATATGCTTGCATCCAATGAACCTTTTTACAAAAATATTGATTACTCAAATGTTGATTTGATTGGAATAGTAAAAAATAAGGGTAAGGGCGAGTATAAAATTAGAACTGTTCAACCTTTAAGTATTAACGAGGATAGTGGTGATACAATTTTCATTCAGGGGATAATAGGAAATTTTGAACAATTTGGTAAATATCGAATTGGCACTAATCTTGGACTCGGTTTTAGGAACTTTAGTGATGATAATACTAAAATGTATGGTTACAATTTTTTTTATGATAGTGAGCCAGATCCTGGACATCACAGATTAGGTTTAGGATTAGAACTAAAGCAAACTAGATTTGGAATTTCAAATAATTATTACAAAGGTTTGACCGGTAAAAAATCTTATGGTGCAAGCGGTATGAAAGAAGAGGTCCTAGATGGTGTTGACATCATTGTGTCAGGTTTAATTCCAAGATTTGAATGGATCGAAACAGATTTAAGTTTAGCGTATTGGGATTCTATAGCATCTAGTGATTTATACGAAACTAAGTTAGGTTTAAATTTTAGTTTAAATGATTATCTTACCCTAAAACTTGAAGCTGAGGATGATAATAAGAGCTCAATAACATACAACGCTGGTATAAGTATTAATTTTGGTGGAAAAAAATCTAATAAGGTAAGCTTATCGGGTAGCAATCAAAATATAATTGAAGAAGATATGAGAACTTATAATTTAACTCCTGTAAAAAGATCAGAAAAATTAACACTTGAACAAACTGGTGGTTTTTCTGTAAAAGTAAAAAAATCTGGTTAGATGAAAACTTTCTCATTAATTTTTTTTATTTTTATTTTATTTTCAGGATACAATTTTACCTTAGCAGCAGCGTGTTCGGCTGACTCAGGTTCTGATTTTGATTGTTGTCAAGCAAATGGATCAACATCGGGAACTAAGAAAACATTGTCAAACACCGATGAATCAACTAGGAAATGCTCATGGCCTGCTGATAATACTTTTCAATTTACAATAAAAAAATTTGGATTGTTACCAAAAGGAGGAACAGAGGCAGATATAGTTTATAGGGGATCTTCAACTGTTTTTAATGCTGGATCAGTAGATGCAGGTGCAACTATGGGAAATTTTTTAGCGGGTGCTAATTTTCCTGCAGGTACTTATGAAGCGATGATACCAGAACTTGCACTAACTGAAACAGTAAAATCAGCAACGGCACCAACTATTACATATAGTGGAACAAATTATACGTGTTCAACAAATTCTGTAACACATGTACAATTGCCTGGTGAATCAGATGACTACATGTGTGCTGGTCAATCTACAATATCAGTTGATGAAGATGGAGATGGTACAAATGATTACAATGTCTCTGCTGGAACATTTAGAAGTGATTATGGTCCTGGAGGAGAAGTCTGCTTCTTAGACGAAGATGGTGACGGTGACGCTGATACAATGAGAATTTTTGATAATCAACTTGGAGATATAATTATTTCCTCTACATCAAGCTATTCTATATCATTTAATTTTAATACTTCTGATGGTGTACTTTATAGTGTTTTTGATGATTATGGTTTTGGTGATATTTCAAGTCCAGTTGCTTGTACAGCCGTTGATGTTGGCGACCTGGATGTTACTTTAGTTAAAGAGTAATTAATTAAAAATTTTTGTTAAATAATCTAATATATAATTATTTTTCTTCTCCCATTTAGTAAAACAACTATCCTTTTCTGGATAAACAGGAAAAATATGAGCTTTGTATTTGCCGCCAAAAGGAAGCTCGCATCCAAAATTGGTATAATCTATTGTTTGGACTTTATTCATTTTTGTTAAAAAAGATAAGGTAGTACTATCTTCCCATCCATCGTCATCATGGATAAATAATAAGGAATTAATCTCAGAAAATTTAGACATTTCTTTTTCCCAATAATCTCTCAAAACTTGGCGAGGTGCAGAATTTTTTTGTAGTTTTCCTCCATAAGCTGCGGGGTTGAAAATAATACTACCATCAATTTTATCAGGAAAGTGCGCTGTTAAATAAAATGATAAAAAACCACCAGAAGATAACCCAGAGAGAAGAATATTATCGTAACCTTTTTCTGCCAATTCATCAATTGTATCTATTACAATTTGTCTTCTTAAATGTTGTTGAATTTTGTCATATATTTTTATTCCATCGTAATCGATAAGATCAATAAAACCATTTGGGTTACCTTCACTCTCAAAAAGTTTATGTACTCTGTCAAAATGATGATCGGAGAGACCTCTCACACCTGAACACATACGGTATATTCTTATTATCATATTACCTATTTTTTTATTGTGGAGACTAGATATAGCTTCAGGAATTCTTCCAGCACCTTTAATGCACTCTTCTCTTCTTGTTTCAGGCTTCCATGAACCATGATTATAGATAATGATGATGGTATTTTTTTTATCTAGAATTGTTTCTTCATCATAGAGTTTTAATTCGTTATCTATGAAACCACTTACTTTAGACAGTTTATCAATATCTTTTTTAATTCTTTTTTCAAATTTAGTTTCTTGAGAAAATGAATGATTCGAAAATGAGATTATTAAAATTGTAAAAATTAACTTAATTACTTTATTTATCACTTAAATATGAATTGCTCTACCATCAACACTTAGAGCTGCTTCTTTTACCGCTTCACTAGTTGTTGGGTGAGCATGACATACTCTAGCAATATCTTCTGCACTGCCGCCAAATTCGATTGTAGTAACAATTTCTGCAATCAGTTGTCCAGCATCATGACCGATTATATGTGCGCCTAAAATTTCGTCTGTTTTTTTATCAACCAAAATTTTAACAAATCCCTCTGAAGCAGAAGTGGTTAAGGCACGACCATTTGCCATAAAAGGAAATTTTCCAACCTTGAAGTCTTTATTTTCTTGCTTGAGTTGTTCTTCTGTTTTACCTACAGATGCAATCTCTGGATTGGTATAAACAATGGCTGGTATAGCTTCATAATTTATATGAGGTTTTTGACCATTTATAAATTCAACACAAGCAACTCCCTCTTCTTCAGCTTTGTGTGCTAGCATTGGTCCCGGTGCTACATCGCCAATTGCGTAGATTCCTTCAACAGAAGTTTGAAAGTTATCTTTAATTTCAATGGATTTTTTTTCGGTTAATTTAATACCAATTTTTTCGAGACCCAGTCCCTCTGTGTTTGGTTTTCTTCCTACTGACATTAAAACTATTTCGTAATTTTCTTTTATTTTCTTTTTAACTGATGTTTCCATTTCAACATCTACACCAGACTTACCAGATTTTGCAGAACTCACTTTATGCGATAATTTAAATTCTAATCCTTGTTTAGTTAACATTTTCATAAACTCTTTTGCGATTTCACCGTCCATAGTTGGAACAATTCTGTCAAGAGCTTCAACAACTGTTACCTTTGAGCCTAATCTACTCCATACTGACCCCATCTCTAATCCAATATATCCACCACCAATAACTAGGAGTGATTTTGGTATTTTAGATAGAGAAAGAGCACCTGTTGAAGATACTATTTTTTTTTCATCGACAGGAATATTTGGTATCTCAATCGAAGATGATCCTGTTGCGATAATAAAATTTTTAGCACTAGCAGTTATTTCATTTTTTCCATTTGTAATAGAAATAGTATTTTTATCTACAAATGAAGCCATGCCAGGAATATGCGTTATTTTATTTTTCTTAAATAAAAAACCAATCCCTGTTGTAAGTTTTTTTACAATCTTAGTTTTGCGATCCATCAAAACATTTAGGTCTAAATCTATCTTTGATGTTTTTATGCCATGTTCTGCAGCATGATTTGAGATTTCAACAAATTTTTCAGATGAATTTAATAATGCTTTAGAAGGTATGCATCCAATATTCAAACAAGTTCCACCAAGTGATGGCTCTTTTTCTATACAAGCAACCTTCATTCCAAGTTGAGCTGCTCTGATTGCAGCTACATATCCGCCAGGTCCTGCACCAATTACTATTAAATCAAAATCTTCCATTTTATATTCCTAATACTAATTCGGATGGATCTTCTAGAAGTTCTTTCACCTTCACTAAAAATCCAACACTTTCTTTTCCATCAATAATTCTATGATCATAACTTAATGCAACATACATCATTGGCCTAATTACTATTTCATCATTTACAACTACTGCTCTTTTTTGAATATTATGCATCCCTAAAATTCCAGATTGAGGTCTATTGATTATTGGGGTGCTGAGCATTGATCCGTAAACGCCACCATTTGAAATTGTAAAAGTTCCACCAGTCAAATCGTCCATGGTCAGTGTTCCATCTTTTGCTTTTGTACTAAGATCAATAATTTTAGTTTCTATTTCTCCAAAACTCAATTGATCGGCGTCTTTTAGTATTGGTACGACTAATCCTTTTTCAGTTCCAACAGCTATACCTATATCAAAATGATTTTTATAAATTATATTTTCATCTTTAATTTCAGCATTCACAGCTGGATACTCTTGCAAACTTTTTACTACCGCTTTTACAAAAAATGACATGAAACCTAATTTGACCTCATACCGACTTTGAAATTCTTGGTTTTTTGATTTTCTAATTTCCATAACTTTGGACATATCAATTTCATTGAAAGTCGTAAGTATGGCTGCTGTATTTTGAGCCTCCTTTAAACGTTTAGATATTGTCTGTCTGATTTTAGACATTTTAACAACTTCTTCTCTTTCACCTTTGTTAGTGGTTGTTTTATTTGAAGAAGAGAGATGAGAAACTACATCTTCTTTATTAATTCTTCCATCAGAACGTGATGATGTAACGTCTTCAAGTTTAATATTATTTTCCTCAGCAATTTTTCTTGCAGATGGTGAAGATTTAGCAGGTGAAGATTTTGTTTCAACCTTAACTTCTTTTACTTCTTCTTTTACTTTTTCTTCTTTAGTTTGAGTTTTTTTAGGAGTAAGTTTTTTACCTTTGGATTCATCTAAGATTCCTAAAATACCACCAATTTCAATATCAGTTCCTTCGGAAACTTTTATTTCTTTTAGAGATCCTGCATGGGGCGCTGGTACTTCAACCGTAATTTTATCTGTTTCAATTTCAACTAACGGTTCATCTGCTTCAAAATTATCGCCTATATTCTTAAGCCATTTTGAAACGGTTGCTTCCGTAATTGACTCGCCAAGTGTTGGAACTATTAATTCAGTACTCATTAATTAAATGCTTAATAACATTTACCTCAATTTATTCAATTGGCAGATTAGTCTTTAATTTTGTTGAGATACCTGCCCAAGATTTGATAATCTTGCTAATTGAGTCTTCAGTTGCCATTTTTAGAATAGTTTCTTGGTTACTTAAGTGTCTTTCTAAAGAACCAGCGGCAGGAGACGCAGCTGGACTTCTTCCAACATAGTATATTTTTGCTTGTTTTACTTTAGCCTCCTGCATAACACTTTCCAATCTACCTTTCACAAAACCCCAGGCTCCCATATTTTTTGGTTCTTCTTGTGCCCAGATAATTTCAGCATCCGTATAATGTTTTAATTCATCTCTAAAGTTTTCATAAGGAAATGGATAAATCTGCTCCAATCTTATTATTGAAAGATTTTTAATTTTATTTTTTGCTATATGATCTGCTAATTCAAAATATATTTTGCCAGAACAAATTATTAATCTTTTGTTTTTATTTTTTTCTTTAACTGATAATTTATCTGTTAGAATTCTATGGAAAGTCGATCCATTAATATAATCCTCAACATTTGAAACATTAGATTTATGTCTAAGTGTAGATTTTGGTGTAAATATTATTAGAGGTTTTCTAAAATTTCTGTGTAACTGCCTTCTTAAAACATGAAAATAATTAGCAGGACTTGTGCAATTAACAATTTGCATATTATCTTCCGCACACATCTGTAAAAATCTTTCTAATCTTCCACTTGTATGCTCAGGACCTTGGCCCTCATGTCCGTGGGGAAGAAGAATCGTTAAACCAGACATTCTTAACCATTTTCTTTCTCCAGAACTAATGAATTGATCAATCATAATTTGTGCACCATTTGCAAAATCACCAAACTGCGCTTCCCATATAACAAGTGTCTTAGGATCAACTTGTGAATATCCATATTCAAAACCAAGAACACCAAACTCAGATAAAAAACTATCTATAATTTCAAAGTAACCTTGCTTGTTTTGAAAGTGTCTTAATGGAACAAAACGATTTTCGTTTTCTTGATCGTATAGAACACCATGTCTATGACTAAATGTTCCTCTTCCAACATCTTGTCCAGATATTCGAACACCGTATCCCTCATCAAGAAGTGTTGCTAAAGCTAAACTTTCAGAGGTTGCCCAATCAATACCTTTTCCGTTGATGACACTTGTTAATCGATCCCCATAAATTTTTTTTATTCGTCTATGAGCATTGAAATCTGCTGGTATTTCATGAATTTTTTTTGCTATATTAATTAATGTTTTTTCTTTTACAGATGTTTTTCCTCTTCTCGCATCAAATGTTGCAGTGGATAAACCTGTCCAAGTTCCCTCTAACCAATCTACTTTATTTGGCTTATAATTTTTGGTTGATTCAAATTCTTTATCCAAAAAATTTTTAAAAGAATCTACAATGTCTTTAGATTCTTCTTCTGAAAGAGTATTATTCTCAATTAATTTTTTTTCATATTTTTTTCTTGTTGTTATTTGTTTTTTGATAGCCTTGTACATAAGGGGCTGAGTAAAAGAAGGTTCATCGGCTTCATTATGTCCAGATCTCCTGTAACAAAACATATCTACTACAACATCGACTTTAAATTTATTTCTAAATTCTGTTGCAAGTCTGCAAACATGAACTACTGCTTCTGGGTCATCGCCATTAACATGAAATATTGGAGCCTGAACCATTTTTGCAATTTCAGTACAATAAGGTGCTGATCGTCCATACTGTGGCATAGTTGTAAAACCTATCTGATTGTTAATTACAAAGTGAATGGTGCCACCTGTTTTAAACCCTCTTAATTGTGACATAGCAAATGTTTCGGCCACAACTCCTTGTCCAGCTATTGCTGCATCTCCATGAATTAATAAACCTATAACTTTATCTGTTGTTTTATCTTTAGCTAAAGTTTGTTTAGCTCTTACTTTTCCTGCCACAACTGGGTTAACTGCTTCTAAATGGGAAGGGTTAGAAGTGAGCGATAAATGAATTTTCTTTTTTTCAAATTCACGATCAGCAGAAACTCCTAAATGATATTTTACATCACCCGAACCTAGTACCTCATTTGGATCATTTAAAGATCCTTGGAATTTTGATAATATTTTTTTGTAAGGCATTTCTAAAACACTTGATAGAAGTGTTAATCTACCTCGATGAGCTGTTCCAATAATAATATCTTCAATTCCAGACAAACATGCCTGTTTAACAATTTGCTCTATCCCAGGTATCATCGCCTCACCACCTTCGATACCGTATCTCTTTGTACCTAAAAACTTTTTATCTAAAAACTGTTCAAATAGTTCTGATTCAACTAATCTTTTATAGATTGCTTTTTTTCCTTCATTAGTAAAATTTGTTTTATTTCTTACTTCTTCAATTCTTTCTTGTACCCATTGTTTTTGATCAGCTTGTTGTATATGTAAAAATTCAACACCAATTGAAGCAGAATAAGTTTCTTTTAATATTTTAATAATATTTTTTAATTTACCCTTTTCTAAACCCAAACTTCCATCAATAAATATTTCTTTTTCTAAATCTGATTCAACAAAACCATAACTTCTATAATCTAATTCTTGAGGATACTCTCTTTCAGATATTCCTAAGGGGTCAAGATCTGCAATTAAATGTCCATTAATTCTAAATGCTCTAATTAACCTTAATGCTCTAATGGAATCTAAAGTTGAAATTCTAAATTCTTCAGAATTGTATTTCGCATTTGATTTTATAACTTTAGTTATATAATTTTTATCTATAATACTTGATGGACGTTCTTTCCATTCTGGTCCTCCAAAATCTTTAAGAACTGAGTAGTCATCTTCATTCAAATTGTTAAAAAAATCTTTCCAAGTTGTGTCCACACTTTCAGGATCATTTCTAAATTTAGAATATAGTTCGGCCACATATGGCGCATTTGCACTATTTAAAAAAGTATCATTCATAGATTTCTATTAAACTAAAACCATTTCGCATAACAATCATACTAAAGGAAACTAATTATTCCCATTTTGCATTGCTAATTTCATTGTTTTTCCCAATGATGCTGGGGATTTTGATACTAAAACTCCAGCATTTTCTAAAGATTTAATTTTAGAATGTGCTGTACCTTTTGATCCTGAAACGATAGCGCCTGCATGACCCATACGTTTTCCTTTTGGGGCCGATTGTCCAGCTATAAATGCTGAAACTGGTTTTTTTCTTTTTGATTTTGAAATAAATTCTGCCGCATTTTCTTCTTCCTCGCCACCAATTTCACCTATCATTAAAATTCCCTCAGTCTCATCGTCTTCTAAAAATAACTTTATACAATCTACAAAATTCATCCCATGTATTGGATCTCCACCAATACCAACACATGTTGATTGACCTAATCCTACCTCTGTTGTTTGTGCAACAGCTTCATAAGTTAATGTTCCTGATCTACTTACTATACCTATTTTTCCTTTTTTATGGATGAAACCAGGCATGATTCCAATTTTGCATTCGGAAGGTGTTATTAATCCTGGGCAGTTTGGACCAATCAAATATGTTTTATTGTTAATAATTCTTTTTTTTATATCAATCATATCTAAGACTGGAATACCTTCTGTAATACACACAATTAATTCAATATTTGCATCTAAAGCCTCGTGGATTGCTTCGGCCGCAAACTTTGCAGGTACATAAATTACTGTTGCGTTTGCTTCAGTTTGTTTAACTGCATCAGCAACGGTATTAAACACAGGTAAATTTAAATGAGTTTGTCCTCCCTTTCCAGGCGTAACACCACCAACAAGGTTTGTGCCATATGCTATAGCTTGTTCAGAATGATATGTTCCTTGTGAACCGGTAAAGCCTTGGCAAATGAGTTTTGTATTTTTATTAACTAAAATTGACACTATTCTGATAACTCCACAGCTTTCTGAGCTGCATTTGAAAAATCATCAATTGAAATTAATCCTAACGATGAACTATTTATAATATCTCTTCCTTCTTTAGAATTTGTTCCTTGAAAACGTATAACAACAGGAAGTTTAAATTCTAATTCTTTAATTGCATCAATGATGCCATTAGCAATCATATCACAATGGATAATTCCTCCAAAAATATTTATGAAGACTGATTTCACGTTTTTATCTGATTGAATGATATTGAAAGCTTTAATGGCTCTTTCTTTATTTGCTGTACCACCTAAATCTAAAAAATTGGCTGGCTCCATTCCAAATTGTTTAATAATATCCATAGTTGCCATAGCTAGTCCAGCTCCATTAACCATACAGCCTATTTTTCCATCCAGCTTAATGTAAACCATATCGTTTTCAGAAGCTTCAAGTTCCAAATCATTTTCTTCTGAAGTGTCTTTTAATTTTTCAATGTCAGCCTGTCTATACAGAGCATTATCATCAATATTAATTTTAGCATCTAAAAGAATTAGTTTTTCATCTTTTGTCACAACAAGAGGATTAATTTCAATTAAAGAAGCATCTATTTCTACGTAGGCCTTACATAAATTTGAAACAATTTCTTTAAATTGGTTAAACTCATTAATAGAAAAATTTAATTTATTTTGAAGACTATCACTAATTGTAAAATCTTCTAAGTTATCAAAATAAACATATTGAATTCTTTCTGGTGTTTTCTCAGCTACATCTTCTATGTCTACACCGCCAGCATCAGATACCATCATCATTAATTTTGATTGATTCCTATCAAGAAGAATACTTAAATAATATTCCCTATCAATTTCACATCCAGCTTCTAAATAAATTCTATTTACTAACTTTCCTTCATTACCTGTTTGTTTTGTAATCAATATGTTGCCCATCATTCCTTTTGCAATTTTTTGTGCATCATCAATTGATTCTGTTATTTGTACTCCACCTTTTGTATTAAATGGTTTTAAAAATTTCCCTGCTCCTCTTCCTCCAGCATGTATCTGTGATTTGATAACCCAAGGTGGTCCTTTTATATTTTGTAAATCTTTTTCTAAATCATCAACATTTTCAATGTAACTTTTGCCTTCAAGTATTGGTAGATTGTACTTTCTTAGTAGATCTTTAGCTTGGTATTCATGCAAATTCATTTTGATAAAAGGTAATAGTTAGATTAGATGAAAAATACAATTATTTTTTATTTTTCTTATTTAGAAGCTTGTTAGACAATGTAGTTAATGATTTTACTGCTTTTACGGAATGATTAAATTCTTTCTTTTCATTATTATTAAGTTTTAATTCAATAATTTTTTCAACACCTTTTTTGCCAATGATAACTGGAACTCCAACATATAGTCCTTTTACTCCATATTCACCATTAAGATATGCAGCACATGGTAATAATCTTTTTTGATCTAACAAAAATGACTCTGCCATTTGTATAGCTGAAGAAGCTGGTGCATAATAGGCAGATGTGTTCATGAGTTTTACAATTTCAGCACCACCATCACGTGTTCTTTGAATAATTTTGTCGATATTTTTTTTTGTTGTCCACTTCATCTTTATTAATTCAGGTACAGGAATACCTGATACTGTTGAGTATCGCATAAGCGGAACCATCGTGTCTCCATGACCGCCTAAGACAAAAGCGCTGATATCATTAATTGACACATTAAACTCCTTGGATAAAAAGTATTTTAATCTTGCACTATCCAAAACACCTGCCATACCAATACACATATTTGTCTTAAGGCCTGATGATTTCTGAAGGACACTTACCATTGCATCGAGTGGATTAGTAATGCATATAACAAATGCCTTTGGACAATATTTTTTAATATTTTTACCTACATTTTGAATGATTATAGAATTTTTTTCTACAAGATCATCTCGAGACATACCTGGTTTTCTTGGAAAGCCTGCAGTAACTATTACTACATCAGAATTTTTAATATCTCTAAAACTTGAAGTACCTTTAAAATCTGTATGAAATCCCTCAATGGAAGATGACTGAGCAAGATCTAAAGATTTACCCTTAGGCATACCTTCAAAAATATCTAACAAAACTACATCACCTAATTCTTTTAAACTAACAAGTTGTGCTAAAGTCCCACCGATATTGCCTGCTCCAATGAGAGCAATTTTTTTTCTCATTTAAGTTTTATACTTTAATTACAATTCTGTAACAATAGCCTTTTTAAGTCCAGCAATTTCTTTAGCTGGATTTAGACCTTTAGGACAAGACCTAGTGCAATTCATTATAGAATGACATCTATAAAGTTTTAATGAATCATTTATTGCTTTTAATCTCTCTTTTCTTTCTGAGTCTCTAGAGTCACTTACCCATCTTGCTGCTTGTAAAAGGACTGCGGGTCCTAGATATTCATCTCCATTCCACCAATAACTTGGACAAGAAGTAGTGCAGCAGAAACATAATACACACTCCCATTTACCATCTAGTTTTTCTCTATCTTTTGGTGATTGTTTTTTTTCGTCTCCTGAGTTTTTTTCTTCATTTGTTTTTTCACGCTGCAACCAAGGTTTAATGGAAGCCAGTTGCTCATAAGCCTTACTAAGATCTGGAACTAAATCTTTTACTACACGCATATGTGGAAGAGGGTAAATTTTTATTTCATTCTTAACATCAGACATACTTTTCAAACATGCTAATGTGTTAACACCATCAATATTCATAGCACAGGAACCACAAACTCCTTCTCTACAAGATCTTCTAAATGTTAGAGTTGGATCAATTTCGTTTTTTATTTTCATAAGTGCGTCTAATACCATTGGGCCACACTTTTCTTGATCTATCTCATAATTATCTATCCTAGGATTTTTATCATCTTCGGGATCCCATCTGTAGATTGCAAGTTTCTTTGGATCGTTTGCAGGTTCTTTTAGTTGGTGAGTTTTCCCTTTAGTTATTTTTGAATTCGCAGGAAGTGTAAACTGAGCCATTAGTAAACTCTTCTTTTAGGTGGTATTGGTTGAACATGATTAGTTAGAGTATTCATATGAACACCTCTAGAACCCATACTTACATCTCCCTTATCGTTTAACCAAGCTAAAGAGTGAACCAACCAATTATTATCATCTCTTTCTTTATAATCTTCTCTTGCATGTGCGCCTCTACTTTCAGTTCGATTTAACGCAGAATGAAGAGTAACTTTTGATTGTGCCATTAAATTGTGTAACTCTAAAGCTTCGACCAAGTCTGTATTAAAGATTAATGATTTGTCTTTAATATCTATATCATCCATTGAGCTCTCAACTTTTGAATATTCTTCAATACCTTTTGATATGAGATCATGTGTTCTAAATACTGCACATTTTTGCTGCATTATATGTTGCATGGAAGTGCGAAGTTCTCCAGTTGTAGAGTTTCCTTTGCTGTTTCTAATCTTATCAAATCGCTCAATAATATTATCTGTTTTTGATTTACTAATTTCAATTTTTTTAGAATTTGGTTTTACTTTTTCTTTACATGTTAGACTAGCTGCTTTGCCAAAAACCACAAGATCGATTAGTGAATTTGTTCCTAATCTATTAGCACCGTGTACAGAAACACATGCAGCCTCACCAACAGCCATTAAACCTTCACATACATTATCTGGATTTTCATTTGTCGGCCTTAGAACTTCTGTTCTATAATTTGTCGGTATACCACCCATATTATAATGAACCGTTGGAAGAACTGGTATTGGATCTTTAGTCAGATCAACTCCGGCAAATATTTTTGCAGTTTCTGAAATACCGGGCAATCTTTTATGTAATGTATCAGCATCAATGTGCTCAAGATGAAGTAGCACATGATCGGCATTATCTCCACAACCTCTATTTTCACTTATTTCAATAGTCATTGCTCGGCTTACTACATCCCTTGATGCTAGATCTTTTGCATTTGGAGCATATCTTTCCATAAATCTTTCACCATCACTATTAGTTAAATATCCACCTTCTCCTCTTGCTCCCTCAGTGATTAACACTCCTGCGCCGTAAACTCCTGTTGGATGGAACTGAATAAATTCCATATCAGAAAGAGGTAGGTTTTGTCTTAAAGCCATTGCACTACCGTCACCAGTACAAATGTGAGCACTCGTGGATGAGAAGTAAGCTCTTCCATATCCACCAGTAGCTAGAATTGTTTGATGAGATAAAAATCGATGGATTGATCCATCTTCTAAGCACCATGTTACCACACCAATGCAATTACCTTGATCATCAGAAATTAAATCTAAAACAAAATATTCAATATAAAATTCTACATTATTTTTAAGTGATTGCTGATAAAGTGTATGGAGTAAAGCATGTCCCGTTCTATCAGCTGCTGCACAAGCTCTCATAGCAGGAGCTCCCTCGCCATTATTGGTTAAGTGTCCCCCAAAAGGTCTTTGATAGATCTTGCCATCATCTGTTCTACTAAATGGCATGCCATATTCTTCAAGTTCAATTACTGCTTCAGGGGCTTTAGAACATAAATATTCAATTGCATCTTGATCTCCCAGCCAGTCTGAACCCTTAACTGTATCATACATGTGCCACTTCCAATTATCCTCGCCCATATTACCAAGAGCTGCTCCAATTCCACCTTGTGCTGCAACAGTATGACTTCTTGTTGGAAACACTTTTGATATACAGGCTGTTTTTAATCCGGCTTCTGCACATCCAAGCGTTGCTCTCAGTCCTGAACCTCCAGCTCCTACAACTACAACGTCATAATGGTGATCAATAATTTTATATGAATTAGTCATCTAAAACACCATTCTCACTAAATTAACAGTAATTAAAATCATGATAAAATAAATAAGATAATTAATTGATACTTTAATAAATTTGGCTGTCTTTTTCGATGTGACATAATCTTCAATAATTGTTTGCAGTCCTAATTTTGAATGCAGAAGCATAGATTGCATCATAACAAAAAATAAAGATGCATTAAGATAGGATTGAAAAAAAATTTCTATTTCAGAATAAGTCATCTTAGATAATGATATTGCTGAGTATATAAACCAAAACGCCAAAGGTATTAAAATTGAAGCAGTAATTCTTTGGGTTAACCATTTAAGAGCATAATTTTTCATGCAAAATACCAGACAACTAAACTAGAAATTAGAGTTAAACATATAACAGCATAACCAGATTTATATACTTGAGCTAATTCCATTCCAATACCGAATGACCAATATAATTTTCTACATCCATTAAATAAATGGTAAAAAATACCTACAGTCCAAATCATTAGAACAAGTTTAAACAAAATACTTTTAGAAAGAATTTCAAAATAAATATAAAATTCAGGACCAAAACTAATTAATAAAAACCAAATTGAAATTAATATTGCGCCCACACTTAATCCTATTCCTGATATCCTATGAAAAATTGAAAATACTGCTGTAAGTACTCTTTTGTGAATAGATAGGTGAGGTGATAATGGTCTATTATCAGTCATTTTTTTCATTTTTCTTATGTTTCATAAGTAAGTATTTTTCTTCAAATTTCAAAATATTAATGGTTTAGTTATTTTTTCTTACTATCATGGAAGTTTGTAAAATGTTGATAAAAAGTGGCAAATTTTATGAAAATCGACCAAATTTAATACCAGATTTAACTAAAAATCTTGAATTTTAAATAGATAGATATTACTCTTAATAAGCCGGATAATACTCGTTTCTTAGCTTCGGAGGAACGCCAAGAATTTTTAATTATCTTACCCGCCGTTTGATAATTATTTGAGTTTCTTATTCTAGAGAGGTGTCTGCCAAGGTACAAACTAGTTTTAGAGTCCGGCCTACTTTAAATTTTTATTAAAAAAATCTTCCATCTTTTTAGAATATACTTCTGGATATTTAAACATAGCATCTACATGATAAGAGTTTTCAACTAACCAAAACTCAGCATTAATTTTATTTTGATTTGTATAATCTTTAAAATAGTTAAAGTGTCTTGTTAAGATTCTTGTATCAGAATCGCCATGAGTAAAAAAATAGTATTGTTTATTTGATAATTTTTTAGCTGGAGATAATTCTCTTGGATCAGTTCCAGTTAAGATTCTTCCAGCTAAACTTACTACTGGCCCAAATTCTATAGTAAGACCATATCTTGCTATTTCATCTTTTAAGATCATATTAAATTCAGCAAGTGAACTATCTGCCCACACTGCACGTATTTCCGGTTCTGCATGTGCTGCAAAAATAGAGGTGCTTGCGCCAAGAGATATTCCATGTAATCCAATGCTATTAGACTTGAAACCAATTTTTTTTAAAAAATCAAATGCACCAAGAATATCATTATATGACTTTAAGCCTAAATCATCATAACTACTTACAGTATCACTTTGGCCGTAGTTTCTTAAATCTATCGTCAGAACATTAAATTTTTTATTAACTAAAAAACTTGCAATAAGATTGGCTTCAGACTTACATTTACCATTTGGGCTTATACCATGTGTTACAATTATAATTGGTCTATTTGGAAAATAATTAAACAGCCATCCATTAATCTTAATGTCAGAATCACGAGATTGAAAGTATACATCTTGCCATTCATCTAAATAATAATCTTTAAAGTTAAAATTTTCTCTTACTTTTTGTCGTGCAAGAATTGAGTATTCATGTGAATCAACTGTTGTACTCCATGCATTAGGAAGGGATCCTTCGTGTAATCCACAAGTTGGATCTATTTTTAAAATTTGATAAGCAACATAAAAACCTGCAGTAAAATAAACTACTACTAATAAAACTACTGTACTGACTAAAAATCTGATTATGTATTTCATCAATCTGGTTTTACTATGGTCATTTCATATAATCTACTAGCGGTTCTTTTAAATTCTTCAGCTAGAGTATTTATATTATTTAATGAATTTATAGGTTTTGATGCTAAAATTACAATAGAACAATTATTTTCATATAACATATCAATTAATCCAATAAATCTTCTGCACGAATCTTTTTTCTGATTATCAAATTCAGGAACATTTTTTAAAAATACCAACCTAAATTTGTCTGCAATATTTTTGTAATCTTCATTACCAAAATTTACTTCACAAAGATTTTCAAAATCTATCATCATTAGATTTGATGTGCATTTATCAAACTCTAGTTCACGACTTTTAGATTTTATTTTTACAGTTGTTAAATGGGAAGGATCAACAAAGCGATTAAATAATTTTTCAAATTCATTTGACGTTTCAGTTGTTATAGGTGTGAAATATGTCTTTGATTGATTTAATGTTTGTCGGCGAAAATCTGTTTTAATACTAATATCATAGAGAAAAAAATTTTTTTTAATTAAATCAATAAATGGTAAAAAATCATTTCTCTGTAAACCATCTTTATATAAATTATCTGGATGAAAATTTGACGACAATAATATAAATATTTTATATTTAGAAAAATAATTAAATATTTTTTTTATTATTAATGCGTCAACAATATTAAAAATATGTAATTCATCAATAAATATTATTTTGTAATCTCGACTTAAATTCTTTACATAGTTTTCAATAGAAAGTTCTTTATTTTCTGATTTTTTAACTTGTTCATGTATTTCATTCATTAAGTTATTAAAATGAATTTTTTTTCCAATCTTGGTATTTTGATAAAATAAATTTAATAAAAATGTTTTTCCTGTTCCAACTTGACCATAAAGATAAATTCCTTCAAAAATTTTATCCTTAAAAAATAACTTTGTTTTACTAAAAGATGACCATACATTATCTGCTTGTTTTAAGAATTCAATTTGATCTCTATTTTTTTTAATAAAATTATTTTCAACAAAACTATTGTATTGATCAATTACATTAAACATTATTTTTTACCTAAGTACTGTTCTAGTTGTTTTAAAGTTTCCAGTTCAGCACTGCTGATATTTTTATCTTCTTTTTTCTTTATTAATCTTTTATATTCCTTGATAAGAAAATTAAGACTCTCCATTATTTGTTTATTCATGTTTTATAAATTATAGGTAAAATTGATGATACAACAATCATTGTGGAACTGATTAAAAATATAACTGTTATTCCATAACCCCAATCAATAATATAACCAAAAACAACAGGAGATAAGGCGCTTGCAAAAACTCCAACTGCGTGCAATAAAGCTTTGGCAGTTCCAATACTTTTCACTCCATATATTTCCGCCCAAAGTGATCCCATAAACGGTGCTGATAAACCTAAGTTAAATCCAAATAAAGACATGTAAAGCACGAATGACCAATGATTATTAAAGAAAAAAAGAATGGTGATACATACTAACAAAGGTAATAGTACAAAAGGTATTGCTTTCTTTGTATTTATCTTATCAATTAAGGGTCCTCCTATCAATAATCCTAAAATAGAGAATAATCCAAAATATATATAACCGTTCCCTAGCATTTCCATTGTCCACCCTTTAACATCAAAAATATAAATCTGATGAAACATTAACCCTGTACCAATAAATGGAAAGCATGCAGCTAATGGAAAGTAGATAAAAAAAACTCGGTCTTTTAAAATTTCTGTAATGGTCCAACTTTTATGTGTTTCCTCATTGTCGATATTTTTTTGAAGTGAAGCATCCCTGCTTTTTTGATTATGAAGAATAAAGTATATTATTGGAATTAAGATCAAAAGAGTCAAAGTTGTTAAAAACCAAAGAGTTTTAAAACTAAAGTATGAGTCCAAATTAACGACAATCTTTGGTAAAAACATTATACCCAACATTCCTCCAAGTGTTGCAATTGATATTGCTTTACCTCTATCAGTTAAAAAATATCTCGCCATTGAGGTTGAACCGGCATGTGTCATAGCTCCCTGTCCAAAAAAACGTAATAAAAATAAAATAAAAAAAAGATGAAAAATATTATCGAAAATAAAATAAAAACCAATGCAAGCGAAAGCTAAACCAAGAATAATACTTATGGAGTATAATCTTAGATCAATTTTATCAATTAATTTAGCAAAGTTTATAAATAAAAATGAACTTATAAGCGTTGCTATGGCATAAACTAATCCAAACTCACCATCTGTAATTTTATATAGATTTCGAATATCATCGTTAAATAATGCAATGTAAAAAGTCTGTCCAAAACTTGCAAAGAAGACCATGGCAAATCCGTATACTAAGAGATTAGGATCATTTAAAAAAAATTTTTTCATTATAGTTTAAAGCAATTTTTTAATACTATTTAAAAGTTTTACCATTTTACTTTTATCTATTCTTCCTGTGTTAACATTTCGTGGGCTTGGATGATAACTGCCAACTAAAATTTTCTTATCGGGTAAAATATTTATAGATCCATGAGAAAAAATAAAATCTTTATTTCGTATTGCATATTGTTGCTTATAATAATTTACACAGGCGTCATGACCAATTTTACCAAGAGCAACAATGACTTTTACTTTTTTTAAGAAAGCAATTTCTTGATTAAAAAAATTAAAACATGTTTTCAATTCTTGTGAAGTAGGTTTATCTTCTGGGGGTACACATTTAAGAGCAGTAGTTAAGTACATATTTTGGAGTTCCAAACCGTCACCTCTATCTACTGAATCTGGTTGGTTGGCAAATCCAGTTTTATATAAACAGGAAAATAAAAAATCTGCAGATTTATCCCCTGTAAAAACTCGACCTGTTCTATTTCCTCCGTGTGCTGCTGGCGCAAGACCTACCATTAATAATTTAGCTTTTTCATCTCCATAACCAGTAATTGGCTTACCCCAATAACTTTGATCAATATATTGTTTTCTTTTTTCTTTAGCAATTTTTTCACGGAAGTTAACTAAGCGTTCACACTTTCTGCAATGAATAATGGATTTGTTTAAATTACTTAATGTCATTTGGAAGATATATATTTATATTACAGCTCTGTGATTAATGAAAGAGCTAAAGCTATTCTAGAATTTTGTTTCATCAAAACTCCACTTGAGCAGTGGTTTAAAAAAGATGATGAATTTGATAATATATTGAAAAGTAGTTTTATGGATGATTACATTAAGGCTATTAATAATGAGTATGATAATTGGAGAAATGATGCTGAAGAATGTGTAGCTTTGATTATATTACTTGATCAACTATCAAGAAATTTTTTCAGAAATAATTCAAAAGCTTATGACCAGGATACTAAGTGTGTTTTAATTGTTAAAGAAGCAATAAATAAAAGATATTTAGATAGCCTAGAAATTGATAAAATACATTTTTTATTACTGCCATTAATTCATAGTGAGGATATTATGGATCATGAACTTGGTCATAAATTAGTCGATCAATATTTAAATAATCATTCAGAATATACTAATATTAAAAAAGCTTGGGACGACCATAGCGTAGCAATTAAAAAATTTGGAAGGTATCCGCATAGAAATAAAATACTAAATAGAAAATCAACAAATGAAGAAGAGGTATTTTTAACACAACCGAATAGTTCTTGGTAAATTAAGATATGCTTTTAGAAAGAAATTTTTCAGAAATATTAAAACAACTTAAGTTTAAAAAAGGGAAAATTAAAGCAATTCTTGATACAGATACCTACAATGAAATTGATGATCAATTTGCTTTAGTGCAAATGTTGTTTTCAAAAGAAAAAATTGAAGTGCAAAGTATAAATGCAGCTCCTTTTTCAATGAATAATCGTTCGGATAATCCAAAAAAGGGAATGGAGCTTAGTTATGATGAAATCTTCCGATTGTTAGAAAAAATAAATTTTAAAAAAAATAATTTTGTTTTTAAAGGCTCAACAAAATATGTAGGTTTTGAAAAAAAACCAATTAATTCGCCTGCAGCAGATAATATCATAGAAAGTGCTTTAAAATGTTCTGAAGAAGATCCTCTATACGTATTAGCTATCGGCGCTATTTCAAATGTTACGTCTGCAATATTAAAAGAGCCGGAAATTATAAAAAAACTTGTTGTAGTTTGGTTGGGAGGTAATGCGCTTTATTGGCCACAAAATTTGGAATTTAATTTGAAGCAAGATATTGGAGGTGCTCAAGTTTTATTTGATAGCGGTGTTTCTCTCGTTATGGTTCCTTGTAAAGGAGTAACTTCACATCTTACTTCAACAGTTCCAGAAATAGAAAAATACATCGAACCTCATGGTGAAATCGGTAAATTTCTAGCAATGCGATTTAAAGAGTACAATAGTATCCATAAAGGTTGGTCAAAAGAAATTTGGGATATGGCAGCTATTGGTTATGTCTTAAACGAAGACTGGGCACCAACTAACACAATTCCATCTCCAATTCTTTTAGATGATATGAAATGGGCTTCAGATAAAAATAGGCACCCAATTAAAATAGTCTATGAAATAAAAAGAGATCCTATTCTTAAAGATTTCATTCAAAAATTAGAAAATTTCAATAATAAATAATTATAATAAATGGTCTCGTGGTGAAATGGATATCACACATGTCTTCGGAACATGGATTTGGGGTTCGAGTCCCTACGAGACCGCCAATTAAATAGTTATTTTTTCTGAGTACTTTGAAATTACTAACTCAGCAATTTGAACCGCATTAAGTGCTGCGCCTTTGCGTAAATTATCTGAGACTACCCATAAATTCAAACCATTATCTATTGATTGATCATTTCTAATTCTACTAATATAAACTTTATCCTCTCCTGCTATTTCAACAGGAGTCACATAACCTTCATCTTTTCGATGATCAATTACTGAAATACCTTCAGAGTTAGATAATATTTCGTTAGCTTCTTTTTCATCTAATGGCGAGTCAAACTCTATATTTACAGCTTCTGAATGGCCAATAAATACAGCTGTTCTAACACAAGTTGCTGAAACATTAATTCCCTCGTCTAGAATTTTTTTTGTTTCATCAATCATTTTTTGTTCTTCTTCTGTATTACCATTTTCTAAAAAAGCTCCAATGTGTGGAATGGCATTAAAAGCAATTTGTTTTGTAAACTTTTCTTTTTTTAATTCTTGGTTTGCATAAACATTTTGAGTCTGATTAAATAGTTCATCCATACCTGTTTTACCTGCTCCAGAAACAGCTTGATATGTTGATACAACAACTCTGTTTATAATTGCTTTTTCATGAAGTGGTTTTAATGCAACAACCATTTGTATAGTTGAACAGTTAGGATTTGAAATAATATTAGTTCTGTTTTCATCATCAAAAAATTCATCAAGTGCACTAGCGTTTACTTCAGGAACAATTAAAGGAATATTTTGTTGCATTCGAAAATGAGAGGTATTGTCTATAACAATACATCCTGTTTTAGCTGCTTTTGGTGCATATTCTGCAGAAATTTTACCGCCAGGTGAAAATAAACCAATGTGAGCTTTTGAAAAATCAAATTCTGATAAGTCTTCTACAACAATTTCTTTATCTTTAAACTCTAATTTTTTGCCTTTTGATTTTGATGATGCAAGTAAATATAAATTGTCTATTGGAAAATCCCTTTGCTCTAATATTTGAATTATTTCTGTTCCTACCGCACCTGTTGCTCCTGCTACTGCTATATTGTATTTTTGAGTCATTTAATTTCCAGATAGAATTTTTAATTCTTCAATAACAGCATTGCCCATTTCTTGAGTTGAGATAATTTTTTCTGCTCCATCTTTTATATCAGCTGTTCTTAAACCTTTTAGTAATACATTCTGTACAGCTTTCTCAATCATTTGACTATCTTCTTGCATATCAAAACTATATTTCAACATCATAGCAAAGCTCATGATCATTGCTAAAGGATTTGCTTTAGATTGACCAGCTATATCTGGTGCGCTACCATGAACGGGCTCATACATTGCCGCTCTAGTTCCATTTTCTTTAACTGGTCCAAGAGCTGCTGAAGGGAGCATTCCCAAAGATCCAGTTAACATAGCAGCAGTATCACTTAAAAGATCACCAAATAAGTTATCTGTAAGTATGACGTCAAATTGTTTTGGATAACGAACTAACTGCATTGCACAATTATCTGCAAGCATGTGTTCTAAATTAACATCAGAATATTCCTTTTTATGTAAATCTGTTACGGTTTGTTTCCAAAATAAACCTGTTTCCATTACATTTGATTTTTCTACTGATGTAACTTTGTTATTACGCAACTTTGCTAAATCAAATGCCACTCGTGAAACTCTATTAACTTCTGATGTGGTATACAATTGAGTATCAACTGCCTTACTTTCAGTCTCACTAATTTTTGATATACCTCTTGGTTGTCCAAAATATACACCACTTGTTAATTCTCTTATTATCAAAATATCTAATCCTTTAACAAGATCAGATTTTAAAGATGATGAATCTGAAAGAGCATCTAAAACAACCGCTGGTCTTAGATTAGCAAAGAGATCAAGGTCTTTTCTTAATCTTAATAAGGCTGCTTCAGGTCTTTTATCTCTTTCTACGTTATCCCATTTAGCGCCTCCTACCGCACCAAATAATACTGCATCACAGTCCATAGCTAATTGCATTGTTTCATCACTTATAGAATTACCTTCTTTATCGTATGCTGTACCACCAACTAATCTTTCAGAAATATCAAAAGATAAAGATTTAGTTTTTTCCATCCAGTCAATGATTTTTAATACCTCAGCCATAACTTCATTGCCAATTCCATCACCAGGTAAAATTAAAATTTTTTTATTACTCATTTTTGACTACACTATCCAAGGTTGGATACTGTGTATTTTTTCTTCGTGAACATCAATTTTTTTATTTTTTTGGAGCGTCAAACCAATATCATCCAAACCCTCTAACAAACATTTTTTTCGAAATGCATCAATTTCAAATTCTATTGTTTTATCATTTTGATAATTGATTTTTTGATTTTCTAAATCAACTGAAATATCATTTTTATTTTCTGCTTCGTTCATTAATATATCTACCTTTTGTTGATCTAACTTAATTGGAAGTATTCCATTTTTAAAACAATTATTATAGAAAATATCTGCGAAGCTTGGTGCAATTATTGACTTAAAACCAAAATCTAAAAGTGACCATGGTGCATGCTCTCTACTTGATCCACAACCAAAATTTGCCCCAGCAATTAAAATCTTTGAAGTTTTATAAGGGTCCCAGTTAAGAACAAAATCATTCTTTATGTTACCTTGAATATCGTATCTTAATTCATGAAATAAGTTTTTTCCTAAACCAGATCTCTTTATTGTTTTCAAAAATTGTTTTGGAATAATCATATCGGTATCGACATTAATCATTGGTAGTGGTGCAGGGATACCAATTATTGTTTTAAATGTTTCCATTTATAAATCCTCTGCTGTTGCAAAAGAACCTTTGATTGCAGAGGCAGCAGCTATTGCAGGACTAACAAGATGTGTTCTACCTTCTCTACCTTGTCTACCTTCAAAATTTCTATTTGATGTTGATGCACATCTTTCTTGTGGTTTTAATTGATCTGGATTCATAGCTAAACACATGGAGCAACCTGGCTCTCTCCAATCAAATCCTGCTTCAATAAAAATTTTATCTAAACCTTCTTCTTCAGCTTGTTTTTTAACTAGACCTGAACCAGGAACGATCATTGAGTCTACAGAAACTTTTTTGCCCTCTACAACTTTGGCAACTTCTCTTAAATCCTCAATTCTTCCATTAGTGCAAGAGCCAATAAATACTTTATCAATTTTAATTTTTTGTATTTCTTGTTTGGGTTCTAAACCCATATATTCAAGAGAACGTTCCATAGCCCTCTTTCTATTCGGATTACTCTCTTCTTGTGGGTTTGGGACTATACCATCTATAGCAACAACGTCTTGTGGGCTTGTGCCCCAAGTAATTTGTGGTGAAATATCTTCAGCATTAATTAAAATTTCTTCATCATATTTTGCGCCCTCATCAGATGGAAGAGATTTCCAAAATTCTACCGCTTTATTCCAATTATCTCCTGATGGAGCGTACGGTCTACCTTTAATATATTCAAAAGTTTTTTCGTCAGGAGCGATTAAACCAGCTCTAGCACCTGCTTCAATACTCATATTACAGATCGTCATTCTTCCTTCCATAGAAAGAGAGGAAATTGCATTACCAGCATATTCAATAACATAACCAGTTCCACCAGCCGTTCCTATTTTTCCTATTATATGAAGAATAATATCTTTTGCTGTAACACCTAAGTTTAACTTACCTTCAACAGAAATTCGCATATTCTTTGCAGGTTTTTGAATTAAAGTCTGAGTAGCTAATACATGCTCAACTTCACTTGTGCCGATACCAAAAGCTAATGCACCAAATGCACCGTGTGTTGCTGTATGACTATCGCCACAAACTATTGTCATACCTGGCTGAGTAATGCCTTGTTCTGGTCCAACTATATGAACTATACCTTGTCTGCTATCTAATAATGGAAAAAGTGTGACATCAAAATCTTTGCAATTTTTTTCTAGTGTTTCAACCTGAATTCTACTTTCTTTATTTTCTATACCTTTAGATCTATCTGAGGTTGGAACATTGTGATCAGCTACAGCAAAAGTACTTTCGGGTCTTCTAACTTTACGATTATTATTTCTTAAACCTTCAAATGCTTGAGGGCTCGTAACTTCATGAACAAGGTGTCTATCAATATATATAAGACAGGTTCCATCTTCTTGTCTATCAACAAGATGATGTTCCCAAATTTTATCAAAAAGAGTTTTAGGATTATTTATTGTCATCCGATTTATTTTCGGCTGCTTTTTCCTCTTCTTTACTAGATTCCTCTGCAGCTTCTGCTTTAGATTCTTCTGCTGGTTTGGCTTCTGCTTCTTCTGCTTTTGTCTCTGCTTCTTTTGCTTCTACCTCTTCAGCTTTTGGTTCCTCTGCAGCATTTGTATCTGTATCTGCAGTTTTTGTTTCTTCTACCGGAGAAGCTTCCTCTATATATTCATATTGATCAGCTTCATCGCCCCTATCTTTATCTGCGATCCTTGCTTTCTTTCCAGATAATTCTCTTAGATAATATAGCTTAGCTCTTCTTACATCGCCTTTTCTAACAACTTCAATTTTTTCTACTAATGGACTGAATAAAGGGAATACTCTTTCAACACCCTCTCCATGAGATATTTTTCTCACAGTAAAGTTAGAGTTTACTGAATTATTTTTTCTTGCAATACAAATACCCTCAAACGCTTGAAGTCTCGACTTACTTCCCTCTGTAATTCTTACAGTAACTTTTAGAGTATCACCTGGACGAAAAGCAGGAACTCTTTTTTTTGAAGTTAACTTTTCAATCTGTTGTTTTTCAAATACCTCTAATAAATTACTCATTTTATATTTCCTTTTTATAAAGATCTGGTCTTAATTCTTTAGTTTTTTCAACCGATTTTTCTTTTCTCCATTTATCAATTTTTTCATGATGACCTGATGTTAAAACATCTGGAACTTCATGTTTATTTCCCTGAATATCTTCCCAGGTTTGTGGTCTGGTATAATGAGGATATTCAAGCAGATTATTAGAAAAAGATTCTTCTAATAAACTTTGTGGCTGCCCTAATACTCCAGGAATGAGACGAATACAACCTTCAACTAACACCTGGGCAGCAATCTCACCACCAGAAAGGACGTAATCACCGATACTTATTTCCTGAAAATCAAGAATTTCTATAGCTCTTTGGTCAACCCCTTCAAATCTACCGCATAAAATAAGCATTTCATCATGTTTTGATAGATTATTAAGTTTGACTTGAGATAATTTATGACCCGACGGCGTCAGGAAAATTTTGCAGTAATTATCGGTTTTGAAAGTGATTGAATTTAATGCTTTTTCAATCACATCTGGACGAATAACCATTCCAGGGCCTCCCCCAAAAGGTTCATCATCAACACTTCCTCTTTTGTCAATTCCATAATTATGTAGATTGACTATCTCGAGAGAAAATTTTTTATTGTTCAATGCATTTCCGATTACAGAATACCCTAGTGAACCAGGGAACATCTCAGGATAACAAGTTAAAATTACTACTCTCATTTTAATCAAGAATACCAGGTATTGGATCAGCTATAATTTCTTTTTTATTAATATTAACTGATAAAATATTTGTTTTATCAAAAGGCATAAGAATAAGTTTGGTATTATATTTGACTTCTAATAAATCACCTGCCCCAAAATTTTGAACACTTAGAACTTTTCCAATACTAGTATTGTCTTTTAAGAAAATCATGCATTCGATTAGATCGTTTATGTAAAACTCATTATCTTTTGTTTTTGGAAAAAATTTCTTATTTGAAAAAATTTTTTGACCTTTAAGCTCTAAAACATCTTCTCTAGAAAAGTATTTTTCAACTTGAACAACACACTTATTATTTTTGAATAAAATATTTTTAAAATTCCAAGCAACTGAACCATCAAAATTATAATAGTTTTTTAAATTTTTAAAAACTTCAAACGAGGTAGTCATCATATTAACTTTTATTTCACCTTTTAATCCTAAAGGAGATCCAAACTGACCAACAAGAATAATATCTTTATTACTCAAAGCAAAAATTAATTTTATTCTTTTTTAGCTTCTGCTTCTTCTGCTTTTGGTTCTTCAGCAGGTTGTGCATCTTCAGCTGGCTTAGCTTCTGCTTCTTCTGCTTTTGGTTCTTCTGCTGCAGCTTTCGCAGCTTCTTCTTTTTCTTTAGCAGCAGCTAAACGTTCCTGTGCTTTTTTCTTAGGTAAATGTTTTTTTGTTTTTTCAGTAATAACTGGTTTTTCCATCACACCAAGATTGCTGAGAAAAATAGAAATTCTATCTGATGGTTTTGCTCCTTTCGCAATCCATTCCTTAGCTTTGTCTAAATCCATTTTAACTCTATCAGCGCTATCCTTTGGAAGCATTGGGTTATAAGTTCCAATTTGATCTATAAATTTTCCATCTCTAGCTCTTCTAGAATCGGCAACTACTATTCTATAAAATGGTCTTTTCTTTGCACCACCTCTTGATAATCTTATTCTTACTGGCATTTTATTCCCTTTCTAATTTATGTTTGGAGGAAGATTTCCTTGTAATTTTTCCATTAAATCACTGGGAATTCCTCCTTTGCCCATTGATTTCATTCTCTTCATCATTTTTTGTGATTGGAGAAACTGTTTTAATAACCTGTTAACGTCTTGAACTTTTGTTCCAGATCCTTTTGAAATTCTGATTTTACGTGAAGCCTTTATAATATCTGGATCAGCTCTCTCTTTTTTTGTCATTGAACTGATTATAGCTATTTGTTTATCAATCATTGAATTAGAAATTTTATTTTCTGCCATTAACTTCTGTGCCTTTGAAACACCTGGCATCATAGAAAGTAAACCGGAGACTCCACCCATTTTACCCATTTGCTTTAATTGATTGGCAAAATCTTCAAGATCAAATTTTCCTTTAGCGATCTTTTTTGCCATATCTTCCATTTCTTCTTTATCAATATTTTCAGCAGCTTTTTCGACAAGAGATACTATATCTCCCATACCTAAAATTCTTTGTGCAATTCTTTCAGGATGGAAGGGTTCAAAATTTTCTACTTTTTCACCTAGTCCTATAAATTTTATAGGAGAGTTTGTTATCGATTTAATTGATAGTGCTGCACCACCTCTGCTATCACCATCTATTCGAGTTAAAATTGATCCGGTAATATTTATTGCATCACTAAAACTTTTAGCTACATTTGCAGCATCTTGTCCTGTTAGAGCATCTGCTACTAATAAAGTTTCGTCAGGTTTAAACTTATTTTCAATTTCTATTAATTCACTCATTAACTTTTTATCTACAACTTGTCGTCCAGCAGTATCTAAAATAAGAATATCAAATAAATTTTTTTGAGCATAGTCTATGGAATCATCAACAATCTTACTGGCTGATGATTGATTGTGATTAAAGAAATCTGAGCCAGTTTCTTCAGCTAATACTTTTAATTGTTCTTGTGCTGCTGGTCGATAAATGTCTGCTGATGCTAGTAAAATTTTTTTCTTTGAAGACTTCTTTAACAAATAAGAAAGTTTGGCAATTGATGTTGTTTTCCCAGATCCTTGTAATCCACAAAACAATATTTTAGTTAATTGAGAAGAAGATAAGTTTAGGGATTTATTTTCTGATCCAAGAATTTTTACAAGCTCATCTTGCACAAGCTTTATGATCATTTGATCTGGCTTAACAGATTTGAGAATTTCTTTTCCTAAAATGTTTGACTTGATGGAATTTATAAATTCTTTTACTACAACTAAGGAAACGTCTGCCTCTAACAGAGCAATTCTAATTTCACGTAATGTAACTTCAAGATCTGTCTCTGATATAACAGCCTTACCCCGAATACTTTGAACAATTTTTTCAAATTTTGTGTTCAGTGTATCAAACATAAATCTCCAATAGCCTTTAAACTCCAGGGCACGAAACTCGTGGGCTAGAGTACCTATCACAATTGTAACAAGCTCAATTCGTTTACAAATATAGGATTTGTTGATGACCCTCTATTAGCTGAATAATTGAAAGTCAAGTATTCTTAAATTTCCCATATTTACTGAGATTTATTGATAAATTAGGTTATAAAACAAATATGCAAAAAGTAGACTTCATAAAGATGCATGGACTTGGGAACGATTTTGTTATCATAGATAAAAGATCTAATAATATCACAATTACTGAAGATATTATTAAAAGACTCAGTGACAGAAGAACTGGGGCAGGGTGTGATCAATTAATCACAATTAATAATACAAGTAATCAAAGTGCTGATGCTAAAATTGAAATTTTTAATCCTGGTGGTGATAGAGCCGAAGCTTGTGGTAATGGAACACGCTGCGTGGCAAAAATACTATTTGATGAAGATTCAAATAAAAAAATTTTAAAAATTCAATCTGATGCAGGCATATTAGAATCAACAAAAATAGATAAAAAAATAAGTGTCAACATGGGTTCAATAAAAAATACTTGGGATAAAATTCCTTTAAGTAAAGAAGTCGATACAATGAATATACCAATTTTAATTGATGGATATAGTAATGGAGTTGCTGTTAATGTAGGCAATCCACATGTAGTTTTTTTTGGGAAATCGATCAAAGATACAGATCTTGAAAGTATAGGTCCTAGAATAGAAAATCATGATCTCTTTCCAAAAAAAACTAATGTTGAGATAGTTGAAGTTATTAATTCAAATTTAATTGAAATGAGAGTTTGGGAACGTGGAGTTGGAATCACGTTAGCTTGTGGTAGTGGTGCCTGTGCAGCTGTATATGCAGCGTGGAAAAAAGGATTGATTGAAAATAACGCTGAAGTGAAGCTTGAAAAAGGATCACTGCACATAAATATAGTGAATAATGAATCTATCATGACAGGACCTGCAGAAATAAGTTATCGGGGTAGTTTAGAAATATAATTTATGAAAAATAAAAACTACGTAGTCAATCTAGGTTGTAGATTGAATATTTATGAAGGTGAAATTATTAAAAACCATCTTAAAACAAATAATTTAAATAATGTTACAGTCATAAACTCATGTGCAGTAACTGAAGAAGCTGAGAAAAAAGTTTCTTATGAAATTAGAAAGGCAAAAAAAAATTTTCCTAATAATAAAATAGTAGTTACAGGATGTGCGGCTCAAATCAATCCATTAAAATATAAAGATTTAAAGGAAGTAGACTCAGTAATTGGGAACACAGAAAAATTAGAAACTTTAACATGGAAAAATATCGATCAGTCTAAAAATCTTAAAGTAGGAAATATATTAGAAGAAAGTAAAACAGTACCTAATTCAATTGAAAAATTTGAAGGAAAATCAAGAGCTTATATTGAAATACAACAAGGTTGTAACCATCGCTGTACTTTTTGTATCATTCCATTTGGCAGAGGAAATAATAGAAGTGTACCTGCTGGAGAAATAGTAAATAAAATAAAAAAAATTGTTAGCAATGGATATAATGAAATAGTCTTAACAGGAGTAGATATAACTGATTATGGAAAAGATCTTCCTGCAAAACCTACTTTTTCTAACTTAATTAAAAGAATTCTAAAATTAGTACCTGAATTAAAACAACTGCGTTTGTCTTCAATTGACTGTGCTGAAATAGACAAAGATTTTTGGGATGTTTTAAGGGACAAAAGATTAATGCCTCATTTTCATATAAGTTTGCAGGCTGGAAACAATTTAATTTTGAAAAGAATGAAAAGAAGACATTCAAGGGAAATGGCAATTAATTTTTGTAAAAAAGTTTTATCCATTAGGAAAGATGCAACATTTGGTGCAGATATAATTGCTGGTTTTCCAACAGAGACAGAAACAATGTTTCAAGATTCAATTAATCTAGTTGATGAGTGTAATTTAACTCATCTTCATATTTTTCCATATTCACCAAGAGAAAACACTCCTGCATCTAGAATGCCTCAAGTTCGAAAAAATATTATCAAAGATAGAGCAAGAAGACTTAGAGAAAGAGGTATGGAGAAATTAAAACAACATTTAAAAAAAAATATTGGAAAGAAGGAACTAATTTTAATTGAAAGTAGAAAAGAAAATTTTTCACTTGGAAAAGATCAGCATTTTTTAAAAGTAAAACTTGAAGAAGAGTTTAAAGAGGGGAATATAATTTCCTGTATATACACAGGCGTAGAAAATGATACGTTATTAGCAAGAATAGCATGAGTTTGTTCTCTATATTTAAAGATAAGTTAAGTAAAACTTCAAATATACTTTCTTTTAATATTTTAGAGATTTTAAAAAACAAAAAAATAGACGATTTAACTTTAGAAGAATTAGAAAATGTTCTTATTTCATCTGATATTAGTTTGGATGTTGTAAATCAGCTAATAGATTCTATAAAAAAAATAAAAATTTCAAATGATGATGGAATAAAAAATGTATTAGAAATCTTAGCTCAAAATATAGAAAGTATATTACTTCCAAGAGAACATGTTCTGATAAATGAAAAAAATGATGAAAAAAAAATATTATTATTTGTTGGAGTAAACGGAAGTGGAAAGACAACCACTATTGGTAAAATTGCAAATAAAATTTTATCAAATAAAAAAATTCTGATTGCGGCTTGTGATACATTTAGGGCAGCAGCTGTTGAGCAGTTGGAAAATTGGGCTAAAAAAAATAATAATGGTTTTATCGCTGGAAAAAGTAATCAAGATCCAGCAAGCGTAGCGTATCAGGCAACTGAAGCATTTGGAAAAAAAAATTATGATTTTTTACTTATAGATACTGCTGGAAGATTATCAAATAATACTAACCTCATTAATCAGCTAATTAAATTGAAGAATGTTATCTCAAAAGTTAATTCCTCTTTTAATATTGAAACTGTGTTAGTTTTAGATGGAACGAATGGTTCGAACATGATTAAGCAAGTGGAAATCTTTGGAAATGAACTTAATGTATCAAGTCTTATAATAACTAAATTGGATGGAACAGCAAAAGGCGGAGCATTAATTTCAATTGCAAATAAATTTGAAATCCCTATAAGCTATGTTGGTCTTGGAGAAAGTATTGAGGACCTTGTAACCTTTAATTCTCAAAACTTTGCTAGGTCTATTTTAAATCTAGAAGAACAAAAATGAAGTCAGTTTATAAATTATTAATTGATATAGGACCGCTTGCAGTATTCTTTATTTTTTATACAAGGAGTGGTCTTCAAGAGGCAATACTTCCTCTTATGATTGCAACTGTAATTTCAGTAATCATTTCATATATACTTGAGAAAAAAATACCAATTATGCCAACTCTTGGGGCTGCGATTGTATTAATATTTGGAGGTCTAACAATTTATTTTAATAATGAAATTTTTATTAAAATGAAACCAACAATAATAAATATGGTCTTCGCATTAATTTTATATGGAGGAGTGATTGTTAAAAAACCTCTATTAAAGTATCTTTTAGGTGCTGCGCTTAAACTAGAAGAAGATGGATGGAGAATATTAACTCAGAGATGGATTGCTTTTTTTGTTGCACTTGCAGTTTTAAATGAAATTGTTTGGAGAACACAAAGTACTGATGTTTGGGTAAATTTTAAAGTTTTTGGTATCTTGCCAATAACGTTTATTTTTACTATGACACAATTCCCTTTAATTAAAAAATATCAAATTGAAGATTAAATTAAAAATTGTTCTCTCTTAATGCTATAAATCCTGGTGATTTATTTCCCTCAAGCCACTCTAAAAATGCGCCCCCAGCTGTAGATAAATATTTAAATGCATCATTGGCTTTAGCTTTTTTTATTGCTGCAAGTGTATCTCCTCCTCCTGCTAGAGCATCTAATTGAAATTTACTTGAATAATTTTGTATAATATTTGCAACTGAAATTGTACTTTTATCAAATGGACTATACTCAAATGCGCCTAAAGGTCCATTCCATAAAATTGATTTAGATTTTAATATTTCATCTGAAATTAATTTTGTTGTTTGTTCACCAACGTCTAATATCATTTGGTCATTTGGAATATTATTGATTAAATAAGTCTTAACATTTACTCTATCTTCTATTGTTTTTGAGCAAACAGCATCAATTGGTAAAAGTATTTTGCAATTTTTTGATTCTGCTTTTTTTTGTATCTTTTTTGATAGTTCAATAAAATCATTTTCTACCAAAGAAGAACCAACGTTATAATTATTTGATAGCAAAAAGGTATTAGCCATTGCACCACCAATCACTAAAGAGTCAAAAATTTCAACTATATTTTCTAAAACTTTTATTTTTGTTGAAACTTTTGAGCCGCCTATAATTGCTAAATTTGGTTTATTTGAATTTTCTAAAAATTTATCTAAATTTTCAATTTCTTTTGAGAAACTTAATCCAGCGTATGAAGGTAAGTATTTAGTAATACCTACTATAGATGCGTGATTACGATGAGATGCAGAAAACGCGTCATTAATATATATGTCAAAACTAGAAGCTAATAATTTTGAAAAATTAAGATCATTTTTTTCTTCTTCAGCATTAAAACGAATATTTTCTAATAGACAAATTTCCCCCATGTCCATTTCAGCAATTTTTGTCTCAATTATTTTTTTTTCAAAGTTAGCTAAAAAATGAATAGTGTTTAAATTTAAAAATTTTTTTAAATCTGAACATAAAAACTCTATGGAATATGTTTTATTAACTTGACCTTTAGGTCGGCCAAAATGAGCAATTAAGAATATCTTATTTTTATTTTTAATTAATTTTTCTAGTGTTGGTAAAATAGCATTAATTCTTGAATGATCTGTAATTGTCCCTTCCAAAACTGGTACGTTTAAATCAACTCGAACAATTATTTTTTTATTTTTACAGTCTAGATCTTTTAATTCTTTCATTTCTATTCACATGTATATAAAAAAAATGCTGGAAATCATTGATTTTTTTTAAAAATTTGCAGTTTTATCTTTTTTAATACATATATTTAGTATATTAAACCTTTTTTAAGCTACTAAATGTAGTAATGGAGTTTAAACATGCCTTGGGATGATAATAATGTAGCAAAACTTAGAGATTTATGGGACCAAGGTCTACCAACAGCTCAAATTGGAAAATTATTAGGTTTCACCAAAAATGCAGTGGTTGGAAAAGCTCATAGAATTGGACTCGAGAGAAGACCGTCACCTATAAGAAGAACAGCCGTTAAGCCTGATCGAAAAAAAGCTAGATCTCCAGTAATGCCAAAATTAAATTTTGAAAGCACCAAAGAACCAGACATTGTCTCTACAGAGCCTGCTTTTTTCCAACCGGTGGTTAAAAATATATTCACTGCAGCTCCAAAGAGAGGTTGTGAATGGCCTGAAGGTCATCCTGATGAAGCGGACTTTCGTTTTTGTGGTAAAGATAGATTTGAAGATAAGCCTTATTGTTTAGATCATTGTGCTGTTGCGTATGTAGTTCCTGAAAAAGAAGAAAACGAAAAGACAGAATTAAATAATACGATTTAATAATAATATAAATTCTAGAAATATAATTTCTTACTGTTATCTAGTAAAATATGAAAGAAGAGAGAATTAATTCTGTATTTACTCCTATTCTAATTGGAGGGAGTTTAATTCTTTTAATAAGTTTTGCAATTCGTTCAACATTTGGCCTATTTCAAATTCCTATTGCGTCTGATTTTTTATGGAACCGTTCAGAATTTTCTCTTGCCATTGCTATTCAAAATTTAGCTTGGGGTGTAGGCACTCCGCTTTTTAGTGCTTTTGCTGAAAAATATGGTGATAGAAAAGCAATAGCGCTGGGCTTAATTCTTTATTCAATTGGAATTTTCATAAGTAGTACTGCTACAACTCCAGAGGCGCATCAAACTTTAAACTTACTAATTGGTTTTGGTATAGCTGGTAGTGGTTTTGGTCCAATTTTAGCAGTAGTTGGAAGAGCCACATCTCCAGAAAGAAGATCTTTAGCACTAGGTATTACAACTGCTGCAGGATCGGCTGGACAAGTGGTTGGTCCACCACTTGCTTCTTTTCTATTATCATTTTTGCCTTGGTATTCAGTGTTTGAAATCTTTTCAATTATATTATTAATAACACTGATCCTTGTTCCAATTTTAAAAACAGAATTATCAAATACAAATATTAATAATGAAAATGAAAAAATTACTGATGCTGTATTTGTTGCATTAAAAGATCCAACATACTCAATGTTGTTCTTTGGTTTTTTTTCTTGCGGCTTTCAGTTAGCATTTATTACTGCACATTTTCCAGCATTTATTGTTGAATCTAGTAGTCCAATTATAGAAGGAAGTTTAATAAGTTTGGTTTGTAGTTCTGTAGAAGGTTTAGGAGCATTATCTATGGCTCTTATAGGATTGTTTAATATAATTGGTTGTTTGGTTGCTGGAGCTTTAGGAAAGGGACATTATAAGAAATATCTTTTATCTTTAATTTACACTGGAAGGACTATAGCGGCAATTTTATTTATCTTACTACCTATTACACCAACATCTATTGCAATATTTTCAATAGTTATGGGTGCTTTATGGTTAGCAACAGTTCCTTTAACTTCAGGAATTATAGGTCATATTTATGGATTAAAATTTATGGGTACATTATATGGCATTGTATTTTTTTCTCATCAACTAGGATCTTTTGTAGGTGTTTGGTTAGGTGGTCTATTTTATGATATCTATGGAAGTTATGATATTGTATGGTGGGTTGGAATAGGAGTAGGTGCTTTTTCTGCAATAATCCATTTACCAATTAAAGAAAAACCGTTATCTAATAAAAATATTCAAACAGCGTAATTTTATGGATGAAAAAAAGATTATACGAAACTTAGTTATAGTAATTTTTTTCTTAGTTATTATTTATTCATTAGCTAGAGTTGGTGTAGGTTTAGATCTTAGCTTTGGACCTTATTTAAAAGAATAGCAAAACTAGTTACACCATTCTCCTTGTTTAAATATTGGTGTAACAGCACCATTTTTATCAACACCATCGACATCAATTTTACCTGAGCCAATCATCCAATCAATATGTATCATGCTTGAATTACCACCTCTTTGAGTAATCTCTTCTTTCGATAAATCTTTTTTGGATTTGAAACATTTTGAGTAACACTGTCCTAAAGCAATGTGAGAAGCAGCATTTTCATCAAATAGAGTGTTATAAAAAGTTATTCCTAATTGTGAAATAGGTGAACTATTTGGAACTAAGGCTACTTCACCAAGTCTTCTTGAACCCTCATCAGAATCGAGAACTTTTAATAGAACATCTTGTCCTTTAGAAGATTTTGCATCAACAATTTTACCTTCTTCAAAGCGAACATTAATATCTTCGATTAGTGTTCCTTGATAAGATAGAGGTTTGGTTGAGCAAACTTCGCCACTTACACGACTAGCATGAGGAGTTGTGAATACTTCTTCAGATGGGATATTTGGATTACAAACAATACCATTCAGTGCCTCTGATGCGCCTCCCATCCACTCATGATCATCAGCAAGACCTACAGTTAAGGATGTTCCAGGGCCTGAATATTTTAAAGAATGAAAATTTTTAGTATTTAACCAATCTGTTTTATCTCTTAAATTTTTATTGTGTTTGTCCCATTCACTTACAGGATCATCATTACTAACTCTTGATGCATGAAATATTGCATCTCCTAATTTTTTAATAGCTTCACTATCATCAAGATTTGGAAAAACTCTTTTTGCCCATGCTTTTCCTGGCCACGAAATTATATTCCAATTAATTTTAAATTCTGTAATTCTTTCTCTAGCTGGTTTATATGCGACAGCATTAGCTTTATTGGCACGCGAAACTTTATCAGGATCAATTTCAGATAATAGCATGGGATCATCACCAGCAATTGCCATTCTAGCTGTATTGTTATCAAAAGCCTCACCCATTCCATTATAAAGCCAATTTGCTGCAACATTAAAAGATTCATCATTTCCATACTTAAATCGTGACAATGTAATATCAGAATCGTTAAAAAGTGGTGTAACTAGTCCAGCACCTTCTTTGTAAGCATATTCAACTATTTTTCTAACCAAGGGCAAAGACTCTAATGGTGCTGTTATTAAAAGGTTTTGACCTTTTTGAAGTGCGACTCCTCTTTTAATTGATAAGTATGCAAGTTTATCAATTTTTTTTGAATCTACATCGTAAATCATTATTATAGTAATTAGTTTTTATATTCTAAAAAGTCTAGTGATTTTGACTTTAAAATTTATGTTTTATAATTTTAGAAAAAAAACTTAAATATTTCTCGTTCTTTAATAAAATCTTTCCACAAACTCTTGTTATTTTTGAGATATTAAAATATCAAATCTACGCAAAAATAGTAAACTAAGTTATGGATTATGAGCTTTTAAATAAAATTAATTTTCCATCCGACTTAAGAGAATTTAAAAAGAAAGATCTAAAGCAAATCTCAGAAGAATTAAGAGCTAAAACAATTGAGACTGTCTCAAAAACTGGTGGTCATCTAGGTGCTGGATTAGGTGTTGTTGAATTAACTGTAGCAATCCACTATGTCTTTAACACTCCACATGACAAATTAATTTGGGATGTAGGACATCAAGCGTATCCTCATAAAATTATTACAGGTAGAAAAAAAAATATTGAGACACTGAGAAAAAAAGATGGGGTGTATGGGTTTGTTAGAAGATCAGAAAGTGAATATGATCCATTTGGTACAGCTCATAGTTCAACAGCAGTTTCAGCAGGATTAGGAATAAAAGCTGCAAAAGATATAAATAAAGATAATGCAAAAGTTATATGTGTTGTTGGAGATGGTGCCTTAAGTGCTGGCTTGGCATTTGAGGGGCTTAATAATGCTGGTGCTCAAAAAAAAGGTTTAATTGTTATTCTTAATGATAATAAAATGTCAATTGATAAACCAGTAGGCGCTATGAGTACATATCTTACAAAGTTACTATCATCTAAATCTTATTCAAGTTTAAGAAATATTATAAAAAAAATTAGTAAAACCTTTCCGAAAAATATTACTGAAACTCTTTCTCGTACTGAAGAATATTCTAAGGGGTTTATTTCTGGCGGTACTTTATTTGAAGAATTAGGTTTTTATTATCTTGGTCCGATAGATGGGCATAATGTAAATAACTTGGTAAATGTTTTAGAAAATATAAGAGATAATAAATTTGATAAACCAGTTTTTCTCCATTGTATAACTAAAAAAGGCAAAGGATATAGTCCCGCAGAAAAGTCAGAAGATAAATTTCATGGTGTAGAAAAGTTTGATATTAATACAGGTAATTCAGTAAAAAAAACAAATTTAAAATCTTACTCAAATGTCTTTGGAGAAAAGCTAACACAACTTGCTGAAAATGATGAAAAAATTGTAGCAATAACAGCTGCTATGATGTCTGGCACAGGGTTAAAATTATTCCAACAAAATTTTGAAAAAAGATTTTTTGATGTTGGTATTGCTGAACAACATGCTGTTACAATGGCAGCTGGATTGGCTACAGAGGGTTTCAAACCGTTTGTTGCAATTTATTCAACATTTTTACAAAGAGCTTACGATCAAATAGTACATGATGTAGCTATTCAAAAATTACCTGTTAGATTTGCAATTGATAGAGCAGGATTGGTAGGATCAGATGGTCCTACTCATGCTGGTTCATTTGATATTACTTATTTGGCCACATTGCCAAATTTTATAGTTATGGCACCTAGCAACCAAAAAGAGTTATCTAAAATGATAGAGTTATCTTGCGATATTAATAATACACCGTCTGCTTTTAGATTTCCAAGAGGAACAGGATCAGATGAATTATTTAATAATCAGCCTACAGATATTAACATAGGTAAGGGATATATTTTAATTGAAGGTAGTGATGTTGCAATCTTAAATTTAGGAACAAGGCTTGAAAAATGTATTGAAGCTAGTAAGTTTCTTAATCAAAATAATATTTATCCTACTATTGCAGATGCAAGATTTGCAAAACCATTAGACACACAATTAATAGATAACTTATTAATTAATCATAAGTATATTTTAACCATAGAAGAAGGTTCTATAGGTGGATTTTCATCTCATGTTTTACATTATGTACATAATATAAGATCAAAAAAAGATAACGTTGTAATAAAAAATTTAATTTTTCCAGATCGTTTTGTTGAACATATGACACCTGATGAACAATATCAAGATATTAAAATGGATACGGAGTCAATAATTAAAGAAATTAATAATTTTTATGAAAATAAAATTATTGATATAAAAAATTTTAAATTAAAAGTTTAATTCTTAATAAAAGTTTAACTGAAGTTTAAAAATGAAGAAAATTAAAATTTTACACAGAAATTTTTCTAAACCAATAAGCTGTTTAACTGCATACTCTCCAACAATTGCAAATATTTTAGATGGAAAAATTGATTTAATACTAGTTGGAGACTCCCTTGGTTCAACACTCTATGGGATGAATAATACTCAAGGAGTTACAATGGATATGATGAAAAATCATGGAGCAGCTGTAAATAAAGCAGTTAAGAAAAGTTTAAAAGTATTAGATATGCCTTATAAAACGTATGATAATAAAATTGATGCGTATAAAAATGCTAAAATACTTTTAGATCACTGTAGGCCTGATCTATTGAAGATAGAAATTAGTAAAAAAAAATTAGTTGTTTTAAAACACTTAGTAGATAAAAAAATAAATATAATTTCTCATATAGGAGTAACACCACAGAGTTATAAGAATTTTAATAAAATTAAAGTTTTAGGAAAAACTAATAAAGAAAAACAAAATTTATTAAAGTTAGCAAAAGAATCTGAAACACTTGGAGCTAAAGCAGTATTGTTAGAATGTATTACAACCGATACAGCTAAACTAATTACAGAAAATATTTCGATACCTACGATAGGTATAGGTGCTTCAAAATATTGTGATGGTCAAGTTTTGGTATTTGATGATTTAATAAATCTAACTACAAATGATAAAAAACCGAAATTTGTAAAAAATTATTTTAATTTTAATAAAGTTGCCAGCAATATAATTAAGAAATATAATCGAGAAGTTAAGCTTAAAAAATTTCCTAGTACTAAATTTACTTACGATTAATCTAAGTCTATAAAACTATTATTATTATCTAAAAACTTGATTAAACCAGAACTAATTTGATACCACAAACCAACTATATTCAATTTATTTTCTTTAATTAATTTATCTATAAAACTATATTCACGTAAATTTTTAATTGATTGTTTTATATTTTCCTGCTCAAAAAAGGTTATTTTTTCAGTTTCTTGAAGATCATCAGGGATATTTTTGTAAGAATTTTGTAGACAACTTATCCATTGATTTATGTATTCAAAATCATTTATATTTTTTGAATCTAATAATGTTTTGTAAGAATATTCAACTCCACCACAATTTGAATGTCCTAAAATAATTAAGTTAGGAATTTTCAGCACTTTTAATGCATATTCTATAGCAGATAATGTTTGTATATTTTGATCCTTATTATTTTTAGAAGGCACAATATTAGCGATATTTCTATGAATAAAATAATCTCCTACATTTCCACCAAATATCGTATTTTCAAGAATTCTAGAATCACAACAAGTAATAATCATAGCAATCGGTTTTTGTTGTGTTTTACAAGCTTGCTGGTATTTGTCTTTATAATCTTCAAAGGTATTCTTTTTCCAGAATTGATATCTTTCAATTAAAAATTTTGGTATTTTCATATTATTATTATTTTAAAAATTATTTATATAGCAAAATTGAATGAAAAAGGAAATTAGTAGAAAATTCTGTGTTGCGCCAATGATGGGATATACAACACCATATGCCAGGAAACTATATAGAATTTTATCAAATAATAGTTTTTTATTTAGTGAGATGATTGCAACAAAATCACTGATTTATTCAAAGAGTAGGGAAAATATTATTGATAATGACTTTAATAATCCTGTTGCTCTTCAGGTAGGTGGTTCTGAGATAGAGGATTTAGCTAAGGCTTCAAAAATAGCAATTGATTATAATTATGATGAAATTAATTTAAATGTTGGTTGTCCTAGCAAAGCAGTACAAAAAGGAAGTTTTGGTGCATGTCTTATGAGAGATAAAATTCTTGTTAGAAATTGTATGGAAGCTTTACAAAATGATAGGATTGAAGCCACTTTAAAATGTAGGTTGGGACTAGGTAAAGAATTAAATTATGAATTCTTTGAAGAATTTATTGATGAGATATCAAAAACTGGAATAAAATTTATTTATGTGCATGCAAGAAATGCAATACTCAGTGGTATTACTCCACAAGGTAATAGAACAATACCTCCCTTAAATTATGACTTTGTTAAAAAAATCAAAAATCAATATCCAAAAATAACATTTATCCTCAATGGAGGTATAAATAATCTTGATAAAGCAGAGAGTCTATTAAATGAATTTGATGGTGTAATGGTTGGAAGATTAATTAAAAATAATCCGTTTATATTAAAAGAAGTTGATAAAAAAATTTTCAAAGAAAAAAGTTTACTGATAGATGAATCAATAATTAATAATTATTTTGAATATATAAAACCAAAATTAGATTTTGAATCAATATTTAGACTACTTAGTCCATTACTTAATATTTTTTTTTCTGTTCCACATAATAAAATATACAAGTCAAAAATAAATGACTATATGAAAGATAGAAAAATTAACTTAATAGAAGAATTATTGATAAAATTTATAAGTGAAAAAAAATTGAGTTAAGTTTTACTAATAAGGAATATGGTACAAAATACTAATTGTTTCGACTCCAGGATTTTTATCACCAATATTTGCGTTAGAGATATGGCTAAATGAAATTGCTAGTCTACTTTTAGTTTTTAATTCATAACTTACTTCAAGAGAAGTTCTAAATTGAATATCGTATCCTAATTTCTTTCCTGAACCATCATCATAATAACCAAAACCAAGGCTAGGTGTGAAATAAAAGTCATTACTTTTACCTTCAAATAATTCACCAACATTATCTTCAACATAGATGCCTGTTAAAAGGTATGATGCAGAATCGCTCGTAAATTCAAAACCAAAAAAAGGTTTAAGAAAAAAAAAATTGTCTTCTTCAGGTCCGATATCGAACAGGGTTTTATCACTTCTAAATTCGTATCTAAAATCAGCTGCTTGTTCTTGATCTGAGCCATCAAATCTTACATCATAAAGACCTAATCCAATAATATTTGTTCCTTTACTAAAACTTGAGGTTGTAAATAGAACTATTGATAGAATTAAATATAATTTGAACATTGAATTATTTTATAATTATTTGATTTAGCTATCAAATAAAAAATTCTTTATTTTGTTGGGAAATATCTAATAATGATTTTTTGAGTTTTTCTAATGCTTTTGTTTCTATTTGTCTTACTCTCTCTTTACTAATTTTTAGCATCTGTCCTAATTCATCAAGAGTAATACTTTTTTCTTTAAATTTTCTAAGACGTATTATTGTTTTTTCTCTTTCATTTAGAGTATTTATAGCTTTATTAATAAAATCTTTTTTTATATTCTTATCATTAAAATCTTCATAAGTTTCTTCTGGATTTTGACGATCGTCAGCTAATAGACTCATTAGGTCATTCTCATTCTCATTATCTACTTTTTGATTAAGGTGTAAATCTCCACCAGTTAGTCTAGACTCCATATTTTGAACTTCAATAGATTTTACATTAAGCATATTTGATACTTTATTTAATTCATCCTGACCCATAAACTCTCTTGAAACATCATTTATCTGTTGTTTAATTTTTTTTAGGTTAAAAAAAAGTGCCTTTTGAGATGCAGTAGAACCAGTTCTAACAACAGACCAATTTTTTAATATATAATCTTGAATAGATGCTCTTATCCACCAAGATGCGTAAGTTGAGAGCCTAAAATCTTTAGATGTATCAAATTTTTCGAGTGCATGCATTATGCCAAGAACACCCTCATGTATCAAGTCGTCAATAGGTAATCCGTAACTAGAATATTTTCTAGCATAAGATATTGCTAACCTAAGATATGAATGTAAAATTTTTTGCAGTGATCTTGGGGTTTTGTTATCTCTCCAATCGTTAATTAACTTAAATTCCTCATCTTTCTCAAGAATTGCTGCTTTTTTTGATATTTCTATCAAATTGTTAGAATGAAAGAGGTTTTTATTAAACATATATAATTATACGTAAGTTTATTTATTTGGATCAATTATTTTCAAATAAATCTAATATCTCGCCATTTTCTCCAAAAATTCCGCATAAAATATTTTTATTTGAGAGAGGCTGTTTAAAAAGAGTACAAACAACTTTTTGATTTAAAATTTCTGATTTATTCAAATGTTCAGATTCGTAGCCCCTAACTATTCTGGAAAAGGTCTTATATGGTTCTTGTAATTTAGAAAAATTTTGAAATCCCCACCAAAAACAATCATTTTGTGCTGACAAGGGCCTTGTTATATCTACACCCCGATTAACAAATAAAATTTTTTTTGTGTGTGAATATGCTGCATGCTTCAAATTTAAAAAATATTGTGTATGTCCAGGAGTTAGTTGTACAGCTTTGTTTAAATTTGCTGTCCATTTTGAAATATTAATTGTTCCTGATGAAGCTATATTTTTAACTTCATGTTCAGAAAAACCATAAGATTCAATAGTTTTATTTACACCATGATCAAACATCCACTGAACTATTTCGGTTGGATTAGGAGCAAGTTGTAGTTGCAATAATTTACTAAACATTTCTTCTTGAGCTCCTCTTAAAAAAATAATTGACTCGGGCTTTAGATTAAATTTTGACATTAAATTAAATCTAAGATCAATCACACTACTTAAAGTCTCTTTAGAATTATCTCCAAGTCCTATAATATTTCCTAAAAAAATCAGCTTATCGTCAATATCAAAATTTTTTAAAATAAATTTTTTTATTGAATTAAAAGAACTTAGGTTTGAATGAATTGAGCCTATTGCCCATATCTTATTGGTTTTATTTAATTCTATAAAGTTACTAATGTTATCCAAGATATTATTTTTTATTCAAAATTTGTTCTATTTTCTCTGTTGATTGAAAATAATCTGTTTTTTCAACTGCTGCAACTTCTCTAGCTAATCTTTCAATAGCAACTTGAAACATTTGTCTTTCACTGTATGACTGTTCTGCTTGACTACTTTTTCTAAATAAATCTCTAACTACCTCAGAAATTTTTATAGGATCACCAGAAAAAATTTTTGTTTCATATTCTTGTGCTCTTCTACTCCACATAATTCTTCTTATCTTTGGTTTTAGTTTTAGAGTGGAATAAACTTCTTCAATGATTTTTTTTGATGAGATTTTTCTTAAACCAACCTCATCTTTTTTATCAAGAGGTACTCTAATAACTAATTTCGATTGTTCCATCTTGACAACATAAAAACTTGTTTTGATATTAGAGATCTCCATATTTTCTATTTTTGTAATTTCTCCAACGCCATGCTTAGGATAGACAACAATTTCGCCTATTTTAAATTCAGAATTTTTTTTTGCATTCATTTATCTTCCTGGTTTTTCACTAAAGTGTTTAGCAAATTTATCTTGAATATTTTGCCATTTTTCTGCATCAGCGGGAGGTTCTTTTTTTTCTCTAATGTTAGGCCAAATTTCAGAATATTTTCTATTAACTTCAGCCCATTTTTCTATTCCATCCTCAGTATCAGATAAAATTGCCTCAACAGGACATTCTGGTTCGCAAACACCACAATCTATGCATTCATCAGGGTGGATAACTAACATATTTTCACCCTCATAAAAACAATCAACGGGACAAACCTCTACACAATCCATATGTTTGCACTTTATACATTTTTCATCAACAACGTATGTCATAATAAATTTAATTTTTATTTTTATCTAGAGCTCTTTTTCTGGCATTTCCAGAGTTTACATCAGAAATATAAAGTAATCCAGCAAGTCTTCTTATAAGATTTGCTTCAAAATCATGAACCTCACCATCAGAAAGTACAATTTCCCACAATGTTTCAATAAGAAGAATTTTTTTATTATCATTAAAATTTTTATTTATGTAAGATGTATAATGGTGAAGGGATTTGGAATTATTTTTGTTTTTTACAGCTTCTTCAAGTACTAAATCGACTTCTTTGGGGCGCTCATCAAAAACATTTACTAAACTTAACTTAATTTTATCTAATTCACTGTTATCGATTTGACCATCTGTATATGCAGCTTCTATCATTAAGCCGGCTAACAATTCTAAATTTTTATTGTAATCAATCTCATCTTCAGAACTATTATTATTTAAAATTTTTTTTAATAAATTGATCAAATTGTATCCTTTAATACTTTTAAAGAAGTTTTTCTAAAACCGCAAATGGAGAATTAGGATCTCCTTTTATTTTATTATTTTCTGATTTATTAATTATTTTTTTGTTAACTTTATTTTTTAGTAATTTTTTTGTTTCTTTTTTCTTATCAGAAAGAAAATATAGTTTTTTTTCATCTGAAAGAATTATAAACTCATAACCACAAAAAGCTAATATACCTTTTAATTGATTACTATTACACCCTATTGGATTCATAAGATCAGAGGACTCTAAAAAAGGACCTTTTTTTAGCTTCTGTCTTGCTATAAAAAAAACTTTTTCAAAAACATCTATTCTAAAGATAAAATTTTTAACATTTATATATCCTATAGATTGCCAATAGTTATCAGGCATTTTAGTTTTTGATGTAAAAGAAACTCTTCCATTTAATGGTAGTGGTAAGAAATCATCCTTATCGTTTTGATAAAATATTTTCCACAAAATTGCACAAAACTCTAATGGCTTTTTCTTTAATAGATTTGGTACAAAAAAATATTTTGCCCCAATTCTAATACCTAATTTAGATAGCTGAACTTTACTTTCTTGTGAGATATTTTTAATTGTATCTTTAAATTTTTCAATTGGATAATTACCAAAGTTTTCAAAGCAATTAAAAGCTATGGCTCTAATTTCTGAGTTTATATTTGAGTCTAAATTTTTAAAAAGTGGATGAAGTGTTTCATTAATCTCATTATTAAACCATTTTTGAAGTTTTGCTGATATTAGCAATTTATTTTCTGAAGATAAATATTCTGAATTTAAAGCTTCAGGAGTAGGTTTAAAAATTGATTTACCTTTTTTTAATTTACCGACTGGCTCCTCTCCCCAATAAATAAAAGTATCGTCTTTTATTTTAATCTTACTAACATCACCAAAAGTTAATGAATTTAATGGTGCATTTAAAAAATTCTCTACTTTTTCATTAATCATATTTCTAACTGATTTTTTTATATTACTAATCGAAAAAAGAGATTGTGAAAATATTTTTTTATCTTCAATTAGATCAAAACCTTTTATAATTCCATATTTATATGTATCTAGAAAAATTTCGTTGCTATTTTTTATGAAAATATCTTGAATTTTTTTATGTTTTTGTTCCCCAATAAAAAATTTGGATGAATAATCAATAAATTTTTTTGTGAGATTATTGTGTAATTGGTCAGACAATTCATTTTCTATATGTTGAGTTTTTTCTCTCCAATAATAGCTATTTTTAAGCCAATCATAGTTGTTGGAGATATATGTCCAAGTTCTAATTTGAGAAATTTTAATTGAGAGTTCAGGTATACCTCCGCCAAAATTATTTAGTCTGCTTACCTTATTATCTATCCATACTTCAGGAATAGTATAGTTGTTATTAATTAGAGTAAGATATATATCTTTCAAAAGTAATATATAATTTTCATTAAATAATTTTTCAAAATCTGGTATTTGACAAATATCCCATAAAAGCTTCAGATTCCTTCTTGATGAAAGAAATTTTTTAATTTCATTATCATTAATTAAATTTCGTAAATTTATCTCATCCAGAGCATTTTTCTTATGAATGAAGTAATTATGAATCGGGTATTGTTTTAATGAACTTAAAAGTGTTTCAATTGAATTAAAATTTAAATTACTATTTCTCCAATAAATTTTTTGAATATTATCAAAATTGTGTGTTTCTATTCTTTGTATAATTAAAGGATCTAAGTTGCCCGCTTCCTTTGTGTAACTAAAAGTGCCATCTTGTTTATATCTACCTGCCCTACCTGCAATTTGACCTAATTCATTTGGAGCGAGATTGCGGTTATATCTTCCATCAAATTTTTCTAAAGATGAAAAACTTACGTGATTAATATTAAGATTTAATCCCATTCCAATAGCATCTGTAGCCACTAGATAATCAACATTTTTATTTTCATATACTTCAACTTGAGCATTTCTAGTCCTTGGACTAAGTGATCCTAAAACTACTGCGGTTCCACCTTTATGGGTTCTTATATTTTCTGCAATTTCATAAACTTTATTAATATTAAACGCTATTATTGCAGATCTTGGTTCTAATTTAGAAATATTTTGTTTCCTTAGAAATGTAAGTTGAGAAAATCTATTTTTTTTTTCTATTATGATGCTTGGATAAATTTTCTTTAATATATCTTCTATATTCAATGAACCTAGAAAAATTGTTTGGAAGTTACCTCTCAAATTTAAAATTCTATCAGTAAAAATGTGTCCTCTCTCGTAATCAGCAGCTAGCTGAATTTCATCTATAATTACACAATCTACAGAAATGTTATTTGGCATTGACTCAACAGTACAAAAAAAATACTTAGCCTCTTTTGGAATAATTTTTTCTTCACCAGTGATTAATGCAACATTGCTAAGTCCTATTTTTTTTACTGCTTTATCATAATTCTCTCTGGCAAGTAATCTTAGTGGAAAACCAAAAATGCCTGAAGAAAATGAAAAAAATTTTTCGAAAGCTGTGTAAGTTTTGCCAGTATTAGTAGGCCCAAGTATAGCTAATAGATTGTCATCTTCGAAAGACATGGCATTATGCAGCGTCTGATATTATTTCATTTAAAACGTAATTTAAAATTCCTCCTGCTTTATAATATTCAAGCTCTTTATTTGTATCTATTCTACACCTCAACTCTATACTATTATTTATTTCTCTATTAATCTTGCAATTAAGTTTCGCGCCTGGCTTTAATTCAGACATACCCAAAATAGAAATAGTTTCATTTCCTAAGATATTAAGATTTGTTTTATTTTGCTTATTTTCAAATTCAAGAGGCAAAACTCCCATACCAATTAAATTTGATCTGTGAATTCTCTCAAAACTTTCAGCAATAACTGCTTTAACACCCAAAAGCCTTGTTCCTTTAGCAGCCCAATCTCTTGATGAACCGGTGCCATATTCTTTGCCAGCAATTATAACTGTATCAATATTACTCTTTATGTATTCTTGAGCTGCATCATATATTGACATTTGTTTATTTGATATAAATGACTTTGTGTAACCACCTTCTACATTATCTAAGATCATATTCTTGATTCTTATATTTGCAAAGGTGCCTCTCATCATAATTTCATGATTACCACGTCTTGATCCATAGGAATTAAAATTTTTAGAATTAATTTGTCTGTCTGTTAAATAAGCACCTGCTGGACTATCCTCTTTAATACTTCCAGCTGGAGAAATATGATCTGTTGTTACACTATCACCTAGCAAAGCCAGTATTCTTGCATTTTTTATATCTTTTAATTCAAATTTGTTTTCTGTATCAAAAAAAGGAGGATGTTTTATATACGTGCTACTATCATTCCAATCATATGTAGTGTTATTATTATTATTTATTGATTTCCAGTTATCATCACCTTTATAAATTTCTTTATATCTTTCTTTAAACATTGATGGCGTTAAGCATTTACTAAGTGTTTGATTGATTTCAGTATTTGAAGGCCATAGGTCTTTTAAAAATATTTCTTTACCAAATTTAGATTTACCAATAGATTCAGTTGTAAGGTTAATATTAATATTTCCTGCAATAGCATATGCAACAACAAGTGGTGGGGAAGCAAGGAAATTCGCTTTAACTTCTTGGTGAACTCTTCCTTCAAAATTTCTATTTCCAGATAAAACAGAACAAACAGTTAGATTATTTTTTCTTACTTCCTGAGAAACCCATTCATCTAAAGGCCCAGAATTACCAATACAAGTTGTGCATCCATAGCCAACAGTTTTAAAACCAATAATATCAAGATATTTTGTTAATCCAGCTTTATCCAGATAGTCACTTACAACTTTACTGCCAGGAGCTAAACTTGTCTTAACCCATGGCTTAACCTCTAAACCTAATTCAATTGCCTTTTTAGCAACTAATCCTGCTGCAATCATAACATTTGGATTAGATGTATTTGTACAACTAGTAATTGCAGCTATAACTATATCACCAGCGTTTAATTTATTTTTATTGTTACTTTGATTATTATCTATCTTGTTAAATTCATTAGGAACTTCTTTTAATAGAATTTTATCTTGAGGCCTTTTTGGGCCGGCTAGAGTAGGTTCTACTTTATCTAAGTCCAATAATATTTTATCAGAATAATCAGGTGAGTAATTTTCATCTGCCCAAAGGGTCTGTTTTTTTGAATATTCTTTAACAATATTTAGATGTTCAATTTCTTTACCAGTTAACTTTAAGTAATTTATAGTTTCTTGATCTGTTGGAAAAAATCCACAGGTAGCTCCATACTCTGGTGCCATATTAGAAATTGTTGCTCTATCAGCTAATGATAAATTTTTTAAACCACTACCAAAAAATTCTACAAACTTTCCTACAACACCTTTATCTCTAAGGATTTTAGTTATAGATAAAACTAAATCAGTTGCGGTAATTCCCTCCTTTAATGATCCTTTAAGTTCAAAACCAATTACGTCTGGTATATTCATAGAAATAGCTTGACCAAGCATAGCTGCCTCAGCTTCTATTCCTCCAACACCCCATCCTAAAACAGAAAGTGAGTTAACCATTGTCGTATGACTATCAGTTCCTACTACTGAGTCTGGAAATAAATAGTTTTTATTATCGATTTTCTTCAACCATATAGTTTTAGCAATATTTTCTAGATTAACTTGATGGCAGATGCCTGCTCCTGGGGGCACAAGGTAGAAGTTATCGAATGAACTTTGTCCCCATTTTAGAAATTCATATCTTTCTTTGTTTCTATCGAATTCTTTTCTAACATTTTCTTTCAAAGCATTATTATCTTTATAATTATCTACCATCACAGAATGATCAATAACTAGATCTACCCTAGATAGTGGGTTTATTTTTTTTGGCTCAATTCCTCGAGATTTTAACGCATTTCGCATTGCAGCAAGATCAGCAACTGCAGGTACGCCAGTAAAGTCTTGCATTAGAACACGTGTAGGAAAGAAAGCTATTTCGATTTTTTCTTCTTTTGAGTTAATTTGATTTAAAGAGGAAAGAACTTTAGAAATCATATCTTTATTAATATTCTCTTCGTCTTCATTTCTTAGAAGATTTTCAATTATTATCTTAATAGAAATTGGTATTTTATTAAGATCAATATCAAAATGTTCAACTGCTTTATTTAAATCGAAATATTTATATTTTTGATCATTTATTTCAATTATGTCCTCTGAATTAAAAGAATTTATATTTTTCATGATAAAATCGCTTAAAAATTATAATAACTAAATAGTATGAAGATAAATTTTTGTATAGCAAAATGTTTATTTATTATTAGTTTTCTGCCAAAAAATATAAAAATAAATTAATTTTTTTAAATTAATTTTTTTTAAAAAGTTACAATAATATTCTATAATTAGATTAATTTTAAAATATTGCTATATTGTTGACTTTAACCGTAAGTTTTGGGAATAAATAGTCAGCCTTTTTAATTATCATTAAGTTGATAAAGGAGGGAGGTTCCTCCGGGGTAACAAAATACAAGGAGTATTTTATGGCTAAGAAGAAAAAGAAAGCTGCTCCAAAGAAAAAGAAAAAAGCAGCTCCTAAGAAAAAGAAAAAAGCAGCTCCTAAAAAGAAAAAGAAAAAAGCTGCTCCTAAGAAAAAGAAAAAAGCAGCTCCTAAAAAGAAGAAGAAAAAAGCTGCTAAAAAGAAGAAAAAAAGAAGATAGAAAAACTTCAATTTTTCAAGAAAACTTTAATTTAAAGTTTTCTTTTTCTTATCTTTTTCCAAAAAATAAAACGGGGTTTTACCCCGTTTTTTTATTGTTTTAAATCAAAAAGTAATTAGATCTTAATAATGATAATTGTTAAAGATTTATCTGTAGAGAGACTAAATAAAAAAATATTTGAAAATATTAACTTATCTCTAACCTCCGGGAATATTACTATATTAAAAGGTAAAAATGGTTCTGGCAAAACTACCTTACTGAAAACAATATTAAATATAATTGAACCATCTGTTGGATCAATATATTGGAAAGGGAAATTATTAAAAAAAAATTTATATGATTTTTATAGTCATATTACATATATTGCTGATAAAACTTCTAGTTTAACAAAATTAACTGTTAAAGATAATATTAGTATTTGGAGTAAAATTTTTTTATCAAATATAAATAATTCTCAAATTGAAACTGCTTTAAAAACCTTAAAATTAGAAGATCATTTAAATCAAAAGGTTGGAACATTATCTTTTGGTGAAATTAAAAAATTAGAATTTTTAAGATTAATAATAGAAAATAAAAAGGTTTGGTTCTTAGATGAACCTCTTTCAAATTTAGATGAATATTCAATTGAATTAATCAAACAAACTTTTGAAGATCATGTGGCTAAGGAAGGCTCTATAATATTTAGCTCACATCAAAATCCAGGAATTTATGTTACAGAAGAAATTAACTTATAAAAATAATGAAATTTTTAACTAAAATAACTTTCTTTTTTTATAGAGAGTACAAATTAAATCTAAGTGGTGTTCAAGATATTTTAACAAATATTATTTTCTTTTTTGTATCAATATTTATATTTATTTTCTCTATTGGACCAGATAAGGAAACTATTTCTCTCATAGGAATCGGTATATTATGGACATTATTATTATTAAGTTCAACTTTATCTCTAAGAAAGTTTTATCAAGATGATTTTGAAAATGGTAATTTATTAATTATACATTTAAATGGTTTTAGTTATGGTTTTATTGCTATTTTAAAAACATTATCACATTTTATTTTTGTACAAATACCTTTCTTATTATCAATACCTATTGCATGTATATTGCTAAATATTTCAAATGAGAAACTTATCTACGTATTTACAAGTTTTACCATAGGATCATTAATTTTATCCTGCCTAGGATCTATTTCGTCATCAATGAATCTTATGAATCAACGAAACTATCTACTGGGCAGCGTCATAGTTATGATATTTAGTGTCCCGATAATTATTTTTTCAGTAGGTATAATAAATTTAGAAGAGAACTTTTATTCACTTACAAATATATTATTTGGAATATTATTAATAGTTTTTGCTATAAATCCCTGGGCAAGCGGATTGTGTCTTAAACTTTCATTGGAGAATAATTAGTATGAATTTCTTAGTTAATCCAAGTAAATTTAATGAAATAGCTGATTATATATTTAAACCAATACTGATCTTATCTATCGTATTATTTGCCTTAGGATTATTGTTTGCTCTTTATCTATCACCAGATGATTATCAACAAGGATCAACTGTAAGAATAATGTATGTACATGTTCCAAGTGCATGGTTATCTTTACTAACTTATGGAATTATGACTCTTTATAGCATTGTCGCACTTGCTTTTAGAATACCCTTTGGTTTTATTTTTAATACGGCAGTAGCTCCAATAGGTGCAGTTTTTACATTAATATGCATAGTAAGTGGATCATTATGGGGAAAACCAATGTGGGGTACATGGTGGGTATGGGATGCACGTTTAACTTCTGTTGCAATACTTTTTATTATTTATCTAATTATTATTTTTATGAATTTTTCTTTTGAAAATAGAGTTGTAAGAGAAAAAGTTGTTGCAATATTTATACTCGTTGGATCAGTAAATCTGCCAATAGTTAAATTTTCTGTGGATTGGTGGAATACACTGCATCAACCAGCAACAATAAGTAAATTGTCAAAACCCAGTATTGATCCTTCAATGATGACGCCTTTAATTATTATGACATTTGCATTTATGATGATTGGAATAGCAATAGCCATTTTAAGAATAAAAACAGAGATAATTTCAAGAAAATCTTATTTAAGTTAATTTGTGACTTTTAGTCCATTGGATTAAGTATCATTCCTAAGTATTTTTGTTATTAGCAACTATGTATTTTTGGTATATTTTAGGATCATATATTACTGCCTTTCTTTTGATTTTTTTATTATTACTTTTTAGTCACTTAAAATTTAAAAGAATAAAAAATAAATGAGTCTACGATTTCAAAGATTGCTATTTATATTGCTTACTTTGGTAATTATACTAAGTGCAGTCCTACTTATTTTATACAATACAAGAGAAAATGTGTCGTATTTTTATACACCATCTGAAATTGATAAATCAGATATAATGATAAATAAAATAATAAGAATAGGTGGTTTTGTAGAAAATAATAGTTTTAATAAAATTTCTTCAAGTTCATTTAAATTTAAAATCACTGATGAAAAAGCATCTATACTTGTTACTTTCAAAGGCATTCTTCCTGATTTATTTAGAGAAGGGCAAGGTGCAGTGATAGAGGGTGCTTTTGTTAATAATGAAGTTTTTAATGCAACTAATGTTTTTGCAAAACATGATGAAAATTATATGCCAGCATCAATAAAAGAAGATCTGAAAGATACAGGTTATTGGAATAAAAAATATAAATGAGTTCATTAGTTGGTTTTTTAAGCTTAGTTTTTGCCATAGGTATTAATTTTTACTTATTTTTATCTAGATACATATTTAAATTTCAAAAACAGAAATTTAATTTATTCATCCGCTTTTCATCCTTATTAACTTTGTTATCTTTTTTTTCATTGATGTATGCCTATGTGGTATCTGATTTCTCAAATTATAATGTCTTTCAAAACTCTCACTCAAATAAACCGTTAATATATAAAATTTCAGGTACTTGGGGAAATCATGAAGGTTCAATGCTGCTGTGGCTTTGTATATTATCTATCTTTAGCTTCTTTTTTTCTTTTACTAAAAATATAGAAGATAACTTTCAAAAATTAACCTTGATTATTCAAGCTTTTCTTCATATTTTATTTGGTCTATTTATAGTTTTTACCTCTAATCCTTTTCTAGTTAATTCAATATTAGTAAATGAGGGCTTAGGTTTAAATCCTATTTTACAAGATCCTGGGTTGGCTGTTCATCCTCCAATTTTATATGCAGGTTATGTTGGTTATTCTATAGTTTTCAGTATTGCAATAGCTGGTTTATTTCAAAATACAGATGATGAATGGCTCTATGTTGCTAAAAAATGGTCATTAATTAGTTGGACTTTTTTAACTGGTGGAATAGCTCTGGGTTCATATTGGGCATATTATGAATTAGGATGGGGTGGTTGGTGGTTTTGGGATCCGGTCGAAAATATTTCACTCATGCCTTGGATTGCGGGGCTTGCATTAGTTCATTCTCTGATGATGGTAAGAGGTGAGCAAGCTATTAAAAAATGGATAGTTTTTTTATCAATTCTTTGCTTTTCATTAAGTGTTTTTGGAACATTTTTGGTAAGATCTGGAATCTTAACAAGCGTACATTCATTTGCAGCAGATGCATCCAGAGGTATATTTATATTACTAATTTTTTTTATTGTAACTGGATTTGGTTTTTTAGTTTTTTTATTAAAAGAACCAAAAAAATCAAATGCTTTGAACTTGTTATTTATCAATAAGGTTTCAGCACTTGTAATAAATAATATTTTAATGATTATAGCTACCTTAACTATTCTTCTAGGAACTATATACCCAATAATTATTGAAGTTTTGTATAATAAGAGAATATCGGTTGGAGGCCCTTATTTTAATTCAACAGTAATTCCTATTATGATCCCTGGTTTTTTATTAATGAGTATTGCACCAATTTTATCCTGGCAAACAAATAAGATAAATAATTCAAAAAAATATGTTCTAGCTTTTATTATCTTAAGTGTTTTAGTTATACTTCAATCATATTTTTTGGATTTTAATACATGGGGTTTTGTTGGGTTACTTTTAGGTTTTTGGATAATATTGGCTTCAATTATTGCTATATTTTCTTCTTATAAAATTAAAGTTAACATTAAATTTTTCAAAATAATTAATCCTCATGTAGCGCATATTGGTGTTGGTATTGCTATAATTGGTATCACTTGTTCTAGTGTTTTTCAAAATGAGCTAGATTTTAACCTTAATGAGGGAGATAAGTTTAATGTAAATGGAAAAACAGTTTTGTTTGAAAAAATAGAAACAACTAATGAAATTAATTTTCAATCTTTAAGAGGAAAATTTTTGTTTGATATTGAAAAAAATCAATCAAAAGAAATAGAAGCTGGAAAAAATTATTATCCAGTGTCAAAGATGGTTACATCTGAAGCTGGTATTTTACATCAGTGGAATAAGGATATATATTTTATCCTTGGTGATCAAAAAAATAATGAGTGGTTTGTAAAAGTTTTAATTAATCCATTTGTTAGCTTTATATGGCTTGGAGTGATAATAATGATGTATTCAGGTTTAATAGCAGTTTCTAGAAGATGAATAGGATTTTTATTTTAACACCATTAATAGTACTTTCAATCATATGTATTTTTTCACTAGTTTATTTATTAAGTGGCAAAGATCCTAATAAACCACCGAGCGCACTCTTAAATAAAGATGTTCCTATTTTTGAAAGTAGTTCTTTGTACAATGCAAAGGATATTATTAAAACAAAAGATATAAAAAATAAGAAGACCTTAATTAATTTTTTTGCTTCTTGGTGTAGTCCTTGTAAAATAGAGCATCCACTTTTTTTTGAAATACGTAAAAAATATCCTGAACTATATTTGTTGGGATTTAACCACAAAGACCCAACTTCTGATGCAAAAAAATATTTGAAGGATGATGGAAACCCATACGATTTTGTTGGTGTAGACTCTGATGGTTTAATTGCATTAGAATTTGGTGTTTTTGGTCTACCAGAAACATATTTAATTAATGAGGATGGTAAGATTATCTATAAATTTATGGGTCCAATAACAATGGATATTTTAAAAAATGAAATTGAGCCACTTTTATAATTTTTTACATATAATAATATTAAGTTTTGTATTTTTTACTTTTAAAATATGTGCAATTGAAAATATTGATGAGAGAGTAAAAGAATTAACCTTAGAATTACGTTGCATGACGTGTCAAAATCAAAGCATTTATGACTCAGATGCAGAATTCTCAAATGATATTAAAAAAATAGTTAAAAATAAGTTGAAAGCTGGAGAAAGTGAGCGAGATATTAAGAAATTTTTAGTTGAAAGATATGGTGAGTACATTCTTTTTAGACCATTAATGAATTATAATAATATCTTTCTTTGGAGTTTTCCTTTTATATTACTAATAATTGGCTTATTTTTTGTATTAATTAAGAGCAAACGAAACAAGGTCTGAAACAATTTATTTTGTTTTTTTTTATTTAGCTTATATGGTTCCTCTATAATTTAGAAATACTTCTTCAAGGAGGAAACGTGAAAAAAATTTTAATATACTTATTATCAATTGGTGTTTTTGGAGTTGCTTCAATTGCAAATTCACAAACAATAAGAATTGGTACAGAAGGTGCTTACCCACCGTGGAATAATCTTAATTCTGCAGGTGAGCTAGAAGGTGCCGAAATAGATTTTGGCAATGAAGCTTGTAAGCGCATGGGAGTTACTTGTGAATGGGTAACTCAGGATTGGGATGGTATAATACCTGCTCTTCTACAAGGTAAATATGACATTATTATTGCTGGAATGTCTATTACTGAAGAAAGAAAAGAAAAAGTTAATTTTACTAATGGATATATGACTGATGGTGCAAGATTTGCTGTTTTAAAAAATAGTGGTTTAGCAAATTTAAATATTGCAGGTATGGCCAAAGTTAATCTTAATAATGCAGGTGGAAAAGAACAAGCTGCAATAGGTCAATTAATTGCTGCAATGGATGGTAAAACTGTTTGTGTTCAATCTTCAACAATTCACCAAAATTTCTTAGAAAAACACATGTCAGGTGCTGTTGAAGTTAAACTGTATCAAGCAGTTGACGATCACAATTTAGATTTAGCTGCTGGAAGATGTGATGCTGTTCTAGCTGATGTAGGATCAATTATTGATTTTATGGAATCTGATGGTGGTGTTGATGTTGCATTTACTGGCCCAACTTTTTCTGGCGGTGTCTTCGGTGATGGTGTTGGTGGAGCACTTAGAAAAGAAGATACTGATATCTTAGAGATGTGGAATGCTGCAATTGCAGAAATGTCTAAAGATGGAACTACTGCTGAAATAACTAAAGAGTGGTTTGGTAGAGATATCTCAATGTAAATTAAATTTTATTTTAATAAAAGCGGTCTTATAGACCGCTTTTTTTTTGATTAAATTACAGCCATAATGCATAATAGAAATTAAATAAAAACTTATAATGAACTCGCTTTTGTATTTAATTATTCAAGTTATAAACTTATTTCAGTTTGTTCTTATAATTTATATAATTCTAACTTGGCTTGTAAACTTTAATATAATTAATACTGGTAATCGATTTGTTTATAGCATCCTTGATACTTTATATCGATTATGTGAGCCAAGTTTAAATTTTGTAAGAAGATACTTACCTACTTTTGGTGCAATAGATTTATCTCCGATAGTTGTTTATCTTGGTTTGTGGTTTATAAAAAGTTTACTAATTGAATATTGGCCCAGATAAATATGCCACATATATTAGATGGAAAAAAAATAGCACAAAAATTAAAAGATCAATTAAAAATTGAAATTGAAGGTATAAAGATAAAATGTAACCTTGTACCTGGACTTGCAGTTATACAAGTGGGAAATGTTGCTGCAAGTAGTGTATATGTAAAAGCTAAAACAAAAGCTGCAAAAGAAGTCGGGATTAATGTAATTGATCATCACCTTGAAGAATCGATAAATCAAAATGATTTAATTAATTTAATTAATCAATTAAATAATAATGATGATGTTAATGGTATTCTTGTCCAACTACCTTTACCCAAATCTATAAATGAAGAAGTGGTCTTAAATAGTATAGAGCCTAAAAAAGATGCTGACGGGTTTCATCCTTTAAATGTTGGCAAACTTTCAATAAACCAAAAGAATGATGAAAGTCTAATGATACCATGTACTCCTTATGGTTGTCTGTTACTTCTAAGAGAACTTAATATTAATTTAGCTGGTAAAAATGCTGTGGTAATCGGAAGATCAAATATAGTTGGAAAACCTATGGCACAATTACTATTAAAAGAGTCTTGTACTGTTACGACAGTTCATTCAAAAACTATAAATATTGAAAGTATTTGTAAGAAAGCTGATATTTTAATAGCAGCAATTGGTAAACCTGAGTTTGTAAATAAGGATTGGGTTAAGAAAGGTGCTATTGTTATCGATGTGGGTATAAATCGAATCAAGATAAATGAAGAAAAATCAAAATTGGTAGGTGATGTTCTTTTTAGTGAAGTTGAAAATATTGTATATGCAATCTCACCAGTTCCTGGAGGAGTAGGTCCGATGACTATTGCTTGCTTACTAAGAAACACAACAATAGCTTTTAAAAATTCAAATAAAATATGAAAAAACGAGCCTTAATAACTGGTGTAACTGGTCAAGATGGTTCTTACCTTGCAGAGTTTTTGATTAAGAAAGGATATGAAGTTCATGGGATTGTAAGAAGAGTTGCTTTAGAAAACCAAAATCATCGTTTGTGGAGAATTAAGAAAATAATAAAAAAAATTAATTTGCATTCTGGATCAATGGAGAGTTATGCAAGTATTTTCAAAATATTTAATAAAGTAAAACCACATGAATTTTATCATCTAGCTGCACAAAGTTATGTTGACTATTCTTTTCAGGATGAATTTTCTACTTTATCATCAAATATATCTTCAACACATTATTGTCTCTCCGCAATAAAAGAAAGTGGTCTCAATTGTAAATTCTACTTTGCTGGATCATCTGAAATGTTTGGTAAAGTTAAAGAAATTCCACAAAATGAAAATACACCTTTTCATCCAAGATCTCCTTATGGTATTTCAAAAGTAGCTGGATTTGATTTAACAAGAAATTATAGAGAATCTTACGGTCTACATACATCCACTGGTATACTATTTAATCATGAATCAGAGAGACGTGGATTTGAATTTGTAACTAGAAAAATATCACAAGCAGTTGCAATGATAAAACTTAAAAAGCAAAAATATCTAGAATTAGGAAATTTGGATGCTCAACGAGATTGGGGTTATGCTCCCGAATATATCCAAGCAATGTGGTTAATGCTTCAACAGAAAAAACCCGATGATTATGTAGTAGGTACAGGTCAGACATATAGTATAAAATACTTTGTTGAAAATGCTTTTGATATCGTTGGTTTAAATTATCAAAAATACGTAAAAATCAATAAGATTTATTTTAGACCTGCAGAAGTTGAATTGTTGATTGCTGATTATAGTAAAATACAAAAAAAAATAGGATGGAAACCTAAAACTGGAGTTGAAAAGATAATTGAAAAAATGGTTGTAAACGATTTAGAGATATTAAAAAATTAATATTCGATTTAACTCATTTGCTATAATTAATATACTTATTAATTAATAATCATCATATATCAAATTATAAGCATTTTTTCTTAATAATAAGAAATATATCAGCTAAATATAAAATTAAGTATTTTAATTAAGAAGAGCTTATTTTATGAATACGCTCTAGGAAAATATCAGGTGTTATATCTTCTCTTGCTTTAGAACAGTGTTCACAAAGTTTTAATTTGACTCCACATGGTGATTGTTTATCTTTATAATAAATATTTTCATGAAATTCATAACCTATTACTTCTGGTGATATCCAGCCTCCAAAATAAAGAACTGCTTTTTTATTTAATGCTGCTGCCACATGTCCAAAACCCCCCTCAGGACCAACATAAAAATCAACTTTTTCAAGTATTGCACAAGCAAGTCTAAAATCCATTTCTTGAGGTATAAAAACTCCATCAATTTTTTTTGTTTGATTATGATTTGATTGAATAATTAAATAATCATTTTTTAGTTTTTTAATTAATCTTGTCCAATTCTGAATACCCCAGTCTTTGTTTTGATGTTTAAAACTAAATTGTGCATCACTTATTTTGGTTGATGAGGTTTCAAGGAAAATTATATTCTTGAATTTTTTAATATGATTTTCTTTCCAAAATTTTTTTGCATCAGAAATAATTTTTTTAGCTGCTGTTTTTTCTTCTTCTGAAAAAAATAGTTCACCCGGGACAGGTTTAAAATTTCTCCAAACATAATTATTTGGAATAGTTTTTTTGTAATTTATATAAGGCCTATTAAATTCGTGAAAATCAATTAGATGAATAGGTTTTTTATTATCTAAATTTCTACAATCTGCTATATTAGGATTATTCTCATAAATTGGAGAATGGAAAGCATGATTTTTTTCTGCAATACCAATAACAATTTGTCTCTCTGGAAACTGTTTTTTTATTTTAGCTGCTAGGGAAGTTACAAGTAAATCATCACCATAACCCATAAATATTAGTTATTTTTACGCAGTCTTATTGAGTTAATTTTAATAAATCCTTCAGCATCTTTTTGATTATACTCACCTACTTCATCAAAGGAAACTAATGAATTGTCATAAAGAGAGTTGCTTGATCTTCTACCTAATATAATTACATTACCTTTAAATATTTTAATTTTGACATCACCATTAACTTTGTATGACATAGAATCTATCAACTTTTGCATTGCTTTTCTTTCAGAAGAAAACCAAAAGCCATTATAAATTACTTCAGCATATTTTGGCATTAATTCATCTTTAATATGTGCCTCACCTTTATCTAGAGTAATACTCTCTATTGCTCTTCTTGAGTCTAATAATATTGTTCCACCTGGTGTTTCATAAACTCCTCTTGATTTCATTCCAACAAATCTATTTTCTACAATATCTATTCTTCCTACTCCGTGATTTCCAGCAATAGAATTTAATCTTGTAAGAATTTCGTGAGGTTTTAGTTTCTCTTCATTTATTGAAACTGGGTCACCGTTTTGAAATCCAATTGTTATAATCTCTGCAATATTTGGAGTGTCTTCAATAGATTTTGTTCTAGAATAAATATGCTCAGGTGGTTCAACCCATGGATCCTCTAGCAACTTACCTTCAGAAGAAGTATGTAGAAGATTTGCATCTGTACTAAATGGTGGCTCGCCCATTTTATCTTTTGGTACTGTTATTTGATTTTTTTCTGCATAATTTAATAAATCATTTCTTGATTCAAATTCCCAATCTCGCCAAGGTGCTATAACTTCAATTTTTGGATTGTTTGCATAGTATCCAAGTTCAAATCTAACTTGATCATTACCTTTACCCGTAGCTCCGTGAGCTACAGTATCTGCTCCTACAATTTTAGCAATTTCAATTTGTCTTTTTGCAATCAAGGGTCTTGCTATAGCTGTACCTAACAAGTATGTTCCCTCGTAGAGAGCATTAGCTCGAAACATTGGGAAAATATAATCTCTTACAAATTCTTCTTGTAAGTTTTCAATAAATATTTCTTCAACACCTAGGCTTTTTGCTTTTTCTTCAACTGCTGAGAGTTCTTCTCCTTGACCAATATCTGCTGTGAAAGTAACTACAGGGCATTCATATTTATTTTGTAGCCACTTAAGAATGACACTTGTGTCTAATCCACCGGAATAAGCTAGTACAATTTTAGTTGGCATTTAACAGTCATCAGTTAATTTATTATAAGCTGCGGTAAACCCATTAAGTGTATACGTATCATTAGTTATAGTACCTCTTGAAGACTCACCTGTAACTTTAAGCTCTAATCCTTTTTTCATAGCAAAAATTACTTTTGAATCTTCTTCTGTCCAGGCAGCAGTTGGTAAATCTTCAGTTGTATAAAATTTATATTCTCCTTTATCTATAGTGATATTGATGTCAGAGGAAACCTTGTAACTATAACCAGCCTCTATTTGAACAACAGTGTCTGGGTTACCTATATTTTTATACACTAAAACGTAGAAATCTCCTCTTTTCTTGTCACTTGGTAAATCTGTTTCTGTTGCTAAACTGCCTATATAACAATACTCATCAGCTTTCTCAAAAGACCATTTACCTACTTCTAAACCGCTTAGAGCGCCAGGAAGTGCTACATATAGCACTATTAAAAAATTAAGAAAAATTTTCATCAATTTCTTCTTTTAGTATATCTTATGCAATTAGTTAAGAGTGTTTAATCAATGTTAGAGTCTTTTTAAATTATGGAAAAATCAAACTTAATTAGCTTGATGAGGAGGATTCAAAAAGACCGCGACGAAATGGCTTTTTCGGAAATCTTTGACTTTTTTGCTCCAAAAATAAATGCTTATTTTATTCAAAATAGAATCAAAATTGAGAGTTCTGAGGAATTAACTCAGGAAGTGTTAAGTACTGTTTGGGTAAAATCAAACCTATATGATTCAAATAAATCAGCTCTTTCCACGTGGATATTTACTATTGCAAGAAACAAAAAAGTAGACTTTTTCAGGAAAAATTCAAAAATAAATTTCCAAGAAGAAGATATACGAGAGTTTTTATACCAAAATAGAGAAGTTGACCCAATAGAAGAAAATGAGGCAAAAAAACAAATAGAAATAATAAATAATGAGCTCGATGAACAACAAAAAATAATGATAAAAATGAACTTTTTTGAAAATAAAAGTCATAAAAAAATAGCAGATGAGCTTGAAATTCCTTTAGGGACAGTTAAATCAAGATTAAGGCATATTTTAACAAAAATGCAGGGATTTTTAAGATGAATGGAACAGTAGTAAAAAATCAACTTATCTTTGATTTTGCATCAGGAATACTAGGTCCTGCAAAATCGCTATTTGCATCAACATATTTACAATTAAATTCAGATGCTTCTAAAATTAGCAATACATTTGAAAATATGTTGGGTGAAAATTTAATTGATAACGAAAACATTTATCCTAAAAATTTGAAGTATACAGACTGTATTAATAATGAGAATATTCAGTCTGCATCAAATCTTAATGACCCTGTGACTAGTTTCTTTGGAAACCTAAATAACTTAAATTGGAAGCAAGTTTATAAAGGTTTCAAAGAGTATTCTGCATCAATTGATGATAAAGACGAACTAAAATTAATAAAAATGGACCCTGGTGTTTCTGTACCACTTCACTCTCATGGTGGAAAAGAGTATATATTAGTCTTGGAAGGTAGTTTCTGTGATGAATATGGTGAATATTCAAAAGGCGATATCCAAATTAACGACCAAAAAATTAAACATACACCAATAGCTTCAAAAGACACAGGCTGTGTCTGTTTAAGTATTACTGAAAAAGATGTAATATTCTTTGGTAAATATGGATCTTTTTTGAATTTATTTACATTTATCAAATCTTTTTTTAAGCAAAAATAAACTCATTATTGTATAACTTCAAACGTGTCTAAAATTCACGTAGATTTTATTAGGGGTAAAAAAGTTGAAAGTACCCATCAAGTTAAAGCTTTAGTTACAAACATTGATGGCAAAATTTTATTATCTACAAATAATGATAATGAATTTTTTTTTCCTCGATCATCAATTAAAATATTTCAAGCTATTCCTTTTGCAATGTCAAATGCCATAAAAAATTATAAATTAAACAATAAACATATAGCTTTAGCCTGTGCATCACACAAAGGAGAAAAAATTCATATAAGGGAATTAAAAAAATGGATTTCAAAAATTAATTTAAAAACAAAAAATTTAAAATGTGGTATTCATGGACCATTAGATAAAAAAGCTTCTGAAAAAATAATATATTCTAGAAAAAAATTTAACGAATTACACAATAATTGTGCTGGAAAGCACTTAGCTATGTTAACAAGCTGTTTGGTCAATAATCAGAATATCAATAACTATCTAGATTACAATCACATTCATCAAAAAAATATCAGAAAAGTTTTCAACAAATTTACAGAAACTAAATTATCAAAAAAAAATTTCTCTTTAGATGGATGTAGCGCACCACAATATTCATTTAAAATTAAATCTATATCAAAGGCATTAAATAATTTAATTAAAAGTTATAAAGATTGTTATGATTATAGCGAAGAAGTCAAAATTTTAATTAATTCAGTTTTAGAAAATCCTGAATTTATAGGAGGAACAGGAAGTTTTGATACTAAAGTTATGAAAGCTTCAAAAGGAAAAATATTTTGTAAAAGTGGAGCTGAGGGTGTTTTTTTATTTATTGATATTCATAACGAAATTAGCGGAGTAGTTAAAATTACTGATGGAAATGAAAGGGCCATTCCTATTTCTATACTTAATATTTTTAAAAAATTGAAAGTTATGACTATAGTAGAGTTAAATAATTTAGAAAAAAAAGAAAAATTTGATCTAAAAAATCATGCAGGCAGAAATATTGGCCACATCAGCCTTATAATGAAATAAGAAATAAAAATATGATAATTAAAACTGTTAAAGGAAGTCTGAGATATTTAAATGCCTGTTTATTTGATTCGTTTGCAAATAAAATAATATAGTCAAAAAATAACTGAGTTAACAATAGTAAAATTATCAAAATAAAAATTATTATTATGTTAATATTATAAAGACTTAATATAATAATTATGACAGCAAATAAGCTTGGCAAAAAACCGTATACAACTATGTGAGTTGGCGGATTATTTTTTAAATTCCAGTTTATTGATCCAATAAAAACAATTATAATTAAACTATAGTAAATAACAAAATTAAGCAGAACTTCTTCCTCAACTATTAAAAAATAGTATTTATCTAAAAAAGTTAAAACATATGGTATTAATCCTAAATATGAAATTAGAAATTGAAGGTTAATTTTTTTGGGCATTTGATATGATTGAGCAAAGTGTCATTTTAGAAATTGAAAAACTTTTAGATAATAAAAAAATTATACATAGCAAGTTATTATCAGACTCTTTTGGGATTAATTGCTTAAAAATTGTCACAAGTGATAGTAAAGAGTTTATTGTCAAATATTATTATAGAAATAATGATGAATTTAATGCTATAAAATCTGAGACAGATAATCTTCTTTTTTTTAATAGACAAAAATTTAATCAATTTCCAAGTATTATAAACTATAATGATAATTTATTAATAATGTCATTCATAAATAATGATGACGATCAGCCAAACCAAACTAATGATGATTTATTAAATAGTATAATTTCTCTTCACTCAAATAAAAGTAAAAATTACGGTTTTAGTTTTGATACGCAAATTGGTGGTTTGAAGCAGATTAATTCTAGTTCTAAAAATTGGTTAGAGTTTTATAGAGATAAAAGACTGACTTATATATTTGACTTAGTTAACAAAAATCAACCTATGGATGAAACTATTAACACTAAAATTGATTTATTAATTAAAAAGATGGATAATTTTATTCCGAACAAACCAATATCATCTTTATTACATGGTGACTTATGGGAAGGAAATATACTTTTTAAAAATAAAAAGTTTGTAGGATTTATCGATCCAGGATCTTTTTATGGTCATAATGAATTAGAAATATCGTATTTGAGATGGTTTAACCCAGTATTTATTGATGATAATTTTTTAGATAAATACAATGATCATATCAAGATTGATAAATATTACCTAGAATACGAACCAATTTATCAATTATATTATTCACTATTAAATGTTTATTTATGGGATAGAAGCTATATTGAAGATGTACATAAATTGCTGGAAAAAATTAAAATATAATGTGTGGAATTAATGGAATAATTTTTAAAACATCTAAAACAGATGTTTCAAAAATTCTTAAAATGAATGCGCTTCTAGATCATAGAGGACCGGATGATAGTGGATTTATTAACCATAAAAATCTTTTACTTGGTCATACTAGGCTATCTATAATCGATACATCAAATCTTGGTTCTCAACCAATGTCTGTAGATGGAAGATATTGGATTATTTATAATGGAGAAATTTATAATTATAAATCTTTAAGGGAAGAACTAATTCTAAAGAAATATAAATTTTATTCAAATTCAGATACTGAGGTTATCCTTAATGCGTATAAAGAATGGGGTGTTGATTCATTTCAAAAGTTTAACGGAGAATGGTCTTTTGCTATACTAGACAAAAAAAATAATGAGGTGATAGTTTGTAGGGATGGTATCGGATATAAGCCTTGTTATATTTTTGATAATAAGAATTTTTTTGCATTCAGTTCTGAAATAAAAACATTTTATGCATTAGAGAATACAGTTGAATTTGATAACAATAATTTAGGTATAAGTTTTACTACTCTAAATAATTGCTCTAAGACAATATTTAAAAATATTAATCAACTTACCCAAGGAAGATATTTAAAAATAAATTTAAACAATTTAGAAAAAAGAATTTTTAGATGGGATTATCCGCTTAAAAATTTACCAAAAATCAATTCAGGATTTAGAGAAAATGTTAATGATTATTTTGATCTTCTTTATGAATCTACAAAATTAAGATTGAACAGCGATGTTAAAACTGGAACTTCACTGAGTGGTGGTTTGGACTCCTCCTCTATCTTCACACTGATGAATTTGATACAAAAAAAAGAAAATTTGATCGAAGATGATTTAGATTTGAATCCAATTATAATGGATTATGAAGAAATGAAAACTAAGGAGGATGCAGTTCAACTATCAAAAAGATTTAAAAGAAATTATCAAATAGTTAATTTTAAAAAAACGACTGCAGATAAAACAATGAATCTTGTTTCATCACTTGAAGTTGTAGAAGAATATTTTATTCAGTTTGAACTATATAAAAAACAAAAAGAAAAAGGTATTAAAGTTAGTCTTGATGGTCATGGTGCAGATGAGTTTTTAGGGTATCCACAATGGATACCAGAATTATCCGTAGATATTTATAATAGTATTTGTAATAATTATAATACAATAAATAAATTTGGTAAAACTCAAAATATTAATAAATTTAAGAAATTATTTGGTTTAGGTGAACAGCAGATTGCTCCTATATCTTTCAAAGCAACGCCAGACTTAAATTTTGGTTTTACAAACTATCTTCATATAGGTAATTTTGATGGGAGTAACCAAATTATAAATGATGATTTAGAAGATTTAGAAAATTTTCCTTACGAATTATGTTTTACTTATTTGATGTCTTATTGTGGTTGGTTTCAATTTTTTTTAAATAAATGGGACAGGGCGTCAATGTCAAATTCAGTAGAGGTTAGAATGCCTTTTTTAGATAATAATGTAAGATTATTTGGATTGGCATTAAGTGGTTCTAATAAGTTGAAAAATGGTTTTACAAAATCAGTATTAAGAGAAGCTTTTAAAAATTATTTTCCTAAAACTATGTATACTCAACAATTTAAACAAGGCTTAACTATACAAAATGTTGATTATGATGAAAATACTATAAATTTGATTTCTGAAATAATTAATGAAAGTGAATTTAAAGAAAGTAATGTTTACAATTTTAAGAACATTAATGATGATTTTATTAATAACAAAAATTTAGATAAAATATGGTTGCTTTGTAAGTACTTCTTAATGATAAAAGGTTTCAAAAATAGATATGATTCTATTCATATCGATTTGAAAGCGAAAGAGAAAAGTAATTTATTAAATTCTTAAACGCACGGATTCGGATCTGACAAATGAATATCTTCGATCTCTTTTAAAATTTCTTTTGATAAAGTGATATCAATACTATCGATGTTTTCTTTGAGCTGCTCCATTGTAGTTGCTCCTATTATATTACTAGTTACAAAGGGACGATCATTCACAAAGGCATTGGCAAAAGTAGATGGAGCTATGCCATTTTTATGAGAAAGATTAACATATTTTTCGATAGCGTTTTCTCCTCTCGCCGTGTTATGTCTATCAAAACGGTTAGCCCATAATGTAAATCTTGTATTAGGTGGATTTTTTCCACCAATATATTTTCCACTTAATCTTCCTCCAGCTAAAGGTGAATACGCAAGTAAACCACAATTTTCTCTAATTGAAACTTCAGAGTTATGAATATCAAAAACGCGGTTAACCAAACTATAAACATTTTGAATAGACATCATGCGTGGTAAATTTTTTTCTTTTGATAATTGAAGATATTTCATTACACCCCAGGGTGTTTCATTGGATAAACCTGCATATCTAATCTTTCCTGCTTTAACAAGCTGATCTAAATTATATAAAACTTCTTCAACAGTGGTCCAATCATTATCACTAGCATCATACTCAAAATCTAATATTCCAAATTTTGGTACATTTCTCTCAGGCCAATGCAATTGGTATAAATCAATATAATCAGTCTTTAATCTTTTAAGACTTTCATCTATTGCAGCATTCATATTTTTTTTATCAAAACCAAGAGTTTTTGATCCTTCTCTAATCCATTCAAGACCATCTGATTTTGAAGCTATTTTCGATGCTAAAATTATTTTGTCTCTATTTTTCTTTTGTTGAAACCAATTACCAACTATTTCTTCAGTTTTACCGTAAGTTTCTTTTCTAGGCATGACTGCATATAGTTCTGCAGTATCAAAAAAATTTACTCCTCTTTCAACAGCGTAATCCATTTGATCGAAACCATCTTTTTGACTATTTTGCTCGCCAAAAGTCATTGTGCCTAAGCAAATGACACTTACATCAACATCTGTATTACCTAATTTTCTATATTTCATTTTTTATTTTTACCAGTATTATACACAAGGATTAGGGTCATAAAGATGAATATTTTCAATCTCATGCAAAATATCATCAGTTAAAGTAATATCAATACTATCGATGTTTTCTTTAAGTTGTTCCATTGTTGTAGCCCCAATAATGTTACTTGTTACAAAGGGACGATCATTCACAAAGGCATTGGCAAAAGTAGATGGAGCTATGCCATACTTGTTAGCAAGGTTAACATATTTTTCTATAGCATTTTCTCCTCTCGCCGTGTTATGTCTATCAAAACGGTTAGCCCATAATGTAAATCTTGTATTAGGTGGATTTTTACCACCAATATATTTTCCACTTAATCTTCCTCCAGCTAAAGGTGAATACGCAAGTAAACCACAATTTTCTCTAATTGAAACTTCAGAGTTATGAATATCAAAAATTCTATTTACTAAACTATAAACATTTTGAATAGACATCATCCTGGGAAGATTTTTTTCTTCTGATAATTTCATATATTTCATTACACCCCAGGGTGTTTCATTAGATACCCCTATGTGCCTTACTTTACCTGTTTTAATTAAGTCTTGGAGACAAGATAAAACTTCTTCTAGCTCAACCCATGAATCTGCAGGATCATATTCAAAATCTAATTTTCCAAATTTTGGAACCTTTCTCTCTGGTGCGTGAAGTTGGTAAAGGTCAATATAATCAGTTTTTAATCTTTTAAGACTCCCATCAATTGCAGCATTAATATTTTTTTTATCAAAAATGAGATTTGGTCCTCCATCTCTTATCCAGCTATTTCCTTCACTTTTAGCACAAATTTTAGTTGCTAAAATTACTTCTTTTCTTTTATTGTTTTGACTAAACCAATTACCAATAATTTCCTCTGTTTTGCCATACGTTTCAGCTCTAGTTGGTATAGAATAAACCTCAGCTGTATCAAAAAAATTTACACCTCTTTCAAATGCATAATCCATCTGTTTAAAGCCATCATCTTGATTATTTTGCTCTCCCCAAGTCATGGTACCAAGACAAATAACACTTACTTCTAAATCTGTTGTCCCTAGTTTTCTATACTTCATACTATTTTTACAAAATGCCTTGAAATTGTCGAATTTATAGCGATATTAGTAATAATTAAAAGGAGAAATTATGGCTTTAGACTTTAATCAACGATCTTATACTAAATCAGTAGATCAGGCGGCAATTGATGAAGGCTTGAGAGCGTACATGCTTAAGGTCTACAATTATATGACAATCGGCTTGTTACTTACTGGATTTATAGCTTACTTCTTTGGAAAAGCGTCGATAGTTACAAACGAAGTGGGTCAAATAGTGGGCGTAACTCAAGTGGGTGCATTACTTTTTGGGTCTCCACTCAAATGGGTTGTTATGCTAGCTCCACTAGGATTTGTCTTTTATCTGAGTGCTAGAATTAACAAGATGTCAGTATCTGCAGCTCAAATAACATTTTGGTTATTTGCTAGCATTATGGGCTTATCTCTTGCTTCAGTATTTATTGAATTTACCCAAACTTCCATCGCAAGAGTGTTCTTCATTACAGCAAGTACATTTGGGGCAATGAGCTTGTATGGCTATACAACAAAAAGAGACTTAACAAAACTTGGTGGTTTCTTATTTATGGGACTAATTGGCATTATTATTGCTAGTGTAGTTAATATTTTTGTGGGTTCAACAGCTTTACAATTTGCAATCTCTGTTATTGGTGTGCTGGTTTTTGTCGGACTGACAGCATATGATACACAAAATATCAAAAATATGTATTACGGTGGTGATAGTGAAGAAATTGGATCTAAAAAAGCATTGATGGGTGCATTAAAACTGTATTTGGACTTCATCAATCTATTCATTTTATTACTACAATTATTTGGCCAAAGAAGATAATTCTTTTAAAAGCGAAATATCTTTTTATTATACCCAGTCTTTTATAGACTGGGTTTTTTTATGTCTAATTTAGAAAATAAACTTAAAAAAATAATTAATAAATTTAATGGTCTAGATAAAGAAAATGCATACATAGAAATAAAAAATCTATCTCAAAAATATAAAAAGAACCTAAAAGTACAAAATATATTATCACAAATTTCAATAAATATGGGTGATATTGATACGGCTATATCTGCTTTAAAAAATATATTGTTTATTGAGGGAAATAATTCAACAGCATTAAATACGATTTACAAATTATTAATACGCAAAAAAGAATTTGATGAAGCATTAAATTATATAAATTTACTACTAAAAATTGATAAAGATAATTACGAAGCTAAACGTGATAAATTATATATTTATTTTTTAAAAGAAAATTTTAGTAAAGCGATAAAATATATTCAAGATGAATTAGTTTTAAAAATTGATGATTATTTTGGAATTAATATTAGTGGTCTAATCTACTTAAAGCTAAATGATTTTAACAAAGCAAAAAAATGCTTTGAAAAATCAATTAAAATTAACAAAGAATATATCGATGCTTATAACAATCTAGGAACTTGTCTGATTGAATTAGAAAAATTAGATAAGGCCGAAGAAATTTTTACAAGTGCTTACAAAATTAATAGAAATAACTTAACTACTTTAATCAATTTAGGTAATGTAAATAGTCTTAGAGATAAAGTAGATAATGCTATAAATTTCTATAATAAAGCTTTAGTCTTCGATTCAAATAATTCTGAGGTCTATTCTAATTTGACAATATTGTATTGTAGACAAGAAAATGAAGAAATGGCTAAATTGTATTTTGATAAAGCAATCAAAATAAATCCTAATGACAACAAGCTTAAATATGCTTATTCAACTTTAAATTTAAAATTAAATAATTTTAAAAAATCTTGGGATTTTTTTGATTCAAGACTATTAATTGAAAAAAATAAACAGAAATTAAAAAATTTTAACTTAATTAAAAATACCCTTTTTAGTGACTTATTAATAGATTCAAAAGACAGAATTCTTATTTTGAGAGAGCAGGGAATTGGAGAGGAAGTATTATTTAGTTCAATTTATGAAGAAATTATTAATAAATTTGATAACATTAAAATTGAAGCAGATAAGAGGTTAGTACCGATATTTAAACGATCATTTAAAAAAGAAATATTTGTGGAAGAAGGATATATTTCTAATACTGACAAGGTGAATGAATTTGATAAGTTGATATATGCTGGTAGTTTATTAAAAATATTTAGAAAAAATATAAATGATTTTAAGAATAAAAATTATCTATTGGCAGATAGAGATTTGATTAAAGTTTATGAAGAAAAACTAAAAATTCATAAAAAGAAGATGAAAGTTGGAATATCATGGAAAAGTGTAGTTAATATTTACGGTAACTTAAAATCTTTATCTATCAAAGATTTTGAACCTTTATTTAATAAGGATAGATTAATAATAAATTTACAATACGGAGATATTAAAAATGATAAAGACTATATATTAAGTAAAAAAAAGCATTTAGAAGTATTTAGTGATTTAGATTTGTTCAATGATATCGAAGGCTGTATGGCTTTACTAAAAAATTTAGATTTATTTATAACTGTCAGTAATTCTACAGCACATTTTGCGGGTGCTCTCGGTGTTCCAACTATATTAATATGTCCAAAAAAATCATCCACTTACTTTTACTGGAATACTAAAAGTGAAAGATCAATCTGGTATAGAAATATATTAGTATTGGGAATAAAAGAATCTATAAATCAGACTATAGCAAACATTAATAGTATTATTAAAAAAAATGAATTTAAATTTTCAAATTAATAATCTTTTAAAAGAGTTTGAATTGGGTGATAAATTAAGAGCATATAAAAAATTACAAAAAATTTTTAAGGAAAATAAGCAGAATAATCTCCTTCGTTATAATTTAGCAGTAATTCAAGAAAATTTACATCTGAATAAAGAAGCAAGAGAAAACTATAATTATTTAATTGATACTGAAAATAATTTAAAAGCTATGATTAATTTATATAATTTAGATATTAGAGAAGTTAAATTTAATGAAGCACTTAGAATTATAAATAAAATTTTAAAAGTAAATACAATAGACAATGTTTACAAAGATAAAGCATTTGTTTGTCTTAAATTACATAAATTTGAAGAAGCTAAAAAAATATGTGCTTACTACTTAAATAAAAATGATAAAGATATATCTACGCTTATAATACTAGGGCAATGTTTCTTTGATGAAGGTAATTTAGATAAAGCAAAAAAAATATTTAATGACATTGTTGTTATTGATAATAATAATTTATCAGCACTAAACTCATTAGGTAGAATATATCATACAAAAAGAGAGGTGGTAAAAGCAGAACAATTTTTTTTAAAAGCTTTGGCTATTAATGGTAAATCTTATCATATTTTAAATAATATTGCTGGATTATACAGAGAAAGTGGTAAATATAATGAAGCGTTAGATTATTACAATCGGGCACTTGTTTTGAACCCTAATAACGCATACATATATAATAACTTAGCAAAAACTTATTTTGATTTAAATAACCATGATGATGCAAAAAAGAATAGTTTTAAAGCCTTAGAACTTAAAAAGGAGGATGGAGATATACAAAAAGCACTATCATTTATTTATTTAAAAGACTTTGATTTTATTAATGGTTGGAATTATTTTGAAGGAAGGTTAAACTTAGATGATTTTTTAGAAAAAAATATTTCTATAGAAAAATTAAATAAAAAAATATTTAGAAAAAAATCTATAAAAAATATCAATAGTAAATTTTTAATTGTTCGTGAACAAGGAGTAGGAGATGAAATTTTATATGGTTCGATGTACGGTGATTTATTAGAACAAATTAAAAATGTAAGTATAGAGTGCGATAAAAGATTAATAAAGTTATTTAAAAGATCATTTCCAAGACATAAAACAAAATTTTTAAAATTAGGTAGCATTTCCAATGATAATGAAAAGTTAAAGAAAGTAGATCATGTATTGTATGCAGGAAGTCTAGGAAGATTTTATCGTAATGATATTAATAGTTTTAGTGGAAAACAATATTTAAAAATAGATGATAAAAAATTCAAAGAAATAAAAGCCCGGTTATTAAAATTTAAAAGTAAATATAAAATAGGTATTTCGTGGAAAAGTTTTAATAACAAATATTCTAGTGATAAATCATTAAATCTATCTGATTTTAAACATATATTTAATTTACCAAATACTAATATTATCAATTTACAATATGGTGACATTAAAGAAGAAGTAAATAAATTTAATAATATTACAAAAAATAAAATTTTGAGTTTTGAAAATATAGATTTATTCAATGACTTTGAAGGCATTTCATGCCTTCTTAAATCTTTAGATTTATTTATATCAGTTAGTAATAGTACTGCTCATTTAGCTGGCTCCTTAGGTGTTAAAACATTGTTAATAAAACCTGATAATTACGCACTGTTTCATTATTGGAATCAAAAAAATAATTTTACACCATGGTATAACTCAGTAAGATTAATAGATAAGAATAAATTTTTTAAGGAATTAAATACTATAGATAAGATTTTTAGTTATTTAGATTAAATTTATTTAAAAGGTACTCATCTCTCTCTGAAAGCCATTCATTTGCAAATTCGACATCTTGCCATTCATCAAACCAAGGCCCGCCTCTTGTATAATGAACAGCATAAGGTTTATCTTTATTGTGACCTGAAGTCCAACCCTCTAACCAATTCCATTTTTCATCTAAAGATCCAATTTCATTATCTGCACACCATTTAAATTGATGAAGGTATGCCCCTGTTTCATTATTTACTTTTTCAATAGTTAATTTTTTTGTACTAGGATGGGAACAATTATATAAAATAAAACTAGACCAATTTTTTCTTGGATATATAGTTTGTTTTTGACCGTCCATTTTATGTTTCTCTTTTGGAGTGTAATCATGTTTAACACAGTAAACTGCTTTAGATTCATCTAAGTTATTAAATAGATTGGAAACATCATCTAAAAAAATAAAATCACAATCACAAAAAACTGCCCATCCTTGATAATTCATCAGTTTTGGGACTAAAAACCTTGAGTACGTAAATTGTGTAGATGCTAAAGGATCAATGTTTCTTGTATACAAGTTTTTGGCAATAAGTTCATCTAGTTTTAAAGACATAACATTTACATCAGCATTCGTGCGTTTTAAAAGTGAATACTTACAAACTCTGTAAGCAATATCCTCTTTAGAATCATATCCTATAAAAAAATTTAATTTCATATTAATTTCTATTTTGTCTTATCATCATTGGAGATGACCAAACAAGTGAATTATAATTACCAGAGTCAGATAAAGAACTCCATTCCTCTTGTGATTGATTTGTAATTCTACATATCCAACTATTTTCCAATTTAGCGTTTTCAGCTCTCATTATCCAAGCATCACTTTTTTGTTTATCATTATTTTCTCCAAGTTCTATATCAGACATAAAATAACAGATATCCTTAGAAGGACTAGAACCAATCATTCCAATAATATTCTCCCTAGCAATATCCCATTTTAAATTTTTTATTGCAAAATAAATTAAAAGTTTTTTAGATTCTTCTTCACTAGCATTGTTCTTGATTATTTCATTTATGAATTTTATATCAGTAAGATCGTTATCATTAAGTATTTTTATTATAATAGTACGAAGAAGATAGGATGGATTTAAACTCCAATATTTCTTAATTAATTTTTTAAGGTTTTTTTTGTCGTTTAAACCAGCAATAATTTCTAAATGAAGCTTTACATATGGAGTAAAATTTTTTTTCAATTCAATAGCTTGCAAAATATTTTTTAAAGAGTCCTTAATATCACTATCATATTTTATTTTAGCTATTTCATAAAATCCTACTGATTTATTTTCTTTTAAATCATTTTTACTTATTATTTTATTTGAAAAAGCTTTATCTGATAATAAAATTATTTGATTCCAGTTTTTTGTTTTTGCGGCAATAAATATTAGTGTGTCATATAGTTTTTCAATATTCGGATTAATGGAGAATAATTTTTCTCCATATAAGAAAGCATGATGATAATCTTGATTTCTTAAATTTTGTTCCATTAAACCTCTATACCCAAGTGTTTCCGTCTTTTTTGACTTAATCATATCCTCATAGACATTGTTTAATTCTGGAAATTTTTTTTCAATTTTTAAAACTTCAGACTTTAGTAAAAGAGATAAAGATGGGTCATCTTTAAGATAACTAACCATTTTTTTATGCGATTTTAAAGCTGTCTTATTATCTTTATTTGCAACAGCTATCATTGCGTCTACAAAGTGTAAGTAACCTTTTTCAATTTTATTATATTTATTTTTTAAGAAATATTTACCAAGTGAAAGTCTTGATCGGAAGAATAAATAAAACATCAAATATAATAGAAAAATTAAAGATGTAAAAACAACAGTAAATAAATTTGAAGAAAAAGAATATTTTAAATTACCTATATCTAAGGATACAATAAATGGATTAGTAAAAATAAAAGTGAGCGCTATAATTAATAATAAAAACTGCAACACAAAAATTGAAAATCTATACATTATTTAATTTTGATATTTCTGTTATAAAACTAATATAGTTTTTCATTTCAATTAAAGAGACTTTAAAAAAAACTTTATAATTTTCTACCTTACTTATACTGTCATAAGCTTTAACTATGTTTCGATTTTTAATAAAAAATTTAGTTTCCTCTAATATTAAAATTTTTTCATCTAAAATAATATTTTCTGAAGATGGAGAGAGATTGATGTAAGGTAAAAAAATTTTGTTAAATAAACTATTATTTTCATTTACAATATTCTTCAAATATAAATTAACTTCATCATTAAATTGATCTTCTAAAAATATATGACCTTTGTATTTATTTCTTTTTAAAATTGATAATTTTTCCAAGATAGGATTTTTTTTATTTTCCAAAATTGACTCAAGATATTTAAGTTCTCTATCAAAATTCATATTGTTCTCGTATTTAATTTTTATTAGTTCAACTACTTCATTGATAGATTGATTTACTAGTTCTGGATTATTTTTAGATTGATCTTCAATATTATTATTTTTTATAGAAGAAATCTCATAACTTAGAGAATTGAAATTCCTATTTAATATATCTATACTTTCGTTTATTGACGTTAAATCAACTTTTGAATCTTTATTTGAATTTTCTTTAATTAATCTTTCTATATTTATTAAAGCTGTTTTTGTTTCTAATATTTCTTTAGATATATTTTTTATAAATTCAGAATTTTCATTAATATTTTCCCTGAGTTCATTTTCTAACTCAATCTGAAGTTTAGATACTTCATCTTCATTTTGATAATTAGTATAGAGAAGATAAATTAAGAAAAAAACACATAATAAAAGGATAAAACTTAATGAAAATTTAGAAAAAACATAAAAACTATCAAAAACTTTTTTCATGTCCATTTTTTAGCATTATTAGTTTGTTGTTTAAAAGTGTAAAATACTATACCAAAAAAAATATGCTTGTATTTGCAGCAGAAACTTCGTGCGACGAAACATCAATATGTCTAATGGAAAACAACTTTATTCTGGAACATATTACTTTTTCTCAGGAAATTCATAAATTACATGGAGGTGTCGTTCCAGAGCTAGCTTCCAGGTCACATTTAGAAAAAATTCAAATTATGACTAACGAATTGTTTTCTAGAAAAAATATAGATCCAAATGAAATAAATGTATTTTCAGCTACCTGTGGACCGGGACTTATAGGAAGTTTATTAGTTGGATCAACTTTTACAAAATCTTTAGCAATTTCTTTTCAAAAACCATTCATTCCAATCAATCATCTTGAAGGGCATATCCTTTCAACAAGTTTTAATAATGATATTAAATTCCCAAGTTTGGTCTTACTTTTAACAGGGGGACATACTCAAGTATACCTTATGAAGGATGAGCGCAACATTGAACTATTAGGGCAGAGTATTGATGATGCAATTGGAGAGGCTTTTGATAAAACTGCAAAGTTAATAGGGCTATCATATCCTGGTGGTGCTGAGATTGAAAGGGAAGCAGTTAGAGGAAATGAAAATAGATTTATTTTACCAAAACCGTTAGTAAAAGAAAAAAATTTCAACTTTTCCTTTTCTGGTATTAAAACACATATAAATCTTTTAACAAAAAAAAATAAAATTGATAAAAAATTTGTTCAAGATTTATCTGCATCTTTTCAAAAAAATATTACAGAACTAATAATAGAAAAACTTGAAAAAGGATTAGAAAGACTAAAATTAGATAAAGTAAATATTAAGTCACTTTCAGTTGTAGGGGGTGTATCTAATAATAAGTATATTAAAAAAAAATTAGAAAATTTTTTTATTAATAAAGATATTGAGATTTACTATCCATTAAAAGAAATGATGATTGATAATGCTGCAATGATTGCTTGGGCATGTATGAAATTTTATAAAAAAGATAGAAATGATTTATTTTTTAAACCAATGCCTAGATTAGGAGTAAGAAGTGTATTATAAAATTAATTTTATAAAAAATTTAAACTAAAGAAATATTAAAATGAAATACTGGCTATTGAAATCTGAACCTGATTCATGGTCTTGGGATAATCAAGTTAAGGAGGGTGCATCCATGTGGGATGGGGTCCGAAATTATCAAGCCAGAAATAATTTGAAAGAGATGAAAAAGAATGATGTATGTTTTTTTTATCACTCAGTTACAGAAAGAAGTATTATTGGTATTGTTAAAGTAGTAAAAGAATATTATCCAGATCCTACTGATAAAACAGGCCGTTTTGTTGTGGTTGATGTTAAAGCAACAAAAAAACTAAAAAACCCAGTCTCTCTCGATCAGATAAAAGAGAGTAGTAAGCTAAAAGATATTGCGCTTGTTAAACAAAGTAGACTCTCAGTAATGCCTTTAAAAAAAACTGAATGGGATATAATAATTAAAATGTCAAATTAGCTTAAAAAAAATAATTACTTGTTGATATTTAAATAAATTAGAATTACTCTCTTAACATGGAAATTAAAAAAGAATGGCTTGAAAATGCAAAGGTTGGAGAACAAAAATATTCTTCAATGTATGATAATTCTCTTCAAAACAATGATGGATTTTGGGCGGATCAAGCACAAAGAGTTGACTGGATTAAAAATTTTACAAAAATTAAAGATATAAAATATTCTAAAGATGATGTTAGTATTAAATGGTTTGAAGATGGTAATCTTAATGTTTCTTATAATTGTATAGATAGGCATGCTAAAAATAACCCCGATAAAGTGGCTATAATTTGGGAAGGTGATGATCCAAATGAAACAAAGAAAATAACCTACAGAGACCTTCTAACAAATGTATCAAAAGCAGCAAATGTACTTAAAAAAATTGGTGTAAAAAAAGGTGATAGAGTAACAATATACTTAACAATGATACCTGAACTAGCTTATATTATGTTAGGATGTGCAAGAATTGGAGCTGTACACTCCATCATTTTTGGAGGCTTTTCAGCTGAGTCTATAGCTGGTAGAATTAAGGATTGTAAATCTGAATATGTAATAACTGCAGATGAAGGAATTAGAGGTGGTAAAACTATCCCTTTGAAAACAACTACTGATAAGGCACTAGAGTCATGTCCTGATGTAAAAAAATGTTTAGTTGTAAAAAGAACTAATAAAAATATAAAATTAAATAAAGACAGAGATTTATTTTATGATGATGTCATAAAAGAAGTTGATAGCATTTGTGAACCAGAAATTTTAAATGCTGAAGATCCCCTCTTCATTTTATATACATCAGGATCAACTGGTAAACCAAAAGGTGTTATGCATACATCAGGAGGTTATATAGTTTATGCTTCGATGACTCATGAATATATTTTTAATTATAATGATGGAGATATATATTGGTGTACTGCAGATATAGGTTGGATTACCGGTCATAGTTATATAATTTATGGACCACTTGCTAATGGTGCAACAACTTTGATGTTCGAGGGTGTCCCAAATTATCCTGACTTCTCTAGATTTTGGCGAATAGTTGATAAACATAAAGTAAATATATTTTATACAGCCCCAACTGCAATTAGGGCATTAATGCGAGAGGGAGATGATTATGTTACAAAAACTAACAGATCGTCATTAAAACTTTTAGGAACAGTTGGTGAACCTATAAATCCAGAGGCATGGAAGTGGTACTATGAAATACCTGGTAATTCAAAATGTCCAATAGTAGATACTTGGTGGCAAACTGAGACTGGCGGAATACTAATATCACCTCAAACTGGTGCTATAAAATTAAAACCAGGTTCTGCGTCAAAACCTTTTTTTGGTATTGAACCATGTATTGTTGATAAAAATGGTAAAGAATTAGAAGGTGAATGTGAAGGAATGTTATGTATGAAACGTTCTTGGCCTGGCCAAATGCGAACTGTTTATGGAGATCATAAAAGATTTATTGATACTTATTTTTCTCAGTTTGAAGGAAAATATTTTACTGGTGATGGGTGCAAAAGAGATAAAGATGGATATTATTGGATTACAGGTAGAGTAGATGATGTTATCATAGTGTCAGGACATAACTTAGGTACAGCTGAAATTGAAAGTGCTTTTGTATCTCATAAAGATGTTTCTGAAGCAGCAGTGGTTGGTTATCCTCATGATGTTAAAGGCAATGGTTTATACTGTTATGTATCTCTTAAAGTAGGTGTTGATTCTTCAGAGGATTTAATTTTAGAATTGAAAAAAACTATAAGAGAAAAAATTGGTCCAATTGCTACACCAGATTTTATACATATTACATCTGGTTTACCAAAGACAAGATCTGGAAAAATTATGAGAAGAATTTTAAGAAAGATTGCTTCAAATGAATTTGAAAATTTAGGTGATACATCTACATTAGCTGATCCTTCTGTTGTAGATAATTTAATTGAAAATAGAAAAAATATATAAAACTATCTTGGCTCCCAATGTTTTAAACATCTAGGTTCATAAATATTTGCAGCACCCACCTGAGTTCTTTCTCCGCCCTCTGTTTTTCTATATGTTTTTGTTGCCTCAAGACCGCAAACATTACAGAATCCATAAATTTTAACAATTTTATCTGATAAACCTAATAACATAGAAGATGTTTCCCATGGCTTTCCTCTTGAATCTTGATCGAGTCCTGCACAAACAACATCTATTCCTTTATTTAAAATGGTTTCAACATTACTTATAGTGTCGTCTGTATCCATAAATTGAATTTCATCTAAGAAAACCATATCTACATTACTTTTATTAAAAGTAAATTTTTCCAAAGTTGTTTCCCAATTACTCATTGCATAACATTCATGACTTAAGTCATTATGAGTAATAATTTTTTCATTTGAATATCTGTTATCAATAGTTGGTTTTATTACTATAATTTTTTTGTTTTGATGCTTGGCCCAAAGGATTCTTTTGAGAAGTTCACTTGTTTTACCAGCAAACATTGCGCCAACTATTGTTTCAAGATTACCTCGCATAAGTCAATATATTTTATTTTTAATAATTATTATATAATTAATTTAAATAAATAATAGATTATTTTAGTAATGATTAAGGGAGAAAAAATTAGATTTGATATTTATAAAATTTTATATTCCATTTATAAATTTAATAAGACTTTAAATAGTGAAAGCATACAGAAGATAATTAATAATCACAAAAAAGAAGATATTGCTTTTTTAAATAATGTAATCTTAAACTCAATGAGATTTCATATACATTCATCAAAAATAATTGAAAAATATATTAAAAAAAAATTGAGAGATAAGGAAAAAATTTTATTAACAAGTGCTATAACACAAATTGTATTTTTAAATTTCAAAGAATATGCAGTTATTAATTGTACTGTAGAAATAGCAAAAAAATTAAAAATTTTTCATGGTTTGATTAATGCTTTTTTAAAAAATGTATCTAATGATAAAAAGAGTTTAAAAAATGTCAGTATATCATTTGATGATCTGCCAGCATGGTTTAAAGAAAGAAATATTTCATTAACAAATAATGAAAAGAAAAAATTTTTGATAAATTTTAATAAAGAACCTAGTCTCCATATAGTTTTTAAAAATCAAGAAAAATTAAAAAATTTTGAAAAAACTATCATAAAAACATCTGATATTTCAGGTTTTTTATCTAGTAAAAAGAATTTTACAAAAATGAATTCATTTATAAATGGTGATTGGTGGGTTCAAGATTTTTCTTCATTTTTTCCATTACAAAATCTTCAGAAAATAAACAAAAATGAAAAGATTTTAGACGCATGTGCTGCACCTGGTGGAAAATCATTTCAACTTTTGTCGAGAAATAAAAGACTAATTTTAAATGACAAAAGCAGTAATAGAATTGAAATACTTAAATCAAATTTAAATAGATTAAATTTTAATTCAAAAATTCTAAACGATGATTTTACTAGATTTGATGAAAAAGAAAAATTTGATCTAATAATAATAGACGCTCCTTGTTCTGCAGTAGGCACTATAAGAAAAAATCCTGAAATTTTTTTTAAAAAAAAGGAACCTAATTTTAAGGATTTGAAAATTATACAAAAGAAAATGCTTATCAAAGCTTCAAATTTGCTTAACAAAAATGGCTTGATACTTTACATGGTATGTTCTTTTTTAAAAAATGAAACTGAAGATCAAATAAACAATTTTCTTGACTTAAGAAAAGATTTTCAAATTCTAAATTTTGAATTACGTAAGCAAAATACTAGGTATTCGAAATTGATTAAAAAGAATTTTATGCTCACATTGCCAGATATTATACTAAATCATAATATTGATGGATATTTTGCATCATATTTAGAAAAAATAAAATGATTTTGATAATAAGAAAGCTTATTTTTATTTATATAATTTATAAATTTAAATCTATTAAAGAAATATCTTTCATTAATCTAAATTTTAGAAAAATTGATTTTACAAATTATCAATTAATCAAGTCTTTTATATTTAAAAAAAATTTCTATAATTTAAAAAATAAAAATATTCATAGTTTCGACTTTTTAAATTTCTCAAATAAATTAGGTGGAAAAATTGGAATAAACTTATCTAAAGAATCTATATTCGGATGGTTTAAAAAAAATAAAAATAAATTAAATTTTCCCTGGTCAGAGGATCTTACGGAAAAACGCTTTATAAATTTATTATATAACTATGAATATATAAATTCGTCATCTAAAGAGAAAGATAAAAAAAAACTAGACAATATAATTTTCTTTCATTTACAAAGAATTTTATTTGATTTTAATTTTAAAAAAATAAGTGAGATAACCTCTTCTAATCTTAAAGCATATTTAATATCTTTGTTAATTGTAAATAAAATTAATAACAGGACCATAGATTATATTAAATTTATTGTTGAGAAACAAATAGATAAAATAGGAATGCATAAGAGTTATAATTTATTGGAGCATTCAAAATTTATAAATGACTTAAGTGAAATCAAAAATATTTTACTATTTTTTGATGTTAAAAAATCGAATTTATTTGATGAAATTATATTAAAGATGACATCTATATTAAATCAATATTTTCATAATGATGGTACATTACCTTTATTTAATGGATCAAATAATATTTATACAAAAATTATTTATAACTCTCTTAATAAAGATACTTTTTTTATAAAAAGAGATTTCGATAATATAAATAATGGTATAGCGTTTTATGGAGACAAAGATAAAAAGCTTTTTTTTGATGTAGTACAGCCAAATAAGGATAAAATAAGTTCTAATTTAAGTGCTGGAACATTGTCAATAGAGATGAGTGGCTTTGGCGAAAAAATATTTACAAATTGTGGTGCGTCAGAAAGTTTTGGAAAAAATCCTGAGTATTTGAGATATAGTGCTGCACACTCAACAATAATTTTACAAAATACAAATATTAGCGAAATTAAAGAAGGGGATCCACATATTAAATTTCCTCAATCTGTAGTTTTTAGAAAGGAAACTAATAACAAGGAAGAAGTTTTTGAGGCATCACATAATGGATATTTAAAAAAATTTAATAAAATAATTAAAAGAAAATTAAAAATTAAAAAAAATGAAAATATATTTGAGGGTGAAGATACAATTATTTCATATAAAGATAATAATAATAGATTAATATTTCATATAAGATTTCACCTTGCTGATGAGATGACATATAATTTTACTAATAATAAAAAAAATATAATTTTGAAAACAAAATTAAATAATATTTGGCTGTTTAAAAGTGATTGTGAGTTAATTGTAGAAGATAGTATTTTGGTAGACAATAATTATACAAAGCCTATTAAACAAATTGTAATTAAGGGTATAATAATAAACAACAAAACTGTTAGAAAATGGTCATTAGAGAAAATTTAAAAAAAAAATATGCACTAATATCTGTATATGACAAAAATAAATTAAGGTATCTTTGCTCGAACCTGATTAAAAATAATTATCATTTAATTTCTACTGGATCAACTGGAGATAAAATTAGATCAATGGGATTTAAAACAATAGATATATCTAAGATAACTAATTTTAAAGAGATGTTTGATGGTAGAGTAAAAACAATCAATCCTTTAATTTATGCATCACTACTGTATGTTCGAGATAATAAAAAACACAAAAAGCAATTTTTAAAATTAAATGTTCCAGAAATAAATATTATTGTAGTTAATCTTTATCCATTTAAAAAATTTAGTAAAAGTAAAGAAATAGACAAAGCAATAGATATGATAGATATAGGTGGACCGAGTTTGTTAAGAGCCGCTAGTAAAAACTACAAATTCATAACTCCTGTTATGAGTACGTCAGACTATTCAAAATTAATAAACAATATTAAAAAAAATCGTGGTGATACTGATATAAATTTTAGGAAAACAATGGCTTATAAAGTATTTAAGGCAACTTCTAGATATGACAAAATAATTTCAAAATGGTTGGATGAAAGATAAATATAAAAAAATAAAACTTAGATATGGAGAAAATCCTAGTCAGAAAGCCAACTTAGTTACTAATAGTAGTCAATCAATTTTTGACTATCAAATAAGTGGGAAAAAAATAAGCTATAATAATATAATTGATGTTGATAGCGGTTTGAGATGTCTAAATGAGTTTAGTGAGCCAACATCAATAATTGTAAAACACACTAACCCGTGTGGTGTAGCTTCAGGAAAAAATATTAGCGTAGCTTTTCAAAAATCATATGAAAGTGATAGTAAAAGCGCTTTTGGTGGAATAATTCTTTTAAATAGAAGAGTTGGCTCAGATCTTGCAAAAAGTATTATAAAAAATTTTTTTGAAATGGTTGTTGCGCCAGAATTTGAAAAGGAGGCAATTAAAATACTCACTGTAAAAAAAAATTTAATCTTATTAAAAATACCAAATATAAAAAGTAAAAAAACTGAGCACAGGTCAACTTTATTTGGAGATCTCTATCAAACAAGGGACTTAACATCGATAAATAAAAGTTTTATTAAATTGGTATCAAAAAATAGAGTTTCATCAAAACATGTTCAAGATTTAATATTTTCATTAAAAGTAGTTAAACACCTTAAATCAAATGCTATTGTATTATCAAAAAATAAACAGACTATTGGTTTAGGTCATGGTCAAACCAATAGGGTTGATGCTTTAAATTTTGCCATAAAAAATAAAAGGTCTTACTTTAATAAAGGAACTTTTGTATGTGCTTCAGATGGATTTTTTCCTTTTACAGACAGTATAAAAGTTCTTAATAAAACTGGTTGTAATGTTGTTGCTCAACCTAGTGGTTCAATAAATGATGAGAAAATAATTTCGTTTGCTAATAAAAATAAAATTTCATTATATTTTATTAAAAATAGACTATTTAAACATTGAGTAATAAACAAAATATTCCCAAATACCTTAAATTACTAATTAGGAAGAATCCTAAAATTGTTTCTGGAAGAAAAAACTTTTTGCAACATCATAAAAGAGTAATCAATACAATAAAGATTATAAAAGAATACTTTAAAATTAATAAATGAGAAATATTCATACCTATTAGTGAAATTTTTTTGAAATGTTTACTGCAAGAAGGTTTTAATATAAGTAGGATATATGACAAAACCTAATCTTCTTTTTCCAACGCCTGTTTGGACAATGCAATTAGATAATTATAAAAATGTTAATGAAGAAATGTATAATTTTATAAAATCAAATCAAGAAAAGGATGAAATTGGTATTAATAAAAGTAATGTAAAAGGCTGGCATTCAAAAGACTTTAATCTTAATGATAAAGAACCACAAAATTTCATATCATTTATATTACCTGCAATTGAAAAAGTAATGATTGACATGAATTGGGAGAAAGAAAAACAAACTGCTAAAATTAATAATATGTGGGCAATAATAAATACCGGGGGATCAGCAAATTTAAGACATCAACATGGAAATAGTACTATAAGTGGAGCATATTATGTGAGAGCTCCTAAAAACTCAGGAGATATTGTTTTTTATGATCCCAGACCAGCCCCTGTATATTCTCACCCTAATGTTGTAAATCCCAATTTACTAAATGCGCAAATAAACGGAGTAAGCCCAAAAGAAGGTGCTTTGGTTTTATTTCCTAGTTATCTTGATCATTCAGTCAATGAAAATCTATCTAATGAAGAAAGAATAGTTATTAGTTTTAATATTAGAATTCAAATAAAATAGAAAACTAATTTTTATTTGAAATAGTTTCCCAAGCTTCACCACTTTCAATTTCTTTTAAAGTCCATTGGCCATAGGCTAAATTATTAAATATGGTATAATCTATTTTTGGATTTTCAATTTCTTCTATACGGTTAATATCTTTAAGTGTTTTTTCTGTGAAATATGCTGGTACTCCATTTAACATTGCTTTGAAACCAGCGGTGGACTGAAGGCTTACAAAAGCCCAAGCATCTTTTAATAGCTCATCTAAAGATTCTTTAGAAAACTTATTGTGAATGATAATTTCTCTATCTGAAAAATTTTTTATTATTTTTTCTGTTTCTAATATCCAATTATTCTGATTATAGATTTTTTTCATAGCTAAAGAAGGTTCAGATAAAATAATATATTTTCCAGATTTGGTTTGTTTTTTAAAATTTAAATTTAGTTTTTTTAGTCTATCTTCTGGAAAATTTCCGACCCCATCATGTACTAAATTATTATATACAATTCTAAAATACCCATCCATGTTTAAAACATTTGTTTTATTATTTTCAAATTTTCTTATTGATTGGTTGAAATAACCATGATCCATATAATAAAAATTTTTTACTTTTTTTATAACTTCATATGTTCCTCTTAAAACTCCATACGTTGCAATAGTGCTATTATAATCTTTAAAATTATTTACATGACACAAGAGTGAGTCTGATCCTTTTGCAAAACTATAACATAGAGTTCTGTTCATAATATGATCGGTATAGATAACAATTGGTTTTTTCATTTAAAACTTATTCTTGAAATAATTTATAAAGACATATTAAATTCTTGCGCCCATGATCTTAACATCCAAGTTATGATCATTTTTTTTGAATTGCCGTAATAATTTTCTTTTGACAAAATTTGGCTAATTCCATCTTCCTTACTACAAATATCGATATAATTTTTCTTAACACTATCGAATTGGTTCAACCATGCAGTTATTGGAACAGACCATCCTGTCTTTGGTTTATTTAGAATATAATCAGGTAAGGTATTCTTGTATGAATGTCTAACTGGTAATTTTGTTTGATTTAGATTCTTACCAAATTTATAATCAGAATTTATTGCCAAACAATATTCCATATATTTTTTTGAGGATAAAGGAAAGCGACCCTCCATTGAAAAAGCCATTCCAAATTTATCATTTCGTGTAAAGAAATCTTCAGCTACAATAGTTATACAATCAAGTGCCATCGCAGAATTTGCGATATCATCAGGATTCCAAATTTCTTGAGGCAGTGTTACTTTAAGCAACTCAAAGAGATCATCTTCATTAAATTTAATATTTAATTTAATTGGTGCAGCAAACTTTTTCATCCAAATTCTTATAAATTCTTCCCAAGTTTTTGGTTTATTGGTTATATTTTTAATTCTAAAATAATTTGAATAGCCGCCATAAAGTTCATCACCCATATCTCCTGACATTGTGACCACAACTTTATTTTGTGAAAGAATTTTGTTGGTAAAGTAGTACATAGGTAAATTCCAATTATATCTAGGTTCTTCAATAAATTTGATTGTTTCATTCCATGAATCAGAAATAATATTTGGGGTAATTTTTACTTCTTTATGATTAAAACCAAGTTGGTTAGAATATAATTTAGCTACTGTAGCGTCACTATTATGATCTTCACCATCTATTATTTCATTTGGTTCCATAATATTTGTAAATGTATCAATATTTTTGACGTATTTATTTAATTCATAGGCAATGATAGAAGAATCAATTCCACCAGATAAAAAAATGCCAAATTTTCTTATACCTAATGTTGAGTTTTTAATAGCAATTGATGTTTGATCAAGAAATTCTTCAATATGTAATTTTCTATTTGAATTAGGTTTTACTATAGATCTAAAAGTTTTTTTAATTTTTTTCTGATCAAGGCTATACACGATTGTTTCACCTGGAAATACTTTGTAAATCCCTTTAAATATTGTTTGTCTTAAAACATTGACCCCTAGTAGGCTTGTACACGCAAGTGATTGTCTATCGATTTTATTGGAATCATTTACATGTGAAAGTAATCCCTTAATCTCTGAACTAAATATGATTCCAGAATTTACAAAAGCAAAATATAATGGTTTTATACCAGCATGATCTCTTGATAAAATTATCTCGTTTGAAGATTTGTTAAACCATACTAGAGCATGCATAGAGTCAATTAAACTTGATATGACTTTTTCGTATGGAAAATTATCTAATAGCCAACTCAATAATTCAGTATCACAGCTAGTTTTAGGTAAAAATTTATTTTTATAAATCGTAAGTAAATCATTATAATTAAAAATTTCACCATTATAAATTAATATATTTTCTCTTTCAGATATCCATGGTTGTGCACCATTTGCTACTTTAGATGTTATTGATAATAAATTATGTCCTAATGTTAGATTGTCAGATATGTGAATACCTGATCCATCAGGTCCTCTGTGCGAACATTTCTTAATAATATCTGAAATTAATTTTTCATTCCTTTCAGTTATTCCATATATTCCGCACATAATTGTAATTATAATAGTATATCTTATAAATTTATAATTTTAAGTTTATATGTAATTAATTAATAAATTAAATTTAAATATTATAATTATATGGGTTATGGTGATGATATAATGATAACTGGGTATGCAAAGTTATTAAAGCAAAAGCATCCGAACTATCAAATTGTTGCTGGAAATAAAAAACGTGGTTTTGTAGTTGACTCAGTAATCTTTAATAATAATCCAAATATTAGTAGAGTTTCAGAGTTAAAAAATATGCAAACTATATGGATAGATAGTTATTCTGGGCATAGACCATATTTTATTAAAGAAACAAGTGAAAAATATTATTGGAATGAAAATCATAAGGTGCCTATAGGTGAATTATATTTTTCAATTGAGGAAAAAGACTTTGCAAAAAGTATAATTTCAAATGCTAGGAAATGGTGGAATGATAATAATAATAAATCATATAAAAAAATAGTATTTATTGAACCATCCAGAATTAAAACTTTGAAGAGTAATGCTTACGAAAATAGAAGTTGGGGGGGTAAAAAATGGCAGTCATTAGTCAATATTTACAAGGACAGGTATCTTTTTGTACAGTCAGTATTTAAAGATAGTGAAGCGCTTGATGGGGTATATAAATTTGAGTCTGGATTTAGAGAAGCATGCTCTGTTCTAGAAATTTGTGATTTTATTATTGGATGGGAAGGTGGTTTTAGTCATGCTGCTGCTGCAGTTAAGAAAAAGGGGTTGTTTCTTTATGGTGGTTGGATAAATCCAAAATTTATAGGATACACTACACATAGGAATATTTATGTTGATATAGAGGGTTCTCCCTGTGGAATGAAAACTGTTTGTAAACATTGTAATAAATGTAATGATATCATGAGTGTAGAAATGATTTCAAAAGAGTTTTCAATTATGGTTGAAAAATAAAAATCTAAATTTTAGTCCAATTTTTAAAGTTTGGCATCAAGTGTTCAAAACCTTTACTATCTTTTAACATGATACTTACATCTCCGGAAATTGAAATTCTTGGAGAACCTGATAAATTTGGTGCTGTTGCGTGCGGTGTTTTTGATGGAAATATTATTATAGAATCTTGCTTTAAATCAAAAATAGACCTATCCGAATTATATGCATTGGGTTTATTGATTAGAGATTTTTCTATTTTGCTATTTGTAAAAATATTTTTAGCTATTTCATTTTGTAATTCGTTTGATTTAAAAATTATTCCACCAGAATTATTAGGCTTTAAAAGATAATAAGCAAAACTGATGTTAGATTGTGAGTGAGTATGAAAATTGATGCTTTCTTCATTATTTGTATAAGTGGCCCATGATCTTTGATAAAAAATATCTAAAAGTTCGGTATTAATTTCTAAAAGCTTTAAATATTTTACAAGTGAGGCAGAGATTTTAGATGCTAAACTATTAAATTTTTTATTAGAAAACAAAAATTCAAATCCTTTTGTATCCCCTGTCCAAGCATAAGATGAATTTTTTTTTTCTTCATGAGTATTTTTCATTTTGCTAATTTCAGTTACAAGTTCGTTTCTTTCAGTTTCTTCTATAAAAATTTCATCTTGGACAACTGTAAGTGGAAACAGATTTAGAACCTTCATTTCATCATTCTAACATTAGTAATGAAATTTGAAAAATAATTATTATATATTGTTTGATAATCTATGCAATTAAGCTCCGATGCAAATTAAATAATTAAATTTCTTTGAAAAAGAAGTATAGAAAGAATAGTTTAAAAATACTTTTTTTGAATTAACTTATAAAATTCTATATTTTTTGACCTACATTCATCTAGAGCATGGTTGTAGCTATTTGCTCTAGAAATTAATTCATTATTAATAACATCATCTTTTGTTAGATATACGGGTTTATATCTTAAAGTAAATAAACCAGACTTATTAGGTATACAAATAACTTTTTTGCCAAGTAATGTAGCCCAGTACAAACCATGGTATGCGTTTGTAATTATTATTTCAAATTTACTAATAAAATTTAATTTTTCATCAATATTTATACCACTATTTGTTAATTGATCTTCAATCCCTGTTATGTTCATAGGTCTTTTCCAGTGAGAGTAAACACCAATTTTTTTTGTAGGTTTAACTTTTTTAAAAATATCAAAACTTTTATGCATGCAAGAAGCACATGGAACATAATCATAGTTTGCATAAAACACTCTTGTCGAAATTAAATCACAATTATTCCAGGTATTTGAAAAATGATCTTCTCCCTCTATAAAATCTAATATTTCATTTTGTGTTGCTCTAGCATCACTTCCAACACCCCATGCAATACTTGTATTATCCTTTAATACATTTTCTAAATGTAGATTTCTAACTATTCCAGTTAATGCACCACCACCTATAATCAGTAATTCATTTTTAAATTTTTTAAAATTACTTGATTTAATATCTTCAAATCTATTACCTAAATCAAAATATCTAAAAGGTGGTGAATAAAAATCACCAACGTTATTTAGAGTATAATTAAAAACATTTATCAAATTAATTTTTCTTTCATTAAGTTTTATTTAAATTTAATATTCTTAATGCTATTTCAGCGCAACATAATTTTAATTTTCTTAAGTCTTGGTTCGAGTTAATGGCTTTGAATAATAATTTACTTATTAAAGAAAAATTTTAATCTTGTTAGTATTAAAACAAGATAGCGTTTGCAATAATATACAAGGCTATAATTACACAGAATATCAGCACCAAGTATCTGATAATAAACATAATTTAATATAATAAAAAATAGTTACTATGACCAGAACCTTCGACTTCAACCTTGGCAAGGTTGCCAAGTACGATTGAGTTATTGATTTTCTTAATAAATATTCTATCGCAGCTTAGAAATTTTAAATCAAGTGGGACGTAAGTGGGACGCGAAAATGAGATGGCTGAGCGGTTGAAAGCACCGGTCTTGAAAACCGGCAACGGGGCAACTCGTTCGTGAGTTCGAATCTCACTCTCTCCGCCATTATCTTCTAAATATAATTAAAATATCTCATCATTGATTTTAAGTTTTTCTCAATAAGATTAATCTGAGTATTAGTTAAAACATCTTTCCATTGATTAGATGTTCCTGATCTAAAAAATTTTGAATGCTTAGATGCTTCATCAAAACCATTTAAGGCTTCTTGAAATTGTAATGTTTTAAAGTTGGTATTTTTTGCAATTTCATCAATATTTTTTTTATTATTTAAAATATTTTTATTCGTAATTATATTTATAAAAGTAATAATTTTTAATATTGTGTTATTTGATTTAAATAATAGATCTTCATATCTAATAAATAAACTTGGAACACTTTTGTATTCTAACCAAGATTTAATATTTAAATCCCAATTGGAAACCAATTCTCTAGCACCATTTGCATTCGTCATTAGTTGTTTATTAAAAACAATTTGATTTATAGCTTCATCCAAATTTATTCCTGTAAAATTACTTAATGATACAACTATATCTCTAGGATCTCGGACAATATAAATAAAACCTGCATTTACAGTTTTATTTGTAAAACTTTTGTGCCTCACACTATGAGTTTTAAAAAAAAAATTATATTTAGTTTTTTCATTAAGTTTTTTCTGACATAAAATAAGATTTTTTGACATCCAATCATAATCTATCAATCCTTTTTTATCATAAATCTTATTTTTAAATGAAGTGAAGTTCATTTTATCTGATAACAATCTTATTTTTGATAAATCTTTTATATTGATAATATTGTTTTGTTGTAGTGAGGAAAGAATTATTGATCTAAGCCAAGTATTTCCAGATTTAGGATATGAAGCCAAAAAAATATTTTTAAACACTAAAAAATATTTAGAAAAATAATTTTAATTTAATATTACAAATTTAAATATTTATTTTTTTTAATAAATTTAATTAGTATTTTTAAAAGTTTATATCTGGTAACAAAATTAGGTATAATTTTTTTATAAGATTGATGCTTTGTTGTCCGTTAGCTTCGTAGTAAGTTTTCGTTATTTTTTAGATTTCTTGTTTTAGTTCTTTGTAGTTTTTTTATTCTTTAATTAAGGATAATAATTTCTTTGCTAGTCTAGAAACTGCCTTTCTTCTATCTTTTGATAGTTTTTTAATAATTTTTATATTTTCTTTTATTGTTTTATTATCAATTTTATTGAAAGTTATTAGAGCATTCATTGATTGACATAAAACAATCCAATCACTGGAATTATTAAGATAATCAGATACAATTTTTTTTGCTTTTTTTTGTTCTTTATTTTCTAATTGATTAACTAATTCTGAAAATAATTGAGCGCAGGTCCATTGTGTGGAAGATTGTTTTATCTTTGAAATTTTGTTTAAGAAAATATGTTTAAAATCTAAAAACCATTCTGGTTTTTGTCTAAAAATTCTTTTAAAAGCATTTGATGTTCTTAATCTTACTATTTGGTCTGTGCTTGAATAACACTTAATTAATGAATTAATTCTATTTTTTTTAACAATAACATGTTCAACAACTTTTATTGTATTACCTAGTGAATTTGGATGACCACCAGTTAGTTCAGACTCATAATTCATTATCAATTAATTTGTTAAAATAGATCCAAAAATTTACATTATTTAATAATAAATTATATATTTTCCTTCGTAGTAAACTTCGTAGAGAGATTTTTATAAAAAATTATTGATATTACTGGATAATATAAAAAAAGTGGGGCGTTCTGTTGCGTGTCACAGATCCCATTCTTTAAGCAGTATATAGGTTTTTGGAAAAACTTCACTGAGAACTTCACTGAGAGTTTAATCATTTCTCAGAAATCTTGTTTTTGAACTTCACTGAAGATTGGGGTAATTGTAGGAGACTTCGTCTTATGCTATAAATTGACGAATGTAAGTCGAGAGATAACTGACTGTACGTTGAAGGAAAAAAAGTAAGATGAAGTTTTTTTATTTTATCGTAAATTTTATTATTCAATTTTTTTTAACAGTATTTTTTGGAACAACAGTATCAAATGTTAATGTAAAACATAAAAAACAATCCTTCTATTTAACTGGAATAAGATTATTCTTTCTGGCAACTATCGTACTCCTATTTATTTTTTTTATCTATTATTGGATATCACGACATCAAACTTAAAACTTTACACAGTAAATACAAACTTCCCATATAAACAGACCCCTTAACAATCTCCGTGGTTAGTGGTAATAATTCAACTATGACCACTTATGTTGTGTGTGACATAGAAGCGGACGGACCTATTCCAGGAACACATTCTATGATAAGCCTTGGTGCTGTAGCCGTTAATAAAGAAGGAGAAAATTTTGGAGAATGTGAAATTAATTTCTTGCCACTAGAAAATGCCAAACCTCACCCCGCTACTATGCATTGGTTTACAACAGAAGCGCCAGAAGCTTTAAAACATACTCAGCATAATCAAGTCTCACCCAAAGAAGGAATGAATAAATTTGGTGATTGGCTTCTCACGTTACCAACCCCACGAGTTATGGCTGCTCATCCAGCTCCATTAGATTTTATGTGGATCAATTGGTATATTCAAACTTTTCTTACAGAACGATTAGAAAAAATTCCTTTCTCTATGCCTTTTTTTGATAAGAATGGACAAGCAGCCTTTGATATCAAATCCTATGCTGCTGCTGTGCTACAAAAAGATTATAAAGACATAGGTAGAGATGATTACTCTCTAGAATTGCATGATAATACAAAACATACGCATAAAGCCATAGATGATGCCAGAGAATATGCAAAATTATTAATTAAACTGCTGAATAAAAAATAATAAACAATCTCATTGGTTGTTGAAAATTTATGTTTACGTTTTTTAATATACGCCATTTTCACTCTCTTTCTGAAAGTGATTATCGACACACGCTCGACTCTGAGGTGCTATCTAAAAACTTGATCGGAAAAAACGGCTAATTTTTGGAGCGGGCGAAGGGATTCGAACCCTCGACTTCAACCTTGGCAAGGTTGCGCTCTACCCCTGAGCTACGCCCGCATATATTACACAATTACCACTTTAAGTTTATAAGTCAATGTTTGAGAATATGATTTATTTAAATCTTCTTCTGTAAACAAAATCAACTAGTAACATATGAGGAAGAGTCAACGCAGCAAGACCTATAAAAATTACTTTTAATATTGACTCATATAATGAGAAATTTTGAACCAAATAGTAAATGATCCCTAAACCACCAAACCAAGAAATTACTGTAAAAACTGATGTTGAGTAAATAACAAATTTTTTATTTGTTAAATTTAAATAAATATTTTTAATCAAATGTTTTAAATGTTTATAAGTATGAAAAAAACAAAAATATATTGCAAAGCTTAGAAGTGGGTCGAAGAAATAAAAAATTAACAATAGTAATATAATTTCAATAACTCCTCTTCTTAATTTATTTTCAAAGAAAGATAAGTATATAAAATATAATATTGACAGTAGAGTTAAAAAATATGGAATGAAGAAATATTTTTGAATTAAATATATTTTATCATTAGTAAGATATTCAAATATCAAAAAAGATTGGTTTTCATTAAAAAATATAATGCCGAAAATAACAGTCATACCATAGGTAAGGCTCACGGCATACTTATATTTATTAATTCTAAAGTTTGTCCAATCACATAATCCAAAATGAATAATAGTCATTATTATAAAAATAGTTAATGCAAAAATAGGAAAGTATAACCAAAATAAAATTACTGATAGAAATAGAATGATGTAATAAATAAGAAATTGTATAAATTGAATTTTCTTATTAAATCCTACTAATGCAGCAACTGCACCATCAAATGAGCCATGAGGAAGCCCAATAAAAAAGATTAATAAAAAAGAAATAATATTTAAAATTGTAAGATCAGCCATCATCTTAGTTAAATAGTTCTTTTATAAATTGTAGCTTAGGCATACTTTTAATAATCTTAAATTTAGTTAATAAATTAGAATCTCCCATCATAAAGCTTTGAAACTCATTTCCATTTAGATTTGATGCAAGATTAATAAAAGATTGTCCATCTTCATTATTATTTTTCAAATAATTAATAAAGATATTATCCATTCTTCTATCTAAAAATTTATGAATATTTACTGAATTTTTCTTGGAATATTTTAATAATTGGATTTGTTTTATTAGAAACGAAAAAGCATATCCAGTTGAAGGTTTGCACGCACCTCCTCTAATACCAATGTTAAGAACGTTAGGACTTGATGAATTTTTTTCTGACGCCATAAACATCGGTATTATACCTTTTTCTGCACTAGTTTCTTTAAACTCAATAATATTTTTTTGTTTTAGATATTTATATATTTTTTCTCTATACCAAGAGTTGTTAAAAACTTCTTTTGAAAATACTGTAGACTCTACAAGAGCTTTGTTATGACTAAATGGTAAAATATACATAAAATGTAAAAGATTTTTTTCACCAGTAAAATACATTAAAGTTAATTCATTTTCGTTAAAAGTGTTATCTGCTACAGTAATATTAATTCCATAGAAATGTTGAAGTAACTCGCCCTCTTTTTCTTTAGTAGATCTTGAGTCATATATTTTTTCAGCATAATATTCAGTGTTGTCGTCTGCAATTACTTTAAAATAGTTATTAATAGGAAAATATTTAGTAACCTTTTTATTTTTAATTTCTAAATTATTTTTTGTTTCTAAGCAGAAGTTTTTCCACTTTTTAAAACTAATTACACAATAAGGTTTGTCACTAGTAGTATGTGTTATGTTAATACTGTTATTTCCAATTGTCCATTGGTACCATTTTTTTTCAATAATATTTTCAAATGGTTTCATCCAGTCCGTTAACCAAAAACCAAAATAATTGTCTCTTTTATTAATATCTTCATTGTCAAATGCAATAACTTCGTTACAACTATCTCCGTAGAGAATTTTATTTACTGCCAAACCACTAGGACCTAAACCAATTATAGCAGCTTTATAAATTTTCATTTGGAAGACTTTCTCTTATTTTTTGGTACTTATAATTCATCAAAGGAATAAAAATAAAAAGCAAAAGTGATTTAATTGTAATAATAAATTTTTGAAAAGAATTTAAATAAATCCTTTCTCTAGAATATTTTTTTTTATTAGATTTTATCTTAATGCCAATACCTCTATAAACATTAGCTGCAATAAATATCCCTAATCTGGTAGAAAAGGGGATGTATTTAAAACCAGCAAAACCGTTTAAATAAAACTTTTCTGATAGACTTATTACCTTATGAATAGCTTTTGATATTATCTCATCATTTTCTGAATTAAATTCATTAAGATTATTTAGATTTTCTAGGGATATATTAGGTATCCAATTTGCTGGTAAATATACTCTTTTCATTTTTGAATCTTCGTAGACATCACGTGCTATATTTGTAAGCTGCATACCAATACCTAGATCAATTGCAGATTTTGCTGCTTCTTCATTTTTTACTCCTATAATTTTGGACATCATTAATCCCACAGTGCCAGCAACATGATAGGAGTATTTTATAAGCTCTTCCTCATTTTTAATTCTAATTTTTTGCTGATCCAAAATTAACCCCTCTATTAAATCTATGAAAATTGAGTTATTAATTTTACTTTTTTGCAAAAAAATATTTATTTTATTATTTTGATTTTTTTTTATTTCTTCAATCGTATCTTTAAAATAGTTAGTTTGATCCTCACTATACTTATCAGCAATATCATCAAAATATCTACAAATTGAATAAAGGATACCTGCATTTTTTTTTGAGCTTTTTGGTAAAAAAAAACTTGCCCAATAAAAACTTTTTCCTTCTCTTTTAAGATCTGTCGAGGAATTAAGCTCTAGATCAATCATTGTTATTTTAATTCAGATTTAATTATATTTTCAACAACTTTAGCTGAAGAAAGAACGCCTGGTATTCCTGCGCCTGGATGAGAGCCTGCAGCTGAAAAATATAAGTTTTTAATTTTTTTGTCTTTGTTGTGATATCTAAACCAAGCTGACTGTGTAAAAATTGGAGCTATAGAAAAACCTGCACCGTGCATAGAATTGTAATCATTTTTAAAATCCTTAGGGTTCATCCAAAAAACATCAGTTATATTATTTTCTAAATCTGGCATAATTGTTTTAGACAATTCTTTGACTATTTTATTTTTGAGATTTTCCGACTCAATATCCCAATTAATATTTCCTTGTAAATTAGGAACCGGACATAAAACATAGAAACTATCACAACCTTCTGGAGCAAAAGATTTATCAGTTGCAGTAGGTCTATGAATATATAAAGAAAAATCTTCAGATAGTATTTTATTTTTAAATATATCATTAAGCAAAGACTTAAATCTTTCAGTCATCCAAATAGTGTGATGAGCAACTTTATTGTATTGTTTTTTCGTACCAAAAAAAAGAACAAAAAGTCCCATTGAATACAATAAGTTTTTTTCTTTTAATACTGGTCTTCTTAAATTTTGTTTTTTTAAAAGTTTGGAGTAAACCATAGGTGGATCAGCGTTACAAACAACTAAATCTATATTGGAAATTTCTTCATTGTTTGTTAATATTTTTGCTATCCTATTATTTTCAACAATAAATTCTTTTGCCTCTGTATTTGTTTTGATTTTAATACCACAATCAATCATTAATTTTTTTAATTCAGATACGATTTTACCAGTGCCACCCATACAAAAAAATACCCCCCATTTTCTCTCTAAATAATGAATCAAAGCGTAAATAGATGTTGTTGTATGTGGATCGCCTCCAACTAAAAGTGGGTGAATTGAAAATGCTTTTCTAAGATATGGATTCTTCAGATAACTATTTACAAGTTGAGATACTGTGAAATAACTTTTCAAAAATATCAAATTAGGAATAACTCCTAACATTTTAAAAAAAGAAATAAATGGCTTATCAGCTAATTGTGTAAAACCTACATCAAATATTTTTTTGGATTGGTTTAAAAGTTTGTAATATCCTTTTATATCTTTCTTATCAAACTTGCTAATTTCTCTATTAGTTTTTTCGACTGTAGAACAATAATCAAAAGTTTTGCCATCATGAAAATAGTACCTATACCAGGGTTCAAGAGGAACAAAATTCAAATGATCTTCTCTTTTTTTTCCAAATAAACTAAATAATTCATCAAAAAGAAATGGTGCTGTTATGACCGTAGGTCCAGCATCATGTTTAAAACCATTCACTTCAAAAACTCTTGCTCTTCCTCCAAGGTCGTCTAGTTTTTCAATAATTGTTGTATCATAGCCTAATTTTTTTAATCTTAAGCTAATCGCAATACCTCCAAAACCGCTTCCTATAACTACTGCTTTTTTTCCCATTGTTAATTTTGTAATTGTATTTAAATACCTTATTTCTTAATAAATATAATATTATTTATGCTTACAAAGACAGATTTATTTGAATTACTTAGTGTAAAAAATAAAGATTTTCAAATTCATGATCATGATCCTTTATTTACAGTTGAAGATTCTGAAAATCTAAGAGGTGAAATTAAAGGGGCGCATACAAAAAATTTATTTTTAAAAAATAAAAAAAATAATTTTTATCTTTTTAGTTGTGATGAAAATGCAAAGGTTGATTTAAAGCAATTTTCTAAATCTATCGATGCTAAAAATTTATCGTTTGCTAATGCTAAATATTTAGAACAATTTTTGGGTATAAAGCCAGGATCAGTCTCACCATTTGCCCTTCTTAATGACAAAGGTAACATTGTTGAGTTTTACTTAGATGAAAAACTTTTTAACAGTGAAATAATTAATTTCCACCCTCTAATAAATACCACAACTATAAGTATAAAGACCTCAGAGTTTATAAACTTCCTCCTTGAAAATAGTAAAAAAATCCATATTTTTTCTCTAGATAGTTATAGTATAGTCAAATCTTTATGAGTAAAAATTCAAATATAATCGATGTTACTGAAACAGAGTTTAATGACAAGGTTATTGAGGCAAGTGAAAGTAAATTAATTATTGTTGATTTTTGGGCTCCTTGGTGTGGTCCTTGTAAACAATTAACACCAATTTTAGAAAAAATAATATCAAAATCAGGAGATAAAATCACCTTAGTAAAAATTAATATTGATGAAAATCAACAAATTGCTGCACAATTAAGAATTCAATCAATTCCTACAGTCTATGCATTCAAAGATAAACAAATTGTTAATGCATTTCAGGGTGTTATTCCTGAAGGCCAGATTATTGAATTTATTGAAAAATGCCTAGGTTCCAAAATTAATGAAGATTTCACTGAATTCTATAATGAAATAAAAAATGCAATGGCTGAAAATAAATTTGAAGAAACTAAAGATACACTCCTAGAATTTATTTCTAAAAACTCAGATGAAATTAGAGGTATTTGTTTTTATTTGGAGTGTTTGATAGAGCTCAAACAATTTGAGGAGGTTGAGGTGTTCATTAACTCATTAGAAAAAGATGTGCAAGAAAAGGATGAGGTTAAACAGGTTTTAAAGAAGATGGAAATTGTGAAAAATAATTCATCCGGACCAAATATAAATGAGTTACTTGATAAGCTTGAAAGTGAACCAGATAATATAGATTTAATTTTAGAAATATCAGATAAATATTTTTCAATGAAAGAATATGAAAATGGAATGGATTTACTTCTAAAAAATTATCCAAAAAACAAGGATGGTATAAAAAATAAGATGGTAGAATTTTTTGGTGTACTTGGAAATACTGATCAAGTTACTATTCAATATAGGAAGAAACTTTCACAATTAATGTTTTCATAGCATGGAAATCCCTATCTTTCCTTTAAACGGCGCCGTCCTTTTTCCGGGAACAAGCTTGCCTCTGAATATATTTGAAAAGAGATATCTTGAAATGGTGGACTACGCTCTCTCAAAGGAAAGGTGCATAGGCATGATACAATCTGATAAAAAAAATAAACTCTATAATATTGGTTGTATTGGAAAAATTCATAGTTTTAGTGAAACGACAGATGGAAGATATTTAATTAGTCTACAGGGCACTAATTGTTTTAAAATTAATAAAGAATTAGAAAAAAAATATAATTTTAGGTTGGTTGAAGCTGAAATGTTAGATTTTGATGAAAACATAAACATTATAAATGAAAAACAAAAAAATAATCTTTTAGATAAGTATAGCCAATATATTAAAGTCAAAAAAATTAACTTAAACTTAGAAGAAATTCAAAATATTGATTTTAATCAAATTATTAAGTTTATAGCAATGATATCCCCTTTTAGCGATATTGAAAAACAGGTTCTTTTGGAAACAAAAAATTTAAGTGATTTTTATAAAAAACTTCATTCTATTTTAGAGCTTGAGATCGTTGAAGATAATAATAGTAAAACTATTAATTAACACCCATCGCAAAATCACTTATCTGATTTTTTAATTTTTTACTTTTCTCAATTAAATTGATAGCTGAAAACCTTGCATGATTAAAAATTGTATTGTCTGATTTAAAGACACTATCAACTTTATCAGTGATTTGATACAGTCTATAAGCTTTAAAGAAATTATCTTTCTGAAATTCTTTACAAAATATTTCATCCCCTAATTCCAAACCTAGAGAGTTATATTTTTTTACAAGATTATATATACTTTCTACATCTTGCATGCCTAAATTCCATCCTTGTCCTGCAATTGGATGAAATGAGTGGGCTGAGTCACCTAAATAAATAATTCTATTCTCAAAAAATTTAGAGTTTAAATGAGCTTTTAAAGGAAAGGTTTGTTTAGTGATTATTTTTTTTATCTCACCTACACTTCCCTGTGTCTTTTCATTAAGAATAGAAATAATATTTTTATCATCTAAAGAAAGTAAAGAATTTATAAATTTATTAGTATTTGTCCAAACTATGGAACTTTGAAACTGATTTTTATTCTTTTGCATTGGTAAAATTGCAAGAGGTCCACTTTTAAAGAAGAACTCGTAAGCAGTGCTATTGTGATTCTTTGAGTGATAAAAATTTATTACAATTGCTTTTTTTTTATAATCTTTTCTATAAGTTGGTGTTTTAAAAATTTTTCTTATTGAGCTGTTCTTTCCATCACATGCAAATAAAATATTTGTATTAACATGGAAATTATTTTGCTTAGTTATAATCCTGTTACCTTGATAAAAAATGTCTTTAACAGAAGCATTGTTAAAAATTTCTACATTTTTTTGTTTTTGTAATTTTTTATACAAGCAATCAAGTATGAACTCATTTTTAACTATATATCCGAGATTGGATTTTCTTCTTTGGTTGTCAAAATAAATTTTGTTTGATTGATTTCTGTCTATTATCTGAATATTTTTTATTGGTTCGGCGTAATTACCAATTTCATTCCAAATATTAATTTCTTCAAGAAATTTTTTTGTACCCTCTGAAATTGCTGTTGTCCTTTTATCTAAAATATTTTTATGATTAAATTTAGCATTTTGCTCTAAAACTACTACTTTATTGCCAAGTCTAGAAAGTGAATATGCTGTAACAGCCCCTATCAGCCCTCCTCCTATTATATTAATATTTGATTGAATTTCTTTCATAATTTTCTTCGAATTACCATAATCTAAATGTATTACAATCTAACTATATGTTCAAGTATGGTTCATTTAGAAATTTTGTAATTAAATTTTTTTTAGGAATAATTTTATTTATATTTGGCCTAAGTTATCTCATTAGCCTTTATTCGTTTTCTCCAGATGATCCTGGTTTTAATCAGTTTAATTATAATATTAATAACATTGAGATTAGCAATCTTTTGGGATTTTTTGGTGCAAATCTATCAAGTTATTCATTGGTTTTTATTGGCACACTGAGCTACTTATTAGCATTTTTTATTACAACAGAAGGTGGAAAGTTATTTTTAGGAATAGCTAATCGGTTTGTAATTTTAAAATTTTTATCAAATCTATTAGGAATAATAATTATTAATATTTCTCTCAGATCAGTTGATATTACATATTTAAACGCAGGTCTAATTTCTCAATTCTTGTTAGATTTATTTAAAAGTATTAATTTAAATCTTGCAGAAAATATTTTCATTTATTTTATTTTAAATTTTTTACTTTTAATATTTGGTATTGTTTTAATATTGTTATCTTTTAAAATAAATTTATCCTGGATAAATAAAATTGCTTCTTTTTTAAAATTTTTAAAATACTTTAAAGTTTTGCTTTCAATATTTAAGTTGCTAAAATATGTAAAATTTAAAAAAAGTTCAGCAAAAAAAACTTTAAGAAGTGAGCCTACGATAAGAAAAAGAAATTATGTTAATTTAAGCAGAGAAAAAAATGTAAAATCAAAGACTGAAAAACAGCTTGAGATGGATAATTTTAGTTTTACTCTTCCATCAACAAATCTTCTTTCAAAATCAAATTTAAAAAATAATAAAAACAGAGAGTTGGATAAAATAAATGAGAATGCTGCAGTAAAATTAGAAAAGACACTTTCTGAATATGGTGTTGATGGTAAAATTATTGGTTTTAGCAGTGGTCCAATTGTAACATTGTTTGAGTTTGTGCCAAATGCTGGTATCAAATCTAGTAAAGTAATAGGTTTGTCAGATGATATTGCTAGGGCAATGTCATCAATTTCAGCTAGAATTTCTACGCAACCAGGAAAAACGAGTTTGGGTATTGAGATTCCAAATATGAAAAGAGATAGTGTCTTCTTTGGTGATTTAATTGAGGAAGAAGAATTTGAAATACAAAGTGAATCCCTTACACTAGCTCTTGGTAAAGATATATCAGGTAAAAGTATCTTTGCAAATTTAGAAAGAATGCCCCATTTATTAATTGCTGGAACAACTGGTTCGGGAAAATCAGTAGGTATTAATACTATGATATTAAGTATACTTTATAAATTTAAACCCAATGAATGTAAGTTAATATTAATTGACCCTAAAATGTTAGAATTAAGTATTTATGAAGATATTCCTCATTTATTGACTCCAGTTGTTACAGATTCAAAAAAAGCAGTATTTGCACTGAAGTGGGTAGTTAGAGAAATGGAGAATAGATATAAGTTAATGAGCTCCATGAATGTAAAAAATATAGACTCTTATAATGAAAAAGTTTTAAGAACAATTTCTTCAGGTAGAAAATTATTTAGAGAAGTTCAAACAGGTATTGATGATGATACTAGAATGCCTATTATTGAGAAACAAGAAATTCCTCTAGAAAAAATGCCTTTCATAGTTGTTGTAGTTGATGAAATGGCAGACTTAATGATGGTTGCTGGCAAAGAAGTTGAATCATTGGTTCAAAGATTAGCACAAATGGCTAGGGCATCTGGTATTCATTTGATTACAGCAACCCAAAGGCCAAGTGTTGACGTAATTACAGGTACAATCAAAGCAAACTTTCCAAGTCGAATTAGTTACAAAGTTTCTAGTAAGTTTGATAGTAGAACAATACTAAACGAAATGGGTGCAGAACAATTATTAGGAAGTGGAGATATGTTGTTCCTTGAGAATGGAGGAATAACAAAAAGACTTCATGGTGGATATGTGTCTGAGAACGAAGTGGAAAGGGTTGTTAATTTTATAAAAAAACAAGCCACCTTTGATTATAAAAAAGAAATCTCATTGTTTGAAGAAGAACTAAGCTCTTCAAACAAAGATGATCTTATTTCAAATAATATTGATGATCTATATAGTAAGGCTGTTGATATAGTAATTAAACAACAAAAAGTTTCAACTAGTTATATTCAGAGGTATTTACAAATTGGATATAATAGAGCTGCAAGGATAGTAGAAAAAATGGAAGAAGATGGAATAATAAGCGAAGCAAACAATGCAGGCAAAAGACATGTTCTTAAAAAATGAAAATTATTTATTTAGTTTTTTTATAATTGTATTTTTATTATTCCCTCATGATGTTTTTTCTGATGAAAAAGACAGGACTAAAGTTTTTGATTATTTAAACTCATTAAAGAATTTTTCTGCTTCTTTTTTACAAAATGATGGAGCTAGTTTAAGTGAAGGGAAGGTATATATTGGGGAAAAAAGAGTAAGGGCTGATTATTCTTCTCCAACAAATATTTTAATAATTTTGGATAAAAACAAGGCTATGTATTATAATTATGAACTAGAAGAGGATGAGTTTTTTGATCCAAAAAATACAAATGCATGGTTTTTTTATGATATCTTTATGAATCCTCTTTTTTTTGAGGATGGTTTGATAAAAATACAAAACAACCAACTTACAATAGTTAAAAGGGGGGTGTACGATGAAGAACAAATTTATGATATTAAGCTTTACTTTGAAAATGATCCTTTGGTCCTTAGAAATATAGAAGTTATAATTAATGATGACCAACTTAAATTATCAATTTTTAATCACAATTATAATGAGGAATATGACAAAGATTTCTTCAAGCTTATAAATCCTAAATTTTTAAATTAAATCATAATTAACAACTTTTCATTTTTGGTTTTTATTTTTATGCTTGTTTTTACCTTATTCATTTTTTTTCGAATCCTTGTAAGATGACTTTCTAGAGAGTTAGTTTCAATGTTTGATTTAATCTTTAGGATATTTTCTTTTATAAAATCTTTAGTCGTTTCTCTTTCTTTTATTAAATAGCTTAAAATCTCTAACTCCGCTTTTGTTAAATAGCAAAAATAATTATTTTTTAAATTTATTAATTTTTCATTATCAATGGAGATATCATGAAATTGTACTCTTAAGTTTTGTATAAAGTTTTCAATAGTATTTTTTAAATAATTTATAGAAATTGGACTTTTTATTACTTTTATATTTTGATTTAAGTTTAAATAATTATTTTTTAATTTAGAAATTATTAAGAAATTATTGTCTAGTTTTTTAAAATTAATTAATTTAGCTTCTTCAATATTATTTATAAAAATAATTTTTGCTTGAGATTTGTATAAGTCATAATCAATGCTTTGTAAGCTCATGAAAGTTAATTCATACTCTTTGAAAAAAGTTTTAAGGAAGTTATTTAAATTTTCGTTTGAATATATTTTTAGTGTACTTTTCATCATCTTTTTCCAAATAGAATAGTACCAAGTCTAATATATGTTGGGTTAAATTCTAATGCCTTTTGATAATCATTACTCATACCAATACTTAATTCGTCTATATTATTTTCATTTGCTAGTAATTTTAACTTAGCAAAATGGCTAATTGGATCTTCTTCAATTGGTGGTATACACATCAAACCATGAATCCTTAACTTCATTTCACTTATTAAAAAAATTATAAAGTCCTTTGTCTCTTCTGGAAAAATTCCACTCTTTGTTTTTTCTCTACCTGTGTTTATTTGTAGAAAAATTTTTTTGTTAACAAGTAAATCTTTATATTTTGAAAATTCTCTAGCTATCTTTTCTCTATCTAATGTGTGAAAAACATCAAATAGCGTTATTGCGGTTTTTACTTTATTAGACTGCAAGGGGCCTGTTAGATGTAGTTCTATTTTAGTGTTCTTCTTTTTAAGTTGCTGAAATTTTTCTTGTGCCTCTTGGACTCTATTTTCACCAAAAATGCATACACCATGATTCACTGCTTCCAATACACTCTCAAAAGGGTGGTTTTTTGAAATAGCAACAATTTTAGCAGAATTTCTTGTTTTTTTAAGAAAATCGTTAATTTCATTGTATTTTTTAATATTAAACATGGTTCGCTATGTTGTAAAAAAACAACATTATTTCAAAAAACATAATAAATTATTAAGCTTTTTTTGTAATTTATTCAATTTTTAAATATTACACTCCTCAATACAGGTTTGTTGCTTGTATTTAATGAATATTCATTAACTCAAAAGGAGTAATTATGAAAAAAGAACTATTAATCGGAACTGCTCTAGTTTCTACGCTTGGTGCCGCTTCAGTTGCTGAAGCTGTAACAGCTACTATGAGTGGTAACCACCAAACTGGTGTTGAGTTCGATTCACCTACAGGTGGAACTGACACAAACGCTCAGAAAAATGATAACAACTTTACTGTATCGTTATCTGAAACTACTGATGGTGGTATGACTATTTCATCTAGCTTTAAAGTAATGGATGAAAATACAAAAGAAGACTATGATGCTGGATTCACATTAGCATTTACTGATGGCTCTAAGCTTGATGTATTAAATGCTGGTAACGCTTCTGGATCACATGCTGTATCTATCCCTGGTTCTGCTGGTGCTGAAGGTGTAACAGTTACATCTGCAAACGTAGCTCCAACTGGTTTAGATTTTGGTACTGGTTCAACTGCATTAGGTGTTGAATATCACACTGCTGCTGATTTCTTAGCAGACGGTTTAAAAATGTCTTTCTCAACTTCAACTGATACAGGTGCTGCTGCTACTACTACTTATAGAGTAGATGAGCACTTCGCATTAGGTGCTACATATGTAACTGACTTAGGCGACTCTGCTGTTACATTAGGTGGTGGTTATTCTGAAGTTGGCGGATCAAAAGGTTCAGGAACAGCTGTTGTAAATGATACAGGTGGTTTCCATGTTGGACTAAGTGCAGTAACAGGTGATTTAACTGTGGCTGTTGGTTTTGCTGATGGACATAAAGCTGGTGTAAGTGACAACGGTTCAGATGAATATGAAGGTGAAGTTGTAAAAGCTGGTGTTAAATATGTGTCTGGAGACCTAACATTTAATGTTGGTGTTGCTTCAGGTGAAGCTAAAGATAACACAATCGGTTCATCAGGTGGATCTGCTGACTCACAAGATGTTACTTCTGCAAGTGTATCTTATGCTGTAGCATCTGGTGTAACTGCAATTCTTGGTTACACAGTTGTTGACGCACATGATGAAGGTATTGCTACTGACGATGGATCTGCATGGTACATCGGTGCTAATATGGCATTTTAATTAAAGATTTTATATCTTTAAAAAACGGCACTTTAATTAGTGCCGTTTTTTTTATGTTTTACATTTTCCCCTCAATGCAATAATTAGACAAACATGTTTCTAAAAAGACTAACCATGTTCTTTTTCTTTATTGTATTAGTTGCATGTAATAATAATAAAAACGAAGAGGAAATGGATGAGCTTTGGTCAAAAGCACAAACTAAGGGTGAAATAATTGAACGATCAGGCACTAAATTTAATTCAGCTATAGATATGGAGCTGGCATTGAGAGATGCTGAAACGAGGCTACAAAGTGGTGGGGGTATGCTTGGTAAAGGCGGTTTATCTTTCGATGATGTTTTAGGAACAGATAGAAAAAAAGATAATCCATCAACTGCCTCAATTAGTATGTCTGTAAATATTTTTTTATGGAGAGGGGCATTAGAAACAATTAGTTTTATGCCGCTCAGTTCAGCAGATCAGGTGGGGGGTATTATTATTACGGACTGGTACTCTACGACAGAAAATCAAAATGAAAGATGTAAACTTAATGTATTTATTTCTGGTAAACGTCTTAATGCAGAAAATCTAAGAGTTACATCTTTTTGCCAAGAATTTAAAGACCAGATTTGGGTTAATAAAATTATAGACAAAGATAATAATATTAAAATTGAAAATGCTATTTTAAATAAAGCAAAAAAATTAAGACTTCAATCAAGTTAAAAAGTGTCATCAAGATACAATCATAAATTAGTTGAAAAGAAATGGCAGAAGGTTTGGGCAAAAGAGAATGTTTTCCAGACTAAAAAAAATCTAAACAAGAAAAAATATTATGTTTTAGAAATGTTTCCTTACCCTTCTGGAAAAATTCATATGGGACATGTAAGAAACTACACATTGGGAGATGTTGTAGCTAGGTATAAAAGAATGAAGGGTTACAATGTTTTACATCCTATGGGCTGGGATGCTTTTGGATTACCAGCTGAAAATGCCGCTTTGACTGAAAAAAAACATCCTGAAAGTTGGACTTATCAAAATATTAAAACAATGAAGAGTCAGCTATTACAAATGGGGTTATCTTTAGATTGGGAAAGAGAAATTGCCACTTGCCATCCAGATTATTATAAACATGAACAAAAATTCTTTATTGATATGTTTAAAGCAGGTCTTGCATATAAAAAAGAGGCTGAAGTAAATTGGGATCCTATTGATAAAACCGTACTTGCTAATGAACAGGTTATTGATGGAAAGGGCTGGAGATCTGGAGCTACTATTGAGAAGAAAAAGTTATCACAATGGTTTTTAAAAATCAGTAAGTATTCTGATGAGTTATTAAAGGACCTGGATATACTTAAAGGTTGGCCAAACAAAGTAAAAGTTATGCAATCTAACTGGATAGGAAAATCTATCGGAGCAGAAATTGATTTTAAATTATCAAACAACAACAAATCAATAACTGTTTTTACAACCAGACCAGATACTATTTTTGGTGCAACTTTTTTGGCGCTTTCTATAGAACATGAACTTGTACAAGCCCTATCTAAGAAAAATGAAAGTTTAAATACTTTTATACAAGAATGCAAAAACCTTAACCCAGAAAAAACAAAAAAAGGTTTTGATACAAATTTATTTGTAGACCATCCGTTTATAGATAATAAAAAATTACCAGTATTTGTAGCAAATTTTGTCTTGAAAGAATACGGGCTTGGAGCAATATTTGGTTGCCCTGCTCATGATCAAAGAGATTTGGATTTTGCAAATGAATATAACCTTGATGTAATTCCTGTTGTTAAACCACTGAATATAAATGAGAAAAAATTCAAAGTAAATAAGGTTGCCTTTACAGATGACGGAGTAATTATAAACTCACAATTTCTAAATGATTTAAATGTCGATAAAGCAAAAGATAAAATAATTATAGAAATCGAAAAACGAGAAATTGGAAGAAAAAAAATTAATTATAAATTAAGAGATTGGGGAATTTCAAGACAAAGGTTTTGGGGTTGTCCCATACCTATAATTTATAGAGAAGATGGAGAGGTTTTAGCAGTTGAAGATGCTGAGCTTCCAGTAAAATTACCAGATGTAAAAAATTTCAGTGAATCTTCAAGCACTCTAAATAATATATCTGGATGGAAAGAAACTATCTGCCCAGAAACTGGAATGAAAGCTCAGAGAGAAACGGATACATTTGATACTTTCTTTGAGTCTTCTTGGTATTATTTTAGATATTGTAATGCACGTTTAGACAAGCCGTTTGACCCTAAAGATATAGATTATTGGTTACCAGTTGATCAATACATTGGTGGAATTGAACACGCAATATTACATTTATTATATTCAAGATTTTTCACAAAAGCACTAAGAGACTTGGGTTACTTTAAATTAGATGAGCCATTCAAAGGATTATTTACACAAGGAATGGTTACTCATCTCACGTATAAAAACAAAAATAACGAATGGGTTGAGCCAAAAGACATTCAGAAGACGAATGGTACGCTGAAAGATAAAAAGGGGTTGTTAGTTCAAACCGGTAAAGTTGAAAAAATGAGTAAGTCAAAAAAAAATGTTGTGGACCCAAATGATATTATTGAAACTTATGGGGCAGATACAGCAAGATGGTTTATGCTTTCTGATAGTCCGCCTGAAAGAGATTTGCAATGGACAGATACAGGTATAGCTTCTTCTTATAAGTTTATAAATAAATTGTATGACTTTGTTAATAAACTAGATGGATATGAAGACTCAAGAAAAGATGATATAGATATAGTGGAAAGTATTAAGAAAATAATAAATCAGGTATCAGAAAATATAGAAACATTTCAGTTCAATAAATCAGTCGCAAAAATTTATGAATTTGTAAATATTTTAAATGAATCTATATCTATGCAAAAATTATCGAGAAAGAACTTTGAGTGGTCTTTAGAAAAACTTTCAATAATTTTACAACCTTTTGTTCCTCATGTAAGTGAAGAAATATGGTGGAGTTTAAAAAAAGAAGAGACGTTATGCATTAATCAAGATTGGCCCAAAGAAGTTGTAAAAAAAGAAATTAAATTTAAAATTGCAGTACAAATAAATGGAAAAACCAAGGAAATAATAGAAGTTGATCAAAATATTTCAAAAAAAGAAGTTTTGGAAACTATAAAGATGAATAGTAAGATTAAAAAAAATTTAATTGATAAAGAAGTTGTTAGAGAAATATATGTGGAGGGGAAGATAATAAATTTGGTGGTAAAGTGAAAAATATATTAGCTATGTTATTTTTTTTTACAGTTATTTCATGTAATGAAATTAAATTTGTATACGATGAAAAAGAAAATCTCTCAAACCCTCTTTATGAAAAAACAAATGTTGATATTTCAGGAGTAGACTTGAGTTATTTATATTCTTATATTCCAGTTGTATTCGGGACAAATAAAACAGATGATTTTAATCTTGAAGTGAAAGTATATGAGAAAAAAACAAAAGCTTCCGTTAAAACAAACCAAGCTGTATCAAATTTAAAGTACGAACTGAGGTTTTTGTATACGCTTAGATCCAATAATTTAAATTGCATAACATACAAAAAGGAGGTGGTGTCAGTTTTTGATATTATGCCTAAATCTTCGGGTTATAATTTTGGAACAGACGCATCTTTAGAAAGGAACTATGAATTAGCTATAACTGATAATTTAAATAGGTTTTTGTCTTTTATATCAGAAAGCAATTTAAATAGCTGTAATGAAGATTGAACCTTTAAATATTATATTAAATAAAGAATATAATAATAATAATATAAAATTTTACTTTATTAGTGGAAATGAAACAACCCTTATTGAAAAGGTTACTGATAAGTTAATTAGCAAATATAGGGAGTCAGAACAGATTGTTGTATCTAAAATCGACACTCTTAGTAATTTTGTTCATGAAGAGGGTTTGTTTGGAAATAAAACTTTGTTTTTAGGAAAAAATTGTAAAGATATTAATGAAAAAAATATAGATTTATTGCGTCAAACAGATGCGGTATTTGTTTTTATTCATGAAAATTCACAAAAAATCAAACCTATTAAAAAATTTTTTGAAAAAGATAAGATGTCTTATTTGATAGATTGTTATGAGTTAAATAAAAATTCAAAAGTTAATATAATAAATGAGTTTTTAATGGTTAATAATCTAAAAATAGAAAAAAGTCTTTATTGGATGTTGGTAGAAAAGCTAGACAATAGATATGTTTTTCTAGAAAACTCTCTTAACAACTTAATTAAATTAGATCAAAGAGATATTAATTATCAAAATATTAGAAAGCTCTTGTCTTTAGATACTTCTGGAAAAGAAAAGGTTTTTTTCAATTTATTTAAATCAAATAATGAAATTGTTAGAGTGTATAGAGATAAAATTTTATCAAATTCTGATGTAAATGAATTTTATTACTATTGTAGATATTTTTGTCAGCTTATTATTGATTCAAAAAATGAAAATGATTATTCAAAAAAAATCCCAGCATATCTATTTAAAGAAAAGGATTTTCTAATAGATTTGTTTAGAAGGTTTAATTCAAAAAAGAAAATACTTCTTTTAAACTTACTTTCAAAAACAGAATATATTTTAAGAAAAGAAAGTGCTTTGTCTACATTTACAGGACTTAGGTTTCTTTTAAGTGTTAAAAAAATTTCTATTTCTTAAGTCTTTTCATCAAGTCATCTAACTGATTTAGATCAGAATAATACAAAGTCAGCGATCCAGAAGAGCCGCTCTCGTTAAATTGAATCGAAGTTTTTAAGCCTATTTTGTCAGATAATTCTTTTTCAAGATCAGTTATGTTTGGGTCCTTTGGTTTTTTCTTTGTTTTATTTTTTTTGAACTCAGATGTTATTTTTTCAACCTCTCTTACACTAAGTTTTTTTTCAATTATTTCATTTGCTTTTTCTATTGCGTTAGGAACGCCAATGAGGGCCCGTGCATGACCCATTGATAGATTGCCGTTTATAACCATTTGTTGTATTTTTTTATCAAGCTCTAAAAGACGTAAAATGTTTGATACGTAGCTGGGGCTTTTACCTATTAATTTAGCTAAGTTTTCATTATTTATTTCTTTGATATCAATTAATCCCTTATAGGCATTTGCTTCTTCAATAACATTTAAGTCTTCTCTTTGAATATTTTCAATTAAAGCTGCCTCTAGAACATTTGTGTCTTCAAGCTCTTTAATAACACACTCTACTTCATGCATTCCATTTAATTGACATGCTCTCCATCTTCTTTCACCAGCAATGATTTGAAACTGGTTATCAGCTGTTGGTTTAACAATTATTGGCTGTATTAAGCCTTGATTTTTTATTGAGGATGAAAGCTCTTTTAACTCTTCATCTTTAAAATTCTTTCTTGGTTGAGATGGATTAGGAACAATTTGAGATATGTTGATTTTTTGAACACCGTTATTACTTTCATTTTTAGATGATGTTGAAAGAAGTGCTCCAAGACCCATTCCTAGTTTATTCTCTTTATTCATAGTTTTTATTTTGATTTAAAATCACTTCTTTTGCAAGCTCAATATAGGCCAAAGAGCCTGCGGCTTGTGTATCGTATACTAATGCTGGTTTACCATGACTTGGAGCTTCAGATATTTTAACATTTCTTGGAATAGTTGTTTTGTATACTTGATTTCCAAAATGTTGCCTTACATCTTTCTCTACAAGTGAGCTTAATGAATTTCTTTTATCTAGCATTGTAAGAAGTATGCCTTCAATTTTTAAGTCTTTGTTGTAGTTTTGTTGAATTAATTTGATTGTATTCATTAAAGCTGAAAGACCTTCAAGAGCAAAAAACTCTGACTGAAGAGGAATTAGTGTGGTGTTAGATGCTACTAATGAGTTGATAGTAAGCAAGCCAAGTGCCGGTGGGCAGTCTACAAGAATAAAATCAAAGTTATTAATTTCATCAAAAATTGATTTAAACACAAACTCCCTGTTTTCAAAATTTGTCAACTCAACCTCTGCTGCAGCTAAATCTGTGTTTGCACCAATTATTTTTAAACCAGGAATTAATGTCTCTTTTATTCCTTCTGTAAGAAGTCTCTTTTCATGAATCATTTCATAAATTGATGGATTTCTATCGTTGTAGGTGAGTCCAAGCCCGGTGCTAGCATTACCTTGTGGATCAGCATCGACAATTAAAACATTTTTTTTTACTGCAGCTAGTGAAGTGGCTAAGTTTATTGTGGTTGTTGTTTTGCCAACACCTCCTTTTTGGTTAGATATAGAGATAATTTTTTTCACAGTTTTTTATAATTGTTTATTTTTAGCACATATCCATCGCCCTCACTTTGACTTGGATAAAGATCGTATTCAAAGTTAAAGGATTTTTTTGCATCATGTATTTCTTTCTTAACACTTCTTCCTTTTAGAAAAAGCAGTGATGTATTTTTTTTATTAAAAAACCGTGAATAATCTAATAATTTAGCTAATGGAGCAAAAGCTCGGCATATAATAAAGTCAAATTTTTGATTTTTGATTTTCTCAACCCTTGTGCAAATAGTTTTTATTTCTAAATTCTGCTCTAATGCAAATTCTTTAATAAAGTTTATTTTTTTCATCTTAGAGTCAATTAATAATATATTTGAATACCCAAAAATATTTAAAATCAGTCCTGGTAACCCTGCACCAGTGCCAAAATCTATTATTGATGAATTTTTTTTCAAAATAAATTCAGACAACTGTAATGAATCATTAATATGTCTATCCCATGCAACATCAATCGTAGAAGGCCCTACCAAATTATGTATTTGGTTACTTTTTGTTAACTTAAGGATGTAGCTATCGATTAAATCAATTTGCTTTCTACTAAGATTATATTTTTTTATTACAGCGCTTTTATCCAAATTATGCTGCTTTTTTATTTTTATTTTTTTTTATATATCTAAGAAGTGCTATGGTGGCTGCTGGTGTTACGCCCGATATTCTTGAGGCCGCCCCAAGAGTTGGTGGTTTAATTTTAGTTAATTTTTCTACTATCTCATTAGATAAGCTGCCAACTAGTTTATAATTCGTTGATTTTGGAATTGCTAAACTTTCTTCTTTTTCAAAATCTTGTATATCCATTCTTTGTCTATCAAGATAGCCTGCGTACTTAGCTTCAATTTCTATTTGTTCTATTACATCGTCTTCTAAATCACTTAATTCAGGAAGTATTTTTTTTAGTTTAGTTGTTGTGATATTAGAAAACGACAAAAGATCTATGATATTTCTTTTCTTTCCATCTTTGTTTATTTTTATCCCCTTTTTCAGAAGTGCATCTGGTGAGAATTTGTGATTTTTAACAAATTTAAAACCCTCATTTATTCTTATGGATCTTTTTTCAAATTCTCTTTGCCTATCTATATCAACACAACCAATATCAATACCGAGAGGTGTAAGTCTTAAATCTGCATTATCAGCTCGAAGTAAAAGTCTATATTCAGACCTTGAAGTAAACATTCTATATGGCTCTTTAGTTCCTTTAGTAACCAAATCATCTATCAAAACACCTATATATCCGGAGGACCTGGGTATTATAAATTCTTTATTAGATGTTGTTTTAAGTGATGCATTTATCCCAGCCATTATACCTTGTGCAGCTGCTTCTTCGTATCCAGTTGTTCCATTTATCTGTCCTGCAAAAAATAAATTTTTAATTTTTTTTGTTTCAAGTGTGTGTGTTAGTTCTTGTGGATCAACAAAATCATATTCAATGGCATAAGCAGGTTGTGTAATTGTAACATTCTCTAAACCTTTAATCGTTTTAACAAATTGTTCTTGAATTTCAGTTGGAAGTGAAGAAGATATTCCGTTTGGATATATTAAATCACTATCTAATCCTTCTGGCTCAAGAAATATCTGGTGTGATGATTTATTTTTAAATTTATGAATCTTATCTTCAATAGATGGGCAATACCTAGCTCCCATTGATTTTATTTCTCCAGAATAGATTGGTGACAAGCTGAGGTTCTGCGCAATTATTTGATGAGTTTTTTTATTAGTATGGGTAATAAAACAAGATATTTGGGGAATGTGGATATCTCTGTTGACAAAAGAAAATGGAATAGGCTTTTTATCTGGGTGTTGTTCATCTAAGTCATTGAATTTTATTGTTTTTTTTAGTAATCTTGGGGGTGTTCCTGTCTTCAATCTACCTATTGAAAACTTTAGCTCCTTAAGTCTTTTTGCAAGTTTTATTGAGGGCTTATCACCAACTCTTCCAGCTTCTTGCTTCTCAGAGCCTATTCTTATCAACCCTTGTAAGAAAGTACCTGTAGTTAAAACCACAGATTTGGATGATATCTTTTTGTTATCACCCAAAACAACACCATTTACCTGATTATTTAAAAGAATTAAATCTTCTACTGAGCCCTCAATAATTTGAAGATTTTTTTGTTCTGATACAAGCTCATTTATAGCATTTTTATATAAAATGCGGTCTGTTTGTGCCCTTGGACCCCTTACAGCAGCACCTCTGCTGGAGTTTAGCATTCTAAATTGTATACAGGATCTGTCAGTAGCTTTAGCCATAATTCCATCTAAAGCATCTATTTCCTTTACAAGATGCCCTTTTCCAAGACCTCCAATTGCAGGATTGCATGACATTTCTCCTATTTTATCAATTTTATGAGTAATTAAAGCTGTTTTTGATCCAGTTCTAGCAGATGAGCATGCTGCTTCTACGCCCGCATGCCCTCCGCCGATTACAATTACATCAAATTTATTGTCCATGTCTCTTTTCACGTGAAATTACTTACCTATACAAAAATCACTAAATATTATATCCAAAATTTTCTCAATATCAAATTTTTGATTAATTCCATCAATATACATAATTGACCTTCTAACATTTTCAGCAGCAATATCTATTTCTTTTAAATCTAGACTTTTAAGTAATAAAAGGGATTTATTTAGGCTTTCCATATGTCTTTCACGTGAAAAGACTGGTCCAGAAATTGGTTTTTTCTTTAATTTTGAAGATATTGTTTTAATAAGAGGCTTAATTCCATAACCAGATATTGATGAAATGCTATGTACTCCACTAATTTTCTTTTTATTAGTATCATATTTTGATTTAACAAATATTTTTGATTTGATTTTACTGTAGTTTTTCTTTTCATTGTTTTTGAGAAAAACTATATTTAAATCAGACTTTTCAGCGCTCTCTAAGGATCTTTCAATACCTATTTTTTCAATTAAATTATTATATTTTCTTATTCCAGCTGTATCGATAAATGTGTATTTATTTCCTTGTATATCTAGTGTGGAGCTAACTAAATCTGTTGTAGTTCCTGGTATATTAGTAACTATAGAAACCTCCTTGTTATTAATATAATTAATAAAGGAAGATTTTCCTGTATTTGGCTTTCCAATAATAGTTATTGTAAAACCATCTTGGATTTGTCTAGATAAAGCTGATCTTTCGATAATTTTTTCAATTTGTTTATATATGTTCTTATTTTGTTCTCTTATGTTATTATATATTTCTTTAGGAAGGTCTTCATCAGCAAAATCAATTATGGCCTCTATATCCGCTAGAAGTTTTTTTTGTTTATTTGATATTTCATTTATAAATTTATCTAAGTTTCCACTTAGATTACCAACAGCTATCTTTCTTTGATTTTCTGTTTCTGCATTAATTAAATCATTAATTGTTTCAGCCTCTAAAACACTAAGCTTATCATTCATTAGAGCTCTTTTGGTAAACTCTCCAGGTTCAGCAAGTCTGATCTGTTTTTTTAATAGTGTTTTAGTTATTTTGTTAATTACAGAAATACTTCCATGACAAGATATTTCCACCATATCCTCCCCTGTATAGCTTTTTGGTGATTTAAAAAAAGTTGTTAGCGTCTGATCTACAACGCTCTTACCATCTAATAAATCGTTTAATGTAGCAAAGTTTGTTTTAAATTTTTTTTTAGAAGATATTGATTTAATTATTGTATGAGAGCCTTTTCCCGAAACCCTAAAAACAGCTATACCTGATTTACCTCTTTGTGTAGAAAGAGCAAAAATTGTATCTTTGGAAGCTTTCATTTTTTGGGAATTAAACCCAAGATGATATTAAGTAAATAAGTAAATAAGAAAGATTATAAAAAAATTTATATTTATTTAGTTCCCATGCTTTGGAAGAATTCGTTGTTAGTTTTTGTATTTTTCATTTTATCTAATAAGAACTCCATTGCTTCTGTGCTTCCCATTGGTGCTAATATTTTTCTTAAAATAAAGATTTTTCCAAGCTCGTCTTTATCAAGCAATAGTTCTTCTTTTCTTGTTCCCGACTTACCAATATCAAAAGCTGGATAGGTTCTTTTTTGACTTAGTTTTCTATCTAGAACCATTTCACTATTACCAGTACCTTTAAATTCTTCAAATATAACTTCATCCATTCTGCTTCCTGTATCTATTAAAGCAGTAGCAATTATTGTTAGCGATCCACCTTTTTCTACGTTCCTTGCAGCTCCGAAAAATCTTTTTGGTCTTTGAAGAGCATTGGCATCAACACCACCTGTTAATACCTTTCCACTAGATGGCACAACAGTATTATATGCTCTTCCAAGTCTTGTTATTGAATCAAGTAGGATTACAACATCATGTTTATATTCAACAAGTCTTTTAGCTTTTTCAATTACCATTTCAGCGACCTGAACGTGGCGTGAAGCAGGTTCATCAAAGGTTGAACTAATTACCTCACCCTTAACTGATCTTTGCATGTCTGTAACTTCTTCTGGTCTTTCATCAATTAGCAGAACAATCAGTTTAGCGTCTGGACTATTAGCAGTTATAGCATTAGCAATTTTTTGCATAATTATTGTTTTACCTGTGAAAGGTTGCGCAACGATTAATTGTCTTTGTCCTTTTCCAAGAGGAGCAATAATATCAATTATTCTCTCCGTATTATCTGGCATAGGTTTTTCTTGTTCCAGTTTGAACCTTGATTCAGGATACAAAGGTGTTAAATCTTCAAAATTAACCCTATTTTTGACTAATTCAGTTTCTTGACCGTTTATTTTGTTAATCTTAGTTATGGCAAAATATCTTTCACCTTGCTTTGGAGACCTAATTTCACCTTCTACGCTATCACCTGTTCTTAAGCTGAATTTTTTAATTTGTGATGGAGAAATATAGATATCATCTGGACCTGGAAGATAATTTGACTCTGAAGACCTTAAAAAACCGAAACCATCTTGCATAATTTCAATAACCCCTAAACCAGTAATAATCTCACCTTCTTCAGCAATTGTTTTTAGAATGGCAAACATCAAATCTTGCTTTCTAAGAGACGAAGGGTTTTCTATACCAAGTTTGTCTGCTTGTTTTAAAAGCTCTTGGGGTTCTTTTCCTTTTAATTCCTGTAAATTCATAATGTTGTTGGGGTAGTTTAGAAATGAAATATTTTAATAATCAAAATTGAAGTTAATGTCAAAATAATAATAAATATATAATTTATATATTTAATTGTAGTGTTAGTTGTAAGGTTAAAAAGCTTAATTACTGCTTTATTATTATATCATTCAATATTTACCAACATATGAACAACAACCCTCACAAATATGTTAATTTAAAGAATATTGAAAAAAAAATTATTTTTTTTAATTAATTAGCAATTTAATAAATTTCTAATAACTTGTTATTAATTTTGTATAATAAATATATTAACACCCACCTTATAATATTAAGGCAAGTTATTAAGTTGTTAACAACACATTTTTAAAACAAAAGAACTATTTCTTAAATTCAAATTATATTTAATAGTGTTTATAACTATAATTTTTATTAACAGACTTATGCACCAAAAATTTATATTAGCTAGTTCAAGCAAATCTAGATACAAAATATTAAAAAATGCAGGATTAAATTTTACACAAAAAAAACCAAATTGTAACGAAGAGGATATTAAAAAAACCATTAATAGAAAAACAAAGCCTGAGATTTTTGCAAAAAAACTTTCTTATGAAAAAGCAAGAAGCGTAAGTAGACAAAAACCGCATGCTAATAAAATTGTTTTAGGCTGTGATACCGTCATTTATCACAATGGAAAAATTTTAGATAAAGTAAATTCTATTGAGAAAGCCAAAAAAAAAATTAGGTCTTTTTCAGGAAAGGAACACCTAATAGTATCTGGACTAACTATTTGTTTGAACGGATCCAAGATTTGGGAAAATTATGAAAAAACTCATGTTAAAATAAGAAAACTTAATAATAGTGAAATAAACACATACTTAAATAAAACAGGCAAACAAATACTAAGCTCTGTAGGGTGTTATCAAATAGAAAGTTTGGGTCCTAATATTATTGAAAGTATAAAAGGAGATTATTTTAATGTTATGGGATTGCCTTTATTTAATTTGCTAGATTATTTATATTCAAAAAAATGAAAAAACTTTACGTAGTTGGGAACAGGGTATCTAAAAGTCTTTCGCCAACAATATTTAACTATTGGTTAAAAAAATATAACATTAAAGCAAGTTATGGATATTTAGAGCTTACAGAAAAAAACTTTCATAGAAAAATAAAAGAGGTTTTGAAAAAAAAAGATACGCTTGGTCTAAATGTAACGATCCCATTTAAAAACAAAATTATCAAACACATTGGCAAAATAGACGCTCATGCAAAAAAAATTGGTGCTGTGAACTGTGTAACAAATAAAAAAACAATAAATGGAACCAACACTGATTGGACAGGATATTACAAAACTCTACCAAATATAAAAAAAACCAAAAACAGAAAAGTTATTATTCTGGGTTATGGAGGCGCATCACACGCCATTCACTATGTTTTAAAGAAGAGGGGTTTTAAGGATATTTTAATTTTCAACAGATCTAAGAAAAAAATTAAGTATTCAAAAAACACTGAGTATACAAAAAAATATAGTGATCTTGAAACACACCTTGAAGGGGTTTTTTTAATAATTAATACTACACCAATAAACCCTATGTTGAAAAAACACTTAAAACTTATTACCAAATCCACAATTGTAAGCGACATTGTTTACAGCCCAAAAAACACCTCATTTCTCAAACAGTTTCCAAAGAATAAAAAGGTTTATGGAATATCAATGTTGATAGAACAAGCCAAACCGTGTTTTAAAATATGGTTTGGTAAAAACCCATCTGTAGATGGAAAAATGCTTAACGCTATTTATAAAAAAATTTAATGACAATAACTATAGCAATAACAGGCGGCATAGGATCGGGTAAATCCACCTTTTGTAGTAAATTAAAAGAAAAAGGTTTTAAAATTCACAGCTCAGATGAACAGGTAGCCAAAATATATAAAAACCCTGAAAAAAAATTTATTACTTATTTACGCACCATAGGTTTGTCTAAGTCCATTTCAAAAAAAAACATAGATAAAAAAATTATATCAAAGATTATTTTTGAAAATAAACAGATAAGAAAAAAGCTCGAGTTATACATATTTAAAATAGTTAGAAAAAAGAGGTCAGATTTTATAAAAAAAGAAAAACAAAAAAAAACAAAATTAATTTTTATTGATATACCATTATTGTTTGAAAACAATTTAGAAAAACAGTTCAACAAAGTAATATCGATAATAGCTTCCAAACGAGTAAGATTAAATAGATTAAAAAAAACTAGGAAAATGACTGAAAACCAATTTAAGAATATAACTCGATCTCAAACATCAGATGTTATAAGAAAAATGAAATCTGATTATGTTATTTATAACAACTCGACATTAAAGGATTATAAAATTAAGATTAATAGGTTAATAAGTAAACTTTAGTTAAAACAATGAGAGAAATAGTAATTGATACAGAAACCACAGGCCTTGATTATAAGACTGGTGACAGAATAATAGAGGTTGGTTGTGTGGAACTTAAAAACTACGTTCCTACAGGAAATACCCTCCAATTTTATTGTAAACCAGATAGAAGCATCAGCGAAGGTGCAAAAAATATTGTGGGTCTGTCAGATGATTTTCTTAATCAACAAAAACCATTTGAAGAAAATCACAAAGAGCTTTTGAGCTTTTTGAAAAATGACACATTAATAATTCACAATGCGTCATTTGATTTGGGTTTTATAAACAATGAGCTATCTATCCTAGGCTTATCACCTTTAGACAACCCTGTGGTGGACACTGTTTCTCTTGCAAGAGAAGTTCTAAATACAAGAATAGCCAACCTCGATTATTTATGTAGAAGGTTTAACATTGATTTATCAGACAGATCATTCCATGGAGCCTTACTTGACTCTCAGCTTTTAGCCGCAGTTTATTTAGAACTAAGAGGAGGCAAGCAGTTTTCTATGGAGCTGAATTCAAACACTGATGAAAAAAACACACAAATTAGCAACAAAAACGAAACAAAAACTAAAATCATAGAGGTTAATAAAGAAGATTATCTTGCCCATAAAGAAATGTTAAAAAAACTAAAAAACCCGCTCTGGAAAAAATTTAACTATTAATATTTAAAAAAGTTATTATATTAAAATCTAATGATTTACGGCGACCTACAGTTTTTTGATATTATAATTTTTGCGGCTATAGCTGGATTTATTATTTATAGATTAAGAAGTGTTCTTGGAAAAAGAACAGGGTTTCAAAAAAATATTTCAGAGCCAAAACCTCAAGAAACCAAAAAACAAGAAGATGTTCAAAAAATACCCTCTCTAATGGATAATGAGACAAAGCTTGAGGTTGTATACAAAAAAGTAAATAATTTTAATCACCGAGAATTTCTTGACGGTGCCAAGAAAGCATTTGAAATTATAATTTCATCTTTCAATAATGGAGATAAGAAAACACTGAAAAATCTTGTGTCCAAGGATGTTTATTCTGCTTTTGAAAAAGCAATTGATGAAAAAACAAACAATCCAGAATCACAATTTTATTCACTTATTGTTGAGGGTATAGCAGACGCCAAAGTAGAAAATAACACGATATCAATTTCAGTTAATTTTATTAGTGAGCAGATGTTAAATAACGATGAGGGTTCTATTGTTAAAAATAAAGACACATGGACTTTTGAAAAACCTGTAAACTCTTCAAGTCCTATATGGATATTAACTCAAACATAATATTTGTCCTTTAAAAAACTAAAAGATCGAATTAAAAAAAATGAGGGTTATTCTGATAAACCTTATCAGGATCAATTAGGGTTTTACACTATTGGTTATGGTCATCTTATTACAGAAAAAGAAAATAAATATTACATTAAAAAATTTAAAAAAAAATATTTTGAAGAATTGTTTGAGATAGACTTTAAAAAAGCATACGAACAATACAAAAAAAATTTTTTTAAAAAAGATCACACAACCTCGGAGAAAGAATTATTAGTAGAAATGATTTTTCAGCTTGGAGTAAAAGGGGTCTCTAAATTTAAAAAAATGCTTTATTTTCTAAATAAAAAACAAAAATTCATGGCATCACTAGAGATGTTAGACAGCTTGTGGTATTTGCAAACACCTGAAAGAGTAAAGAATTTAATTAAAAACTATACAAAAAAATAATGGAAGAAGATTTTTTTTTAAAAAACATGAAGGGCGTAAAACCTTTTAAAAAAGATACCTCAATAGTTAAAAAGAAAACAGCTAATAAAAAAAATGTAAAATTAGATAAAAAAACTAATACTAAAAATACTAGCAAACAAACAATAACCGAACACAAAGTTAGTAGCTCAGAATTTAAACTATCGTTTGGCGAGGTTAACAAGGAACTTAAGCGGGGAAAGATTAATATAGATAGAAGAATTGATCTTCATGGGTATGGTTTAGTCGAAGCACAAGAAAAATTTATAAGCGAGGTGAAAAAAAATTATAACAAGAATAAAAGATGCATGCTTATAATCACTGGAAAAGGGGTTCATAAAAAAATTGAAAACGAGCAAGATGCAAACCCCAAACTCTTCTATGGAAAGATTAAAAACTCCATAATAAACTGGATAAACGAAAACGATCTTAAGAAATATATATTAACATATCAAGACGCAGGTTTTGAATATGGGGGCGACGGAGCTCTTTTTGTCTATTTAAGAAAAAAAAAACTTTAAATTCTTTCTAGTTTAAAGACTCTTTCTTTAAAATGAATAAGAATTTCATATGGAAGAAAATCATTTTCAATAAAAAATTCAATTTTTTTTAGATCATTTCTTTTATGATCAGCCCAAATATTTATATAATCTTCGATTTTTAAAACTATATTATCGCTATTATCCAACTTTTTTTTAAGTGTATAAATTCTTCTTCCATCAATTGTTTTTACCTCATCACTTCCATTTAGAATATTTATAAAAGATGTAATTGGGTCATGGTACAAATACAATTCTTTTAAATTTACTCTTGCCACCTCTCTTTCTATAGGATCTTGACTTAATTCAATTAAATAATTGTCAAAAGACATTTTAACTACTTTTGTTTTCTTTTTTGTTTTCCAGAACTGTTTATAATTCTGGGTTTTAAATATGTTGTTTTCAATTACCCCGGCTGAAAGATACCTTCCTTCAAATTTATATAAGGGTGAAAAAATGCCAGAATTTTTTAAATTAATTTCTGTTTGATAGATATTATCATTAATATTTAATGACCAACTAAAATTACCAATTTTAATTCCTGTTGTGCTGACCTTATATTCTGCACTAAAATTATTTGCATACGATGTATTAATTACAAATATAATAAAAATAACTATAAATTTATTCAAAGACAACCTCGTAAACATCAAGTTTTCTTTTTGTAAATTTCTGATCAGGCGAATTTATTTTTAGCACCTTATATTCATTCTCTAAATAATTTATATCTAAGGGGCTCCCAATTAAAGTAAAGTTTTCATTTATATTTTTATTAAGAGGAGAAACTATTTTAAAGTGATTAGTTATTTCCCCACCTTCATTATGTGGCATATAGAAATTTATATTCAAATCTCTTAATTCATAATTAAGGCTTGAGAATAAAAGCCGATCTGAAACTACTATATTTTTTTTATAACCTTTTGATGTTGTTTCATAAATTTTATGTGCATACTCGTTTAGCCCACTAATCCTATTAAAAATATTTGCAGGATAACTAGATCCTATCAAAAAGAAAAAAATAAAACAAAAAGAAAAATTAAACACTAAATTAATCATTTTTAAAGCTGTATTAGAGATTGCTATATAAAAAAAAACAAATAAAGATATTAAAGCTGGCGCCGCCCAGTTTGCATTAGCCCTAACAACAATAGCTTCTATAAACACTATTAAAATAATTGGTAATGAAAATACCAGTAAAGTTTTTTGAGTATTATTAATGTTAGTTAAGCTTAATATTCCCCCAACAACCAAAAAAGGGCCCAACATTAATAACTGAGTTATTAAAAATTCTAAACCTCTATACAAATTTATGTCAATATTTGTAAAGTTAGCGTTATCTGAAGTATGTTGCAGTGTTATCCAATTATTTTCAATATTCCATATTATATTAGGGAGAAAAATAAGTAACATTAAAGATATACTTAAACAAAAACCCAAAAAATTATTAATAACAACTTTTCTAAAATTTTTATCAAATAAAAATAAAGAAAATAAACAAATTATAAAATAAACTGCAGCATATTTTGATAAAAAAGCTAAACCAAGGAAAATGCCTAAAAATGAAAATCGTAAAAAATTTTGTTCCTTAATAATCTTTAATAGTTCATTTAGGGAAAGTGTCCAAAATAGAAGTAAAAAAAGATCGGTACTTATTAGAAAAGATGAAAATGATACAGCCGGAATAAATAAAAAAACTAAACAACCTGATAAAGCATCTTTTTTGTTTAATCCTGAGCTTAAAAACAAATTATAAACACACCAAGAGATTAAAAAATATATAAGAGAAGGGAATATTTTTAAGGCAAAAAAACTATCACCAAATATTTCATTATAAGCTCTAATTACCCATGCCAAAAAAGGTGGTTTAGAAAAATAACCAAGATCTAAATTTTTAGACCACAACCAGTATTGAGCCTCATCTCCAAATAAATTAAAATTGGTAAAGGTTATAGAAAAAATTTTAACAAGAAATAAAAAAAATACCAATAATATAAGTATATTATTTTTAACCATAGTATCTTTTTTGTAACTTAAAAAAAACTAAATTTAATAATATAGTTATCAATCCCGCAAAAAGAACATCGCTTAAAAAATGAGCGCCGGCAAGTATACGTATCAACCCAATGCTGCAGCCAAAAATTATTCCTAAATAAAAAAATAATTTATTATTTGTTATAAAGTATAAAACAATAAGAGAGAAGCCAACTGCTGCATCACCTGAGACAAAGGAACAATTTGTGTTACAAGCATCACTATACCTAAACCAAGGGGTAAATATTTCTGGTCCTCCAAACTGTATAATATCTTCTGGTCTTCCCCTACCCCAGTGGCTTTTCAAAACTGAATTTATAAACAATACAATAATTAGTACCTGAGATAACCAAATTAGAACAAATTCTTTAATTGAAAAACTATATTTAAAATACAGCCTATCAATCTTAAAATATTTGCTAAATATAGGTAAAATTAAAACGTATATTAATATTGAAGGTAAAAAAATATCTCGAAAAATTATTGAAAATATATCAGATCTTTGAATTAAAAACTTAGGATCTCCTATATAAAATAGACCCGAAATATATATGTCTAAACTAGGGCCGATAGTTAAAAAAACTCCAGCAATTAAAAACAAAGTTACGAAATTAATTACAACAGAGTTTTTTACAAATCCTATCTCAGTTATCATAAACCTTTTGTTAAATTTCTCAAAAATAAGATTTAATAATTTAAATACAATCATTGCTACTATCATCCCCGCAACAATGTCTGTAAAGAAATGAGCATTTACAACAACTCTACTAAAAGCTACTATAAAACCAAAAACAAATAATAGGTATTTAACATTAGGCATTAACTTACATAAAATAAAACAAACCATAAAAATTGTAGAAGAGTGCCCCGACGGAAAAGAATGAAACTCTGAATTAAGAGTAAATAAATTAAAATTAAAACCATCTTCAAAATTTGTATGGTTAGGCCTCGCCCTGCCAATTACATGTTTAAGTAATTGAGTTACTAGACCATTTACTATTAGAAATATTATTACAGAGATAAAAAGGTTTGTATTTTTAAAACCATTTTTTATTTCTAAAGCTTTAATTTTTTTATTTGAAAATAAAAATATTATTGAAATAATACAAAATACAAAGTACCAAACAGAGTTTCCAAGCTCAGTTATATTTAAAAAAAACTCTTCTAAATAAATATTTCCATAAGGTGATGATTTAGAAATTACAGGACTATAATTTATTTGTTCAAAGAAATTTTTTATAGTCACATCTAAATTTAATGAAATAAAAATAAAAACAGTTAGTGAAACAAAAAAAAGTAATTCAATTTTAATTTTGTTTATTATGCTCATTAATTAAATTATAAATAAATGAGATTTATAGTATAAATTTAGATAAGTCCTGACTTTTAATAAGTTCTCCGAGGCTATTTTCGACATATTCTTTGTCTACCGTAATTTCTGTTGGGCCTATATCCGAAGCAGTATAACTAACCTCTTCCAACAATTTCTCCATTACAGTGTGTAATCTTCTCGCTCCTATGTTTTCCACGTTTTGATTGATCTCTGTAGAAAGAGAGGCAATAGTGTCTATACCACTTTCTTCAAATTTTAAATCTACCTTCTCAGTTCCTAAAAGGCCTTGATATTGCTTAATTAAACTATTTTGTGTTTCAGTTAAGATAAGCTTAAAGTCTTTTTTACTAAGACTATCAAGCTCAACACGTATTGGTAACCTACCCTGAAGTTCTGGAAGCATGTCAGATGGCTTTGATAAATGAAATGCACCCGATGCAATAAACAAAATATAATCTGTTTTTACTACACCATATTTAGTTGTTACTGCTGTTCCTTCAATTAGTGGTAACAAATCTCTCTGAACACCCTCTCTTGAAACATCTGCACCACTTCTTTCTGCTCTAGAAGTTATTTTATCTATTTCATCTATAAAGACAATTCCATTTTGCTCAACATCCTCAAGCGCTCTTGAGTTAATTTTATCTTTATCTAAAAGTTTTTCAGTTTCTTCGTTTAATAAGTATGCATGAGATTCTTTAACGCTCATTTTTTTCAATTTTTTTTGATTTCCAAAACCCTTACCAAATACATCTCCTAAATTAATCATACCCATTTGTGAGCCAGGCATCCCCGGAATATCCATAGTTGGTAAACTTAAATTCGCATTTGCAGATACTGGAATTTCAACCTCATTATCATTTAATTCACCCGACCTAAGTTTTTTTCTAAAATTATCACGGGTAGCTGGTGTAGAGCTTTTAGAAACTAAAACATCTAAGATTCTTTCCTCAGCATTTTTTTCTGCCTTTGCTTTAACTTCTTGACCCATTTGTATTTTTGTTTTTGTAATACTGATTTCAACAAGGTCTCTTATAATTTGTTCAACATCTCTACCTACATAACCAACTTCTGTAAACTTTGTTGCTTCTACCTTTACAAAAGGTGCATTAGCTAACTTTGCCAGTCTTCTTGAAATTTCTGTCTTTCCACAACCAGTGGGACCTACCATTAAAATATTTTTTGGTACAATTTCTTCTTTTAAAGATTCATCAAGTTGTTTCCTTCTCCATCTATTTCTTAAAGCAACAGCAACAGCCCTTTTTGCTTTATTCTGACCTATAATAAATTTATCTAACTCAGAAACTATTTCCCTTGGGCTAAAACTAGATTCCATTCTAAAGTTCAATCGTTTCTGAAATAATGTTATGGTTTGTATAAATACAAATATCTGCAGCTATGTTGAGTGACTCTAATGCGATCTCTTTTGCATCCATTTTTGTATTTTTCATTAATGCCTTTGCTGCACTATTTGCATAAGGACCTCCAGATCCTATTGCAAGTATTCCATCATCAGATTCTATTACATCGCCAGTTCCTGATAATAATAAGCTTACATCTTTATCCGCTACTATCATCATAGCTTCTAATCTTCTTAAATATCTATCAGTTCTCCAATCTTTAGCTAATTCTACACAAGCTCTTTTAAGTTGGTTTTTATATTGGTCTAATTTTCCCTCTAATCTCTCAAACAAAGCAAAGGCATCAGCAGTTGAGCCTGCAAAACCTGATATAACAGTTTCATCAGCTCCTAGCCTTCTTATTTTTTTGACGTTTGATTTCATTACTGTGTTACCTAAACTAGCTTGACCATCGCCAGCAATAACAACCAAATTATCTTTTCTAATCCCTATAATAGTTGTTGATTTGATAATATTTTTTTTCATTCTTTCATAAGATGGCTATTTAATTATTTTTATCAAGTTATTTACCTAGAATAAATAAGATTTCACTGATATTAGGCAAAAATGCGAAAAGGAAAACTTGAAAGAAATACCAAGGAAACTAAAATTAGTTGTGAGATTAATTTAGATGGCACTGGTCAATCTAACATTTCAACACAAATTGGTTTTTTCGACCATATGCTAGAGTTATTATCTCATCACAGCCTTATAGATATAGATTTAAATTGTGACGGTGATACGAATGTTGATCTTCACCATTCGGTCGAAGATACAGCTTACGCTCTAGCTTTATCTATAAAAAAAGCACTAGACAACAAAAAAGGAATAAACAGATATGGTTTTTCCTATGTGCCTATGGATGAATGCTTAACTAGATGTGTTATTGATTTAAGCGGAAGACCCGAGCTTGTTTGGAATGTAAACCTTGGGTTAAAAAAAATTGGCGAAATGGACACAGAGTTGTTTCATGAATTTTTTAAAGCTTTTTCAAATGAATCGAAATGCAACCTACATATTGAAAATTTGTATGGCAAAAACAATCACCATATCATTGAATCGTGTTTTAAAGCTTTTGCCAAAAGTTTAAGAATTGCAGTTGAAATAGATAGCAGAAGAAAACACAATATACCTTCATCAAAAGGTACTCTATAGTTTATTAATGAAGAAGATCACTATTGTCGATTACGGATCAGGCAACATTTTATCAGCACAAAAATCCTTTATTAAAGTAGCGCGTGATAACAATTTTGAGGCTGATGTGACAATTTCAAAAAATTTATCTGATATTAAAAAATCTTCTCATATTGTGCTTCCTGGACAAGGAGCTTTTAATACATGTATGGATGGTTTAAAAAAAACACACGGTCTGATTGATGAGCTTTATGAATTTGCTTTAATTAAAAAAAAGCCGTTTTTAGGAATATGTGTAGGTATGCAGATGTTGGCCAAAATAAGTGAAGAAAATGGCATTCATGAAGGCCTTGGTTGGATAGACGGTATAATTAAACGATTACCCGGAGATAGCCTTAAACTTCCTCATATGGGATGGAATGAGGCAGTACCAAGAAATTCAACACATAATAATTTAATTTCAACCAAAAATGATTATTATTTTGTTCACTCTTATTACTTCGATTGTGCTGATAATGACAATATTTTGGCAGAAACTAAGTATGGAAAAAATTTTGCTTCAATTGTGGGAAAAGAAAATATATATGGCGTTCAGTTTCATCCTGAAAAAAGTTCCTCCCAGGGATTAAACTTATTAAAAGAATTTATAAAAGTATAATTAATTATGAACATGTCTACTCAACTAAAAGAAAAAATAAATATTTCAGTCGACAATATTGAAATACTTACAGATGTAGATTTAGCAGATCTTTGTAATATTACTGAACAAGCTATTAATGCCGGAGGTGGATTTGGTTGGCTCAGAGTACCGACACGTGATGTTTTAACTGAATATTGGACTAAAAGAACAAATGACAAATTTATAAAACTTATAGTTGGTAGATTAAATGGTGTTATAGCCGGAACCTTACAATTGGCATATGAAGCACCCAATATCGAGTCTAGAAAAAATATTGCACGTATTAGAAGGCATTTTGTAGCTCCTTGGGCAAGAGGTTATGGGCTAGCCAAAACAATGATTGATTATACAGAACAAATTGCAAAAGAAGATAATATCAAATCTTTACAACTAGCTGTTAGAGAAACACAAGATGCAGCAATAAAACTTTTTACTAGTAAAGATTATCTTAAGTGGGGTGAAAATCCTTATTATGCTTTTATTAATGGAAGCTTTATTAAAGGTTATTACTATTATAAAAACTTGTAGTGCAAATTATACCAGCTATTGATTTAAAAGATAATAAATGTGTTAGATTGTCGAAGGGAAAAGATGAATCTAGTACTGTCTACAAAGAAGATCCAGAAAAACAAGCTATTCATTTTGAAAAAATAGGATGTAAAAAACTACACTTAGTTGATTTAGATGCTGCCTTTGGTAGACCAAATATAAATTTCGAAACTATAAAAAAAATTAGAAATTCAACCACTATACCAATACAGCTTGGCGGTGGTATCAGGAGCTTAGAAATTGCTGAAAAATATTTTGAAGTTGGTTTAAACTATTTAATAATTGGATCCCTTTCTATCCAAAAACCTGAAGTAGTTCTTTCTTTATCTGATCAATATAAAGATAAAGTATACATATCATTGGATATTTTAAACGATAATATAATGATTAAAGGGTGGGATGAGAATTCAGGAAAAAATATTCAAGATATTTTAAATGTTTATAAAAATTCTAAAATCAAAGGATATGTCATTACAGATATTCAAAATGATGGAATGTTAAATGGATTAAATTTAAATTTTGTAACAAATTTCTCTGAAAAGATCGATTTAACAAATGAATTAAATAAAAAAATAATTATTGCTGGTGGATTAACCAACTACACCGACTTAAAAAATCTAAGAGATTTAAAAATAAAAAATATAGAGGGCATTATTTCGGGCAAATCATTTTATGAGGGAAAAATTGATTTAATTAAAGCGCAAAAAATTTTGAATTAAAATGGTCAAAATAAGAATTATTCCATGTTTAGATGTTAAAAATGGAAGGGTTGTAAAAGGCATTAATTTTGTAAATTTAATTGATGCAGGAGATCCAGTAGAACAAGCTAAGCATTATTCAGATAATGGAGCAGATGAAATTTGTTTTTTAGATATAAGTGCTTCTCTTGAAAATAGAGACACAATGGTAAAAGTTGTTGAGAAAACTGCAAATGAAGTTTTTATCCCACTAACTGTAGGAGGTGGTATTTCATCTGTCGAAAACATACATGCGCTTCTTAAGGCAGGTGCAGACAAAATATCTATAAATTCTGCTGCTATTAAAGATCCAGTTATTGTTAAACGTTCGTCAGAGTATTTTGGAAATCAATGTATAGTTGTAGCGGTAGATGCTAAAAAACATTTTAATGATTGGTATGTATACTCTCACGGCGGAACCAAAAAAACAGAGTTGTTAGCTTTAAATTGGATTGAAAAAGTTCAAGAACTAGGAGCAGGAGAAATACTCCTAACATCAATGGATAAAGATGGAACAAAATCTGGATTTGATAATGAACTGCTCAACAAAGTATCAGAGTTTTTAAAAATACCCCTTATAGCAAGTGGGGGTGTAGGAACACTAAATCACTTTTATGAAGGTGTTGTCAAAGGTAAAGCAGATGCATTATTAGCTGCCTCAGTCTTTCATTTTAATGAATTAAGCATTAAAGAGGTAAAAAGTTTTTTAAAAGAAAAGAAAATAAATATAAGAGTTTAAAACTATGAAAATTGAAGATTTGTACAAAATAATAACAGAAAGAGTAAATACAAAAAAGAAAAATTCTTATACAAATGAACTTTTGAAATCTGGCTCAAAAAAGATAGCCCAGAAGTTTGGGGAGGAAACATCTGAGTTAATAATAGACTTTTTAAAAGGCTCAAAAAAAAGAACAACAGAAGAAGCTGTAGATGTCATTTATCATCTCTTGGTTTTATTAAAGTCAAAAAAAATATCCATGAACGACATTCATAAAGAGCTAGATAAAAGAAAATAAAAAATCATGTATGATGAAAATAATATCTTTGCAAAAATATTAAGGAATGAAATACCTTGCGATATAATTTATGAAGATAAGTTTAACTTATTCTTTAAGGATATAAACCCTCAAGCCAAAATACATGTTCTTGGAATACCTAAGTTCAAGTGTGTTGATTTTACAGACTTTGTCAATAATGCTGAGGAAGAAAAAATTATTTCTTTTTTCAAGAGTATCAAAACGGTCATAAATAAACTTAGAATTCAAAATAATGGCTACAGAATTATTACAAACTCAGGGATTGATGGCGGCCAGGAAGTTCCTCATTACCACATTCATATATTAGCTGGAGAGAAAATAGGAAGATTAAGATAATTTATTCTTTAAGAATAACGTAGTTTACTATCTCTGTTACACCTTTTATATTTTTTAACGCTAAGATAAGTTCTTCAAGCTGTTCTGGTTTTGTAGAAATACCAGCTATATAAATCTTTCCTTTGATTGTCTCAAAGTTAAATGTAACTGCTTTAATACCTATAGTTTTAGCTGCCAAACCTCTAGCTTGGGTATTTATCCATAAATCACTAGCGTAATCACTCAAAGTAGATCTGTTTCCAATTTCTACTTCATTTATAATTTCTCTTACACCCTCAACTTCCCAAACTAATCTAACCGCATCAATTCTTATTTCTTGATTATCAACTAGTCCAGTTAATAAAACCCTTCCTTCAAGAACACTTGTATTGATATTTACAAAAAGATTATTGCCTGCATTTAAAAATTTTGCAGCAACATTTACTTTTATGGTGGCATCGTCAATTACTGTACCTAAAGATCTTTCTCCCTCAGCTACTACCATTGCACTACCACTTCCTGTTGCAAGTATATTTGCGGGTGAACACCCATAATTAATGAACATTGTAATTAAAAGCATAGGCAGAAGTAAAAACTTAATTATTTTTTTAAATTTAGTAACCACTTGTATATTTTGTTTTTGTTAATTTTTGTAAATTTATGTACTATTTCGACGATGTCGGTCAAAGAAAATTTTTTAGTCATTTTTTCTAACTCACTTTTATACAAATCAATTTCGTCAAAATCATGATTTTTTTTTGTCTGCCCATTCACAACTCCTACAAATTCTCCTTTCAAATTTTCCTTTTTTTGTAAAATATCACTTTTTACTTTGCTAGGAATTCCTCTAAACACAAACTCATTTACTTTAGTTAATTCTTTACATATTGATATTTTTCTATCCGGCATAATATCAATTAAACAATCTATAAAGGTTATTAATTTATGATTGGATATAAGAAATACAGACGTCTTTCTTTCTTTAATTATAGTATGAACAAGATCTTCTAATTTTTTTTTTGATTTTGGAATAAACCCAAAAAAAACAAATTCTGATATTGGTAACCCAGATAGTTGTAAGCTCGATATGATGGACGAGGGCCCTGGTATAGATGTTATTTTAATATTATTTTGAATACAATATTGTACTAAATTATAACCAGGATCAGAAATTAATGGGGAGCCTGAATCTGAAATAAGTACACAATTTTTATTTTTTAATAGACCTTTTATTTTATTTATTATGATATGTTCATTATAATCATGAAGAGAGATTAATTTCTTTTTAATGCCTAATTTATTTAGTAGTTTAAGAGAATGTTTTGGGTTTTCACAAATTATAATATCACAATCTTTGAGGGCATTAATAGCCCTTATACTTATGTCATTTAAATTACCAATAGGTGTCGAAACTATTGAAAGGCCATTTATAAAACTATTCATTTTTTTTATATCTATACTTATATTTATAATATCATGTACTCCAGTAAATTTAGGTAAACAAGCTCCAAAAAATACTCAAGAAAATACTCCTTCTAAAAAAATAGATGCTAATAAACCAGAAGTAGAAATTATTGAAAAAAAAACAAATAAACAAAATAAGGATTTGTACAATGGTGTTTTAGACACCACAATTATAGTTTTGTTTGCTCAAGATGATGACACGACAACAAAGAGGCAATTCTTAAATACTTTTGAATTAGGTATTGACGATCTAAACGTAAAAAATTTAAAATTTCAAATTGAAAATTTTGAAAATGACAAAGATTTAGATAAAATAATAAAAAGAAATCTTAAAGAGGGCAGAGTATTTATAGGTCCAATTCAATCTAAGTATACAAAAAATTTAAATGATTATTGTAGTAATAATGTGATCTTTTTCTCTTTTTCTTCTCATACCTCAAATGCAAAGAATTGTGTTTATTTGGTAAATTTTTTTCCTAAAAATGAACTTGCAAATTTGTTATTATTTTTGAATGAAGGGGCAAAAGTTGCACTACTGTATCCTGAAAATGAATACGGTTATTTAATTAACAGTTTTATTGATGACTTAATTTTTTCAAGCCCTGCTATTTTAGTGAACAGGTCTTCATATCGAGCTGATTTATCCAATGTTAGGAACGCAATAAAAGAATTGGGAAAATATGAATTAAGAAAGTATGAATTAAATAGACAAAAACAAATTTTATCTAAAAAAAATGATAAAAAGTCAAAACAAAGATTAAAAAAATTACAGAAATTTAAAACCACCAGTGATTATGATTTTACTCATATTTTAATTGCTGATTATGGCTTAAACCTTTTACAAGTTGCTCCGCTTTTACCTTATTATGACATTGATCCAAATATTGTACAGTTTATGGGTACCGGTGTAATAGATGATAAGACTTTTTTTCATGAACCATCTTTGCAAGGTGCAATTTTTCCTGGAGTTCCAGAGATTAAAAGAATTAATTTAATTAATAAGTACCAAGAAATATATGAAGAGGAGTTTTTGAGAGTTTCAACATTAGCATATGATTTAATTGGTTTAATTAATTTTATTTATTCAAAACAATATAATTTTAAAGAAATGATTTACCTACTAAATGATTCTAATAAAAAATTTGATGGGATTGATGGAAACTTCTTTTTTAAAAATAATTTAATTGAAAGAGATTTAGATATACTGAGGATTAATCGGGGTGAGTCTATGATTATTAACTAAACAAAAAATTAATTAATTTTGTTACTGCTATTGATCTATGGCTTATTTTATTTTTTTCATTAACACTAATTTCTGCTAATGTTTTTTCATAGCTATTTGGAATAAATATTGGATCATAACCAAAGCCACTACCACCTTTTTTTTTATCTGAAATCTTTCCATCAAGTTTTCCGTTAAAAATTATGTTTTTGGAATTATTTATTGTTAAGCTTATTGAAGTTTTAAAATATGCTTTTTTTTTGCAATTTACTTTGACACTTTTCATAATATATTTAAAACACTCATCTTTGCTTCTAAACTTATTTAAAAATCTTTTAGAACTAATACCAGGTTTCCAATTTAAACTTTCAATACATATTCCTGAGTCATCAGCGAAACAAGGAATACCGGCTTTATTAAATCCATAATCAGATTTTATCTTTGCATTTTCTTCAAAAGTTTTGCCATTTTCTATGGGCTGATCATCTATATTCACATCACTCAAGGATAGAAGTTTTACCTTATTTTTTTTGAAAATTTTTTTAATTTCAAATACTTTATTTTTATTATTCGAAAAAAATAATATTTCTTTCAATTTACTTCAAAGCCTCTTTTTGTTTTGCAATTATCTTTTTAATACCATCCTTAGCAAGAGTAAATATTTCTTCAAATTGATTATCGTTGAAAAAAAATTCTTCCCCTGTTACTTGGATTTCAGATATTTCACCAGATTCACAAATTACAAAATTTGCATCTACTTGTGCTTCTGAGTCTTCCTTATAATCTAAATCTAAAATTGATTTATTATTTAGTATTCCAGCTGAGACTGCCCCTATAAAATTTTTAATAATAGGCTTTTGAAGATTATAATTGTTTTTTAATTTTTCTATAGCCAAATATAATGAAACGAAGCCCCCACTAATTGCAGCTGTTCTTGTGCCACCATCAGCTTGAATCACATCACAATCTATTTTTATTTGACGCTCTCCAAGATTTGAAAGATCTACAATAGATCTTAGGCTACGCCCAATTAACCTTTGTATTTCTTGTGTTCTACCTGACTGCTTTCCTTTTGCTGCCTCTCTATCCATTCTTGTATTTGTAGATCTTGGCAGCATGCCGTATTCTGCTGTAACCCAACCTTTGCCAGTATTTTTTAACCAGTGAGGAACTTTTTCATCAATTGTCGCAAGACAAAGAACATGTGTATTTCCAAATTTCACTAAGCATGAACCATCTGCATGAATATTCACGTTTTTCTCAAATGAAATTTCACGCATTTGATTGAAGGATCTATCTTTTCTCATATAAATTTAATAATAGTAGATAAATAATTTTTTTAAATAAAATTCTTATGTCTGATAATGTATACGCAGAAATTAATGATAGATCGAAATTAATTTTTAAAAAATTAGTTGAGTCATATCTCAAAACTGGATCTCCAGCAGGATCAGAAACAATTATGAAGATGGGGGGCTTAAATCTTTCATCAGCTTCAATTAGATCCATTTTATCAAATTTACAAAAAGAGGGACTACTTTATGCTCCACACAGATCAGCTGGTAGAATGCCTACTGAAAAAGGTATGAGGTTTTTTGTGGACGGACTTTTAGAGTTTGGAAGAATTTCAAAAATAGATAAAGAAAATATTAAACAACAGTGTTTAACAAAGGGAAAATCTTATGAAGAGGTACTTGATGTTGCTTCTAAGGCTATTTCTGGATTATCAAGTTATGCAGGAATAGTTATTGCACCAAAATTTCAAAAAAACTTAAAACATGTCGAATTTATAAGACTTAATAGTACTCAATTAATGCTTATTCTTGCATATGAGAATGGAGAAGTAGAAAACAGGATCATTGAAGATAATGGAAAATATAATAGTTCATTACTGATACAGGCTTCCAATTATCTTACATCAAAGTTTACAAATAAAAACATTTCACAAATTAAGAGACTAATTCAATCTGAAATAAAAAATTCACAAAATGAGCTAGAGTCAATTTCTTCAAAATTAATTCAACAAGGTATTATTGAAACTCAGCCTAATAGTAAAAATCCTTATATTTTTCTACACGGTCAATCAAATTTATTAAAAGATGAAATTGTTTCTAAAGATTTAGATCAAATCAGAAATCTTTTTGATGAAATTGAGAAAAAATCTAGTTTTGTAGATATATTGGAAACTGCAGGAAAAGCAAAGGGGGTACAAATATTTATTGGATCTAAAAATTTTTTGTTTAAACACTCTGGTCTTTCTATGGTAATGGCCCCATATAAAAACAATGATCAAGAAATTATAGGAGCTATAGGTGTAGTTGGGCCAACAAGACTAAACTACTCCAAAATAGTTCCTCTTGTTGATTATACGTCTAAAATTATTGGAAAGGTAATCGATTAATGGTTGAAAAAAAAGAAGAAGATAGCCAACAAGAAGAAATAAAAATGCCTGATTCTGAGAATATTGAAAACGATGAAGACAATAATGATTCTCAAGAAAACACAGATACAGAAGAGACAACTGAAGATGAAAATTCAGAAAAAGACAGCTTAGAAAAGGAAATTGAAACACTAAAAGAAGAAAAAATTCGATTACTCGCTGAAATGGAAAATCTTAGAAAAAGATTTGAACGAGAAAAAGTTGAAACAATAAAGTTTGGTAGCATAAATTTAGCAAGAGACATTCTATCGCCAGGAGATAATTTAGAAAGAGCGCTGGATGCTTTACCAGAAGATGAAAATCATCCAGAAAGTATAAAAAATCTTATCGATGGTTTAAAAATGGTGCTTAAAGAATACAAAAGTACTCTTGAAAAGCATGGTGTCAAAAAAATTGAAACTTTAAATCAAAAATTTGACCATAATTTTCATCAAGCAATGATGGAAGTTGAAAATAATGAAGTTGAAGAAGGAACAGTAGTACAAGAAGTCCAATCTGGCTATACAATGTATGACCGATTGCTCAGAGCAGCAATGGTCGGAGTTTCTAAAAAACCAGTCGCTAAAACAGAAGAACCTAAAGAAGAAAAAGTAGCAGATAATCCTGAAAATGAGAGTAAAGAAAAGTCATAAAAAGCTTTAATTTGCTTGTATTTTTTAATATAAATCCCAAACATCCTTGTATTTTAAAACTTTTTTCCCATATCTAATGTAGCCAATGTTGATTGGTAAATAATTAAGTAAAGAGGACAAAAAATATGGCAAAAGTAATTGGTATTGATTTAGGTACTACAAACTCCTGCGTTGCAGTAATGGACGGTAAGGAAGCAAAAGTAATTGAAAATTCTGAGGGTGGAAGAACAACTCCTTCAATGGTAGCATTCAGTGACACAAAAGAAAAACTTGTTGGACAATCAGCTAAAAGACAAGCAGTAACTAATTCTGAAAATACTTTATTTGCCATAAAAAGATTAATCGGAAGAACATTTGAGGATGAAGCTGTTAAGTCTGACAGCGGACTAGTACCTTATAAAATAGTAAAAGGTGATAACGGTGATGCATGGGTAGAAGCACGTGGAGATAAATATAGTCCAAGTCAAATTAGTGCATTTATTTTACAAAAAATGAAAGAGACTGCAGAGTCTTATTTAGGAGACACTGTTACACAAGCAGTTATCACCGTTCCTGCATATTTTAACGATGCTCAAAGACAAGCAACAAAAGATGCTGGAAAAATAGCTGGACTAGAAGTCTTAAGAATTATTAACGAGCCTACTGCTGCAGCGTTAGCATATGGTTTAGATAAAAAGAAAACTGGTACTGTTGCTGTTTATGATCTTGGTGGAGGTACATTTGATATTTCCATTCTAGAAATAGGCGACGGTGTTTTCGAAGTTAAATCAACCAATGGCGATACGCACCTTGGTGGTGAAGATTTTGATCTTAAAATTATTGATTATCTTGCTGATGAATTCAAAAAAGATAATGGTATTGATTTACGTTCAGATAAACTTGCCCTTCAACGTTTGAAAGAGGCAGCTGAGAAAGCAAAAATTGAACTATCAAGTTCAACTGAAACAGAAGTTAACTTGCCATTCATTACTGCTGATCAATCTGGTCCTAAACATTTAACGATTAAATTATCGAGAGCAAAACTAGAAGCTATCGTAGGTGAACTTTTAAACCAAAGTTTAAAACCTTGCGAAATGGCACTCAAAGATGCTGGATTACAAGCTGCTGAAATTGATGATGTAATTTTGGTTGGTGGTATGACAAGAATGCCTAAAGTAACGGAGATAGTAAAAAACTTCTTTGGTAAAGAACCTAATAAAGGTGTTAACCCAGATGAAGTTGTAGCATCTGGTGCTGCTATCCAAGCAGGTGTGTTACAAGGTGATGTCAAAGATGTACTACTTCTTGATGTTACACCTTTATCACTTGGTATTGAAACACTCGGTGGTGTATTTACAAAGCTGATTGATAAAAACACAACTATCCCAACAAAGAAGAGCCAGGTATTTTCTACAGCTGAAGATAATCAGAGTGCAGTAACAATTAGAGTATTTCAAGGTGAAAGAGAAATGGCTGCTGATAACAAATTACTAGGTCAGTTTGATTTAGTAGGTATTCCACCTGCTGCAAGAGGAATGCCTCAAATTGAAGTAACTTTTGATATCGATGCAAATGGTATTGTAAACGTTTCGGCTAAAGACAAATCAACTGGTAAAGAACAACAAATCAAGATCCAGGCTTCTGGCGGATTATCAGATGATGAGATTGAAAAAATGGTCAAAGAGGCAGAAGAAAATGCTGAAGCTGACAAAAAGAAAAGAGAAGCTGTTGATACTAGAAACCATGCTGATAGTTTAATTAATGAAACTGAAAAGAACTTAAAAGAGCACGGTGATAAAATTCCTGAAGCTGATAAAAACAAAATCACAGAGGATATTGAAGAGCTTAAAAAAGTAAAAGACGGCGAAGATTTAGAAGCTATAAAATCTAAAACTGAAGCACTTGTTCAGTCATCTCTCAAAATGGGTGAAGCAATTTATAAACAAAACCCTCAAGGTGCTGGACCACAACCTGATCCATCTGGTGCTGAACCATCAGCTGATAATACAAAAGATGAAAAAGTTGTAGATGCAGAATTTGAAGAAGTAGACGAAGATAAAAAAGATTAACGCTCCATAATTTTTATAAGGAGGAGATGTGGCTGATAAAGATTTCTATGAGATATTAGGTGTTCAACGAAATGCCAGTGATGATGAAATAAAAAAAGCTTATAGAAAACAAGCCATGAAATACCATCCTGATCGTAACAAGGATGACAAAACTGCTGAAAGAAAATTCAAAGAAGCTGCTGCTGCTTACGAAATTCTAAAAGACTCAGAAAAAAGATCAGCTTATGATCAATATGGACATGATGCTTTTAAACAAGGTGGAATGGGTGGAGCCCAAGGCTTTGGAGATTTTGCAGGGGGCTTTTCTGATATTTTTGAAGAATTCTTTGGTGGAGGGTTTGGAGGACAATCATCAAGAAGACGAGGACCTCAAAGAGGAAGTGATCTTCGTTACAACATGTCTGTTTCACTATTCGAAGCTTTCACTGGAAAGAAACCACAAATAAGAATTCCAACTTATGTTGGTTGTGATGCATGTGCAGCTACAGGAAGTGCAGATAAATCTGGACCAAGTACTTGTTCTACTTGTGGTGGCGCAGGTAAGGTTCGATCACAACAAGGCTTCTTTTCTATTGAAAGACCATGCCCTACATGTGGTGGAGAAGGTTCAAGTATAAAAAATCCGTGTCTTAAATGTTCTGGAACTGGAAATATAAAAAAGCAAAAAACAATTTCTGTTACTATTCCTGCTGGTGTTGATACAGGTACAAGAATTCGAATTGCAGGTGAAGGTGAACCTGGTGAAAGAGGTGCGGGTAATGGAGATCTGTATATTTTTGTTGAAGTTCAAAAGGACAAACTCTTTGAAAGAGAAGAAGAAAATTTATTTTGTGAAATACCAATTTCAATCACTACTGCTATTTTAGGCGGAGAAATAGAAGTACCAACAATAGAGGGAAAAAAAGCCAGGCTTAATATTCCAGCGGGAACTCAATCTGAGACTCAATTTAGACTACGCGGTAAAGGAATGAGTATACTTCGACAAAGCAGACGTGGAGATATGTATGTGCAAGCAAACGTTGAAATACCGGTTAATCTAAATAACAAACAAAAAGATATTTTGAGAGAGTTCGAAAATGAAGGCGGGACATCAAAAAAACACAGCCCAAAATCACAAGGTTTTTTCTCAAAATTAAAAGAAGTCTGGGAAGATTTAACTTAATTTCTTTTCAACTTACAATCACCAAAGTATAAGAAGATTTTATGCCAAAAATTAAAATAGCAGTTGCAGGTTGTCTTGGCCGAATGGGTCAAGAAATATCGAAACAAATTTTACAAAATAAAAATTTAGAATTTGTCGGTGGCTTTGAGTACAAAAAACATAAAGATATAAACAAACCCTTGAACAAAGTTTCAAGCATAAACTCTGCAAAATTAGTTACAGCTAATGCAGCACAGTTAATCAAAGATTCAAATGTTATAATTGATTTTACAACACCTGAATCTACGTTAGATAATCTTAAAATTGCCTCTGCAAATAAAACAGCAGTTGTTATTGGTACAACTGGAATGACAGATGGTCAAAAAAATAAAGTAAATAGTTATTCTAAAAAAATACCTATACTCATGTCTTCTAACATGAGTCTGGGTGTTAACTTATTATTTAACTTAGTAAAACAAACAGCATCAGCTCTAAAAGATACTGTTTATGATATTGAAATTGCTGAAACACATCATAAACACAAAAAAGATGCTCCTTCGGGAACAGCATTATCTTTAGGAGAGTATGCTGCTGAGGGCAGAAAAACTAAATTAAATAAATCAAAAGTTTTAGATCGTACAAAAAAACTTTCATCTAGAAAAAAAGGTGAAATAGGTTTTTCTGTTACAAGAGGTGGTGAGATTGCAGGTGAACATACAGTAAGCTTTATAGGACCTAATGATAGAATAGATTTAGTTCATAAGGCTAATAATAGATCTATATTTGTGAGCGGAGCAATAGAGGCTGCCATTTTTTTATATAAAAAGAAAAAAGGTCTATTCTCTATGAATGATTTATTATTTTAATTTATAAATAAATTCTAATCTATGAAAAAAATTATTTGGATTTCATCTTATCCAAAAAGTGGAAATACTTGGATGAGATTTTTAATATCTAATTATTTCTTTAATAGCAGCAACGAATTTAATTTTCAAATAGCAGATAATAATATTTTAATGTTTCCACAACTTAGTCTAATGAAAAAAATAGTAGATAAAAAAACTATAATAGAAAATCCACTCAATGTTTCTAAATATTGGTTGGACTTACAAAAAGAAGTTAATATTCAGGGTGGAAATGTTGTTTTTTTTAAAAACCACAATGCTTTAATATCAATAGAAAAAAACGAATTTACCAATATGGAATTAACTTTAGGAACTATCTATATTGTTAGAGATCCAAGAGATGTAGTCATTTCTTATGCACATTATAGAAATGAGAGTTATGATAAAATTATTTCAGATCTTTGTGATGATAAATTATTTTATAATATAAACTCTATAGATAATTATCCATATATAGAAATTTTAGGATCTTGGAATTATCATTATAAATCATGGAAATACGGACTGCCCGATATGCCACGTATAATAATAAAATATGAAGATTTATTAAAAGATTGTGTTGGTCAATTTAATAATACAATAGATTTTTTATCAAAAATCTTAAATCACAAAAAGGATAATAACAGAGTTCAGTTTAGTGTTGAGAATTCAGAATTTAGTTTATTACAAAAAAGTGAAAAAAAATTTGGAATGAAAACTCATAAAGGAAAAGATAAATTTTTCAGATCAGGTAAAGCAGAACAATGGAAAGATATATTAAGTTTAGCTCAAATAAAAAAAATTGAGGCTTCCTGCAAACAGGGCATGAAAGAATTAAATTATTTATAATATTAAATGTTTTAAGATAAAAATTTAATAATTTGTTAATTGTTTTTTAATCCTTAAATATAAATTTTCTTTTAAATCAGCGTGTAAAAAATTAGCAACTTCAGTTTCTTTATCCGATTCTCTTATTGATAACCTAGAAGTATTTCTAAATTTTGTAAAAAAAACTTTAGACCAATAAGTGCTGAATTTAGATGAATGTAACAGTTTATCACCTTTATATTTCTTTATAGATATCTCTTTTTGATCAATATTAATTTCATCCTTAATATTTTTCTCTTTGAAATATAAACGTATTAGATAAAAAATAACTAAGTATTCAAGTCCAAGAAATATAGATACAGGCCAAGCACCTTGTACAATAAGAAAAATAGAGAATAATGAAATCCAGCTTATAAAAATAATTCCTAAAATCAAAAAGACTGATTTGGAGCAACTTTGGTAAGGTCTTATGTTTTCATTCATTGAATTCATATTCTCACAATAATATAAAAAAACCTTTGTGATAAAGAGACATATGTGCACAGATATTAAATCGATAATTTGTATCTTATTATCAATTTATAACTGCTTCCAAATCCTAAAAAATGGCTAAATTCCTTTGATCCCTTGCTAATTTAGTAAGGAACATATAGATGCATCCCCGAAAAAATATTAAGTAATAATCCTTATTTAATGGTGGCTTGATGAAAAAGATTAGTAAAATTTTAGCAGCAAACAGAAGTGAAATTGCTATTCGAATTTTCAGAGCTGCAGAAGAGTCTGGTATAAAAACAGCTGCTATTTATTCTAAAGAAGATCGTTTTGCTATTCACCGATTTAAAACAGATGAAAGTTATTTAGTAGGTGACGGCAAAGGTCCAATTCAAGCATATTTGGACATAGACTCGATTATTAAAATTGCTAAGGATGCAAAGGTTGATGCTATCCATCCAGGTTATGGATTTTTATCAGAGAGTCCTGAACTAGCTGAGCAGTGTGAAAAAAATGACATAACATTTATTGGACCTAGTAAAGAGATACTAAAAAGATTTGGAAATAAAACCGAAGCTAAAAAAGTTGCCGAAGAAGCAAAGGTAGGCACCGTTCCGTCAGTTCTAGTAACAAAAGAAAATCTAAAAAGTATTAAAAAAGAAGTTGAAAAAATTGGTTATCCAGTAATTGTTAAAGCTAGTTGGGGTGGTGGAGGTCGAGGAATGCGTGTTGTTAGATCAAGCAACGAATTAATAGATCAAATTACAACCGCTCAAAGTGAGTCACTTAAAGCTTTTGGAAAAGATGAAGTATTTATAGAAAAATTTTTAGAAGATGCTGCCCACATTGAAGTTCAAATTTTAGGTGATAGACATGGAAATATCATACATCTTTTTGAAAGAGATTGTTCTCTTCAAAGAAGGCATCAAAAGATTATTGAAAGAGCACCTGCACATTTTCTTGAAAATAAAACGCGAGAAGAAATTTGTAATGCTGCAATTAAAATTGCAAAACAAGTTAAATATTTTGGTGCAGGAACTGTTGAATTTTTATTTGATAAAAAATCTAGTGAATTTTATTTCATTGAAGTTAACCCAAGAATTCAAGTTGAGCATACAGTAACAGAAGAAGTAACGGGTATTGATATCGTAAAAGCTCAAATTAAAATTGCAGAAGGTGAAAAAATTGGCAGCCATCCTGCACTTCCTAAACAAGAAGATATTCATCTAAATGGATTTGCCATTCAATGTAGGGTCACTACCGAAGATCCACTTAATAATTTTATGCCAGACTATGGGAAGATAATGACTTACCGATCAGCAGCTGGATTTGGAGTGAGACTAGATGCAGCAAATGCTTCTGCTGGTTCGATCATCACACCATATTATGATTCTTTACTTGTAAAAGTAACAACTTGGGCAAAGCATCAAGATGACTGTATTAAAAGAATGGATAGGGCACTTAGAGAATTTAGAATTAGAGGTGTTAAAACAAATTTAGTATTTCTTGAGTCTCTTATAAACAACAAAGATTTCCTTGAAGGAAACTACAATACAAATTTTGTTGATACTAAAAAAGAGCTCTACGCTTATAATCCGCAAAAAGATCGAGCATCAAAAATTGTATCTTATCTTGGAAATATAATTGTGAATGGACATAATGATATATCTGGAAGAGTCAGTAGTAATTCAACTGTAGAAGTTCAAATTCCTATTTCAAGCATTAAAAGTGAAAAAAACAATTTTGTAAAGGATTTACAAAATTTAGGTCCAGAAAAATTTGCAAAAAAAATAAAAGAAACACCCTACACTCTAATTACTGACACTACGATGCGTGATGCACACCAATCCCTTCTTGCCACAAGAATGAGAACTGATGATCTTATTAATATTGCTGAATATTATAGTGAAAATCTAAGCAATTTATTCTCATTAGAATGTTGGGGTGGCGCAACCTTTGATACATCGATGCGTTTTTTAAAAGAGGATCCTTGGGATAGATTAGCAAGACTAAACAAAAGGGCGCCTAATCTTCTTAAACAAATGCTCTTTAGAGGATCTAATGCGGTTGGATATAAAAATTATCCAGATAACGTTGTTAAACATTTCATTCAACAATCAGCTCAAGCTGGCATTGATGTATTTAGAGTTTTTGATTCATTGAATTTAATTGATAATATGCGTGTAGCAATTGATGAGGTATGCAATCAAAATAAAATTTGTGAAGGAACTATCTGTTATACAAATGATGTAACTGATACAAATGAGAAAAAATATACTTTAAAATATTATATCGATCTTGTTAAAGATTTAGAAAAAGCAGGAGCGCATATTATTGCTATTAAAGATATGGCGGGATTAGCAAAACCTAATGCTATAAAAAAATTAGTTAACGAAATTAAACAAACAACTGCTCTTCCAATTCATTTCCATACTCACGATACATCTGGTACTTCATCGGCATCAGTTCTTGCGGCAATAGAAGAAAAAATAGATATCGTAGATCTTGCAATTGACTCGATGAGTGGTTTGACATCACAACCAGCACTTGGTTCAATTGTATCTATAATGAAACAAAATCATCAAGATCCAAAACTTGATGAGGAGGCTATAAGAACACTATCTTTATATTGGGAACAGGTTCGTCAAAACTATCATGCATTTGAAACCGATTTTAAAGGCGGTAGTTCTGATGTTTATCTTCATCAAATGCCGGGTGGGCAGTTTACAAATCTAAAAGAACAAGCGAGATCTTTGGGAATTACAACTGATAAGTGGGGAATGGTCGCTAATAAATATGCAGAGGTAAACCAACTTTTTGGTGATATTGTTAAGGTAACCCCTTCTTCAAAAATTGTAGGCGATATGGCGCTTTATATGATTGCTAATGATTTATCTAAAGAAGATGTATTAGATCCAAAAAAAGAAATCTCTTTTCCTGCTTCAGTCATTGAATTTTTTAAAGGAGAGATTGGTATACCACAAGGAGGCTTTCCGAAGGAACTTCAAAAGAAAGTTCTTGGCGATACAAAACCTCTAACAAAAAGACCAGGTGAAGTCTTAGAATCAGTTGATTTAGATAAAGAAGCCAAAAACTTAGAGGATGAAATAGGGATGAAAGTTAATCAAACACATCTAGCTTCATACCTAATGTATCCTAAAGTTTTCAAAGACTATGTTGATCACTTTAAGGAGTTTAGTGATACATCAATTCTTTCAACAGAATTATTTTTTTATGGTCCTCAACAAGATAAAGAATACACAATAGAAATTGACAAAGGAAAAAACCTTATCTTAAGATATTTAGCGAAAAGCGAAGTTAATAGTAATGGTAAGTGCTCTGTTTTTTTTGAAATTAACGGACAACCAAGAACAGTAGATATAGAAAACAAAGAATTTTCAAAAAATATAACACAAAGAGCAAAAGCGGATGATAATAATTTGGATCACGTTGGATCCCCCTTACCAGGTCAGGTTGCAAAAATATTTGTTCAATCAGGTAGTAAAGTAATAAAAGGTGATAAGTTACTAGTGATCGAAGCCATGAAGATGGAAACAACTATTAATGCTGATAAAAGTGGAACCATCAAATCAATTAATGTTGCATCTGGTGATAATGTGGAAACAAAAGACTTGCTTGTCGAGATCAGCTAGCAAAGTTATATTCTTTGTAACACTCTTCTATCGAGTTCTTTGTATTTATAAGCTCTCCTAAAGAATCTCGAAATTCAAAATATTCTACCCTCTTAATATTTGAGTTTATATTAAAGAAGATAAACAATCTACATGAACTACTATCATATCGCATCATATGCACTGAGCCATCAGATCGTGCTAAATTAGGCTGTCCTAGTTTTTGTTTTATCTCAGCAAGTTTTTTTCCCATGAAATTTACTTCTGCGATTTTTTGCTGCTCCTTAACTATAGTTTTTTCCTCTTCTTTTTCTTCAGTGATAATTTGTTGCTCTTCAACAATAGTTTTATCTTCAATAATTTCTGGCTCTTTTTTTGTAATGGTTTCCTCAACTTTATCTTTTACAACCGCCCCAACTTTAACAACTTCTCTTCCAACTTCAATAGTCGTACAGCTAGATAAAAACACTAATGTTAAAAAATAAATAGATAACCGCATTGCTCTTAGTGGGATTTCTATATATGTAATCGCATATGATTACAGTAATTAAATCACCATTCGTTCAATACAAATTAACAATTTTACGAAATAAAAAAACTTCAAATACTGTTTTTAGACAAACTATGAATGAAATAAGCTACCTTATTGCTTCTGATGTTCTTCAATACGTTCCCTTTAAAAAACAAACAATTGAAACACCTCTAAAAAAAATGAGTGGAACAACCTTGGGTCAACCCATAATTTTGGTTCCAATTTTACGTGCCGGTTTAGGGTTACTTGAGGGGTTTGCAAAATTTTTACCGGAAGCTGAAAAAGGTCATATAGGTTTATACCGTGACGAACAAACTTATGAACCTGTAGAATACCTCTTTAAGCTTCCAAGAGTAAAAAATAAAAAAGTGTTAATCCTAGACCCAATGTTAGCAACAGGTAATTCATCAATTGCAGCTATAAACCTTATTAAAAACAAAGGCGTTAATATTAAAGATATATTTTTGGTGTCTTTGCTAGCTGCTCCTGAAGGTATAAAAAATATCCAAAAAAAGCAAAAAGGCATTCATATATTTACATGTAATATCGATGCGAAGTTGAATAAAAATAAGTTCATTGTACCGGGCTTAGGTGACGCAGGCGATAGGTATATGGGTACTTGAAGTTATCCATAAAAAATCCTATTATTTATCCATAATCTCATTTTTTAATGCATTTTTTTATCAAGAAAATGTTATCAGTGGGATATCTATAATTCATATTTAAGGGGGATTTTTGGTATGAAGAAAATTTTAAGTATTTTTACAGTTTCTTTCGCTCTTGTCTTCTCTTCAAGTGCGTTTGCAAACACAATAGGAGTTGTTTATGACTCTGGTGGAAAATTTGACAAATCATTTAACGAGTTAGCATTCAATACAGCTGAGAGAGTTGTTGATGAACTTGGTTGGGGTATGATTGAGTTCGAATCTGCAAACGACAATCAGATCGAGCAGGGTATGCGTAAGATTGCTGATAGAGGAGCAACAATGATCGTAGGAATGGGATTTGCTCAAGCTGATGCAGTTGCAGCAGTTTCTGCTGATTACCCAGATATAAAATTTGTTGCAGTTGATGTTTGTTGGTTAGACGATCCAAACAATAATATTTATCAAGCTTGTTATAAAGAACATGAAGGTTCTTTCCTAGTTGGAATGATGGCTGCTATGGCTTCTAAAAGTGGAACAATAGGTTTCGTTGGTGGAATGGATATTCCTCTGATTAGAAAATTCCAAGGTGGTTATGAGCAAGGTGCACAATATGTAAATCCAGATATAACTGTTTTAGCTAATATGACCGGAACTACAAACGAGGCATGGAATAACCCAACAAAAGGTGCAGAATTAACAAAAGCTCAAATTGATGGTGGTGCTGATGTCGTATACCAAGCTGCTGGTGGAACAGGTATTGGTGTTCTTCAAGCTGCGGCTGATGCCGGCATTATGGGTATCGGAGTTGACTCAAATCAAAACTGGATGCACCCAGGTAACATGTTAACATCAATGTTGAAGAGATTAGATCTAACAATTTTTGAACAAGCTAAAAATGTTGAGTCAGGTAGATTTGAAGCTGGCATAAACATTCTTGGTCTTTCAGAAGGAATGGTTGGTTATGCAACTGAAGATGGAATGGTAACATCTGAAATGGCTGCTGCCGCAGATGCTGCTGCTGCAGATATTGCGAGCGGTGCTCTAGTTGTTGCTGACTGGTCACAAGAGTAGATACTAAAATAAATATTTGGTGAGACCAAAGATTAATAAATAATTTATGGTCTCACCTATCTTAGAATTAACGAATATAAATAAATCATTTGGTCATGTTCAGGCCAACAAAAATATTAATCTCAAAATAAATAAAGGAACAATTCACGGCATAATTGGAGAAAACGGAGCAGGTAAATCTACTTTGATGAGTATAGTCTTTGGTCTTTACCAAGCTAATTCTGGTTCAATTAAGATTAATGGAAAAGAAATTAATTTAAGATCACCAAGAGATTCAATAATAAATGGCATTGGAATGGTTCACCAACATTTTATGTTGGTAGAAAATTTTACTGTACTTGAAAATATAATTCTTGGTTTTGAAGGTGAAACAGTATTTGGAGAAAAATTACAAAAGGCAAAAGAAGATTTAGAAAAATTATGTCAAACATATAATTTTAATATTGATCTTGATGCCACTATTTCAGATTTATCTGTAGGTTTTCGTCAAAGAGTGGAAATATTAAAATCTTTATACAGAGGAGCAGAAATTTTAATTCTTGATGAGCCAACAGGAGTTCTTACACCTCAAGAAGTTGATGAGTTATTTAAAATTCTTCGTTCATTAAAAGATGAAGGCAAAACCATAGTATTAATTACGCATAAATTAATCGAAATAATGGATTTAACAAGCGAAGTATCAGTGATGCGTCAAGGCGAAATGGTTGGGCATACAAAAACTGAAGATACAAGTAAAGAACAACTAGCTGAAATGATGGTAGGAAGAAGCGTCTTACTTAGAGTTGATAAAAAAGAAATAAAAAAAGGGGAGACCATATTCAAAGTTAATAATCTTTCAGTCAAAGACGATCTAGATGTAACCCGTGTAAAAGATGTAAACCTAGAAATATGTTCAGGAGAAATTCTGGGTATTGCTGGTGTAACTGGTAATGGACAAACTGAATTGTTAGAAGCACTATCAGGGATTAGAAAAGTAGAGTCTGGAAGTATTGAATTATTTGGTGAAAAAATTTCTGATCAGAATAATTTCTTAAACCCAAGAATGCTTAAAGAAAAAGGTTTAGCGCATGTACCTGAAGACAGGCAAAGAATGGGCTTAATAAGCGATTTCAAGGCTCATGAAAATTTAATTTTTGGTTATCATGATCAAGAGCCATATTCAAAATCTGCAATTTTGAATAATAAAGAAATTACTGAATATTCAAATAAGGTTATGCAAGAATATGATGTTCGACCTAATTCTCCAAACTTAATAACATCTAATTTTTCAGGAGGTAATCAACAAAAAATTATTTTGAGTAGAGAGCTTAATGAAAATCCAAAAGTTCTTTTAGTGGGGCAGCCAACAAGAGGTGTAGATATTGGAGCAATCGAGTTTATTCATCAACGTCTTATTGATATGAGAGATAAAGGGGCAGCAATACTATTAGCATCAGTTGAGTTAGATGAAATCTTATCTCTATCTGATAGAATAATCGTAATGTTTGATGGAAAAATTGTTGGAGAAAAGGAAAATAAAAATGTTACTGATCGTGAGCTAGGATTGCTAATGGCTGGTGTTGCATAATGAGTAATATCGTAGTCGATAAATCAAAAGTTCCATGGTGGGTCTCTAATGTTATTGTTCCATTAGTAAACTTAACATTAGCGTTATTAGTTTCAGGACTTTTTGTTTTTATTGCAGGTGAAAATCCAATAGAGGCTGTTAAGTTAATTATTTATGGATCATTTGGTTACATCCAAGGATTTGCTTATACACTTTATTACACAACAAATTTTATTTTCACTGGACTAGCTTTTGCTGTAGCCTTTCATTGTAGACTATTTAATATTGGTGGAGAAGGTCAAGCATATATAGGCGGACTAGGTGTTTTTTTAGTAGCAATAAATTTAAGTTTTCTCCCTGTTCCAATCGTTTGGCTTTTAGCAATCTTTGGTGCATTTTTATTTGGTGCAGCATGGGCTTACATACCTGCTTATCTTCAATCAAAAAGAGGAAGTCATGTTGTTATTACAACAATAATGTTTAATTTTATCGCTTCATCTTTAATGATTTTCTTACTTGTAGATGTAATTAGAGATACAAATCAAATGGCACCACATACGGTGAAGCTACCAGAAGAAATCTGGTTACCAAGTTTTGAAGCATTTTCCGGAATTCTTGGAATAAAAATAAGATATTCACCTCTCAACCTGACTTTTTTATTAGCAATTGCATCATTGTTCTTTGTTTGGTTTTTAGTTTGGAAAACTAAATGGGGTTATGAAATGCGAGCAGTAGGACACAATACTCAAGCAGCAATATATGCAGGTATATCACCTCATAAAAATATTATCATCGCGATGTGTATTTCTGGAGGTTTAGCAGGTCTACTTGGCGTCAATGAAATTCTTGGTGTAAGCCATAAAATTCAAGCAGGCTTTCCAGCAGGATATGGATTTACAGGAATTGCAGTTGCACTAATGGGCAGAAATCATCCAATTGGTATTTTACCAGCAGCTTTTTTATTTGGAATTTTATACCAAGGAGGCTCAGAAGTTACATTCGAAATGCCAAACATAACTAGATACATGTTTGTTGCTGTTCAAGGATTAATAATATTATTTAGTGGTGCACTAGAAAATCTTTTTAGACCACAAATAGAAAGCTTTTTTGTTAGAAGACTTAATAGAGAGGTAAATGCGTAATGGAATTTTTATCTGATATTGCTTCTTTAATTAATTCTACTTTAAGAATATCTACACCTTTAGTTTTTGCAGCAATGGCTGGTATATTTGCTGAAAGATCTGGGGTAATAGATTTTAGTTTAGAAGGTAAAATGCTTATGGCCGCATTTGTGGCAGCTGTTGGTTCATACTATTTAGGTAACCCGTGGTTAGGTTTATTATTAGCTATAATTGTATGTGTGTGTTTATCAATGTTACATGGATTTGCCTCGGTAACCCACAAAGGCGATCAAGTAGTATCATGTGTTGCTATAAATATTTTAATTATTGGTTTAACAACTGCTTTAGCAGCTGCCTGGTTTGGTCAGGCAGGTCTGACGCCAACATTAAATGAAGATCAGCGTTTTTTAGAAATTCATCTTCCTTTTGCTGACGCACTAAGAGACATTCCGGTTATTGGAACACTTTATAGTGATATATTAAGTGGTCATTATGTTTTTGTTTATTTAGCATATCTTTCTGTCCCACTAGTTTTTTGGATAGTATTTAAAACTAGCTTTGGTTTGCGTCTAAGAGCAGTCGGAGAAAATCCAAGTGCAGTAGATACTGCTGGAATCAATGTCTTTACTATGAGATATAAAGCACTAGCAATCAATGGAGTGTTAATTGCTTTTGCGGGAGCTCATTTATCAACTGCCGTTAATGCAAATTTCTTTAGAGAAATGTCAGCGGGAAGAGGATACTTAGCTTTAGCAGCAATGATCTTTGGAAAGTGGCATCCTAAAACAGCTTTAATTGCTTGCTTACTCTTTGGATTTACTGATGCTCTTCAAATAAGACTTCAAGGTGTTGAGCTACCAGCAATTGGCGAGATACCTGTTCAATTAATACAAGCACTTCCATACATACTAACAGTAGTATTGCTCGCTGGTTTTGTTGGAAAAGCAATTGCGCCTAATGCTATTGGACAACCTTACATTAAAGAAAGATAATTAAATACTTATTTAAAAAAAATTCCTATATAAATTACTGATACTAGGAGAAAATATGTCAATACTAGAAAAATACATGAAGGTATTTAATGAAAAAGATGAAGCAGGAATGAACGAAATTATCCACGATGATTTCAAATTTACAATGCACTCTAGTGGTAATGTTTTATCAAAGTCCGACGTCATAGGCTGGGCTATGAGTGATGACATTAATGATGATAAATCTAGAATTGTATACGAAAATGACGAGATTGGAATACATCACTCTTTCGTTACTTTTAAAGATGGCAACACACAAGCTGTGATGGCAGTATACAAATATAAAGATGGCAAAATAATTTCATTAGAAACTGGGGCAACCAATATGCCAAAATAAAAAAAGTGGAACTCTAAGTTCCACTTTTAAATTAATTTAAATTATTTTTATTGTTCTAAATCGAAGCGATCAGCATTCATCACTTTGTTCCAAGCTTTGATGAAGTCTTTTTTCATTTTTTCTTCACTATCATCACTTGCATAAAGTTCTGCTATTGCTCTTAATTGAGAATTGGATCCAAAAACAAGATCTACTCTAGATGCAGTTCTTACTTTTTTTCCTGTAATTTTATCTGTAGCTTCATATGAATTACTTCCAGTCGGTTTCCAACTAACACCCATATCTAAAAGTTTATCAAAAAAATCATTTGTTAACTTACCTTTTGTATCAACAAATAATCCTCTTTGATCTGAACTAATACCCATAGATCTCATACCACCGACAAGTACCGTCATTTCAGGAGCAGTTAGTCCTAATAGTTGTGCCTTATCCAACATTAATTCCTCAGCAGTTACATCATAATTCATTTTTAAATAATTACGAAAAGCATCTGCTTCTGGCTCTAAAACTGCAAATGAATCAATATCAGTTTTAGCTTGAGTGGTATCACCTCTACCTGGAGTAAAAGGCACTTCCATTCCGGTTGCTTGTTCCACACCCACATTACCGGCAAGGACGATTACATCAGCTACTGAAGCCCCTGTCTCTTTTGCAATAGGCTCAAGAATACCAAGAACTTTTTTTAATTGCTCTGGTTTATTAACTTCCCAATCTTTTTGAGGAGATAGTCTAATTCTTGCTCCATTAGCCCCACCTCTCATATCTGATCCTCTAAATGTAGAAGCACTTGCCCAAGCAGTTTCAACCATTTCTTGAGTGGTTAAACCACTACTTAAAATTTTAGCTTTTACTGTTTCAACATCATAGTTTGAATGACCTTGAGGCACAGGGTCTTGCCAAATCAATTCTTCTTCTGGAACTTCTGGTCCCATATATCTAGTTTTTGGACCCATATCTCTATGTAGAAGTTTAAACCAAGCTCTAGCAAATTGATCAGCAAAATATTCCGGGTCTTTGTGAAATTTTTCTGACACTTTTCTGTATTCAGGATCTTCACGCATCGCCATATCTGCTGTTGTCATCATTGTAGGAACTTTTACTGATGGATCATCAACTTGAGGTGCCATGTGTTCCTCTTTTTGATCAATCGCATGCCAGATTTGAGCACCTGCTGGACTTTTAACAAGCTTCCATTCGTAACCTAGAAGCATATCAAAGTATCCATTATCCCACTGAGTTGGATTAGGTGTCCATGGACCTTCTATACCACTTGTTGTGGTATCACGACCAACACCTGATCCGTGTAAGTTATTCCATCCTAAACCCATTTGTTCTAACGGTGCACCTTCTGGTTCTGCTCCTACAAGAGCTGGATCACCAGCACCATGTGCTTTACCAAAAGTATGCCCACCTGCAGTTAGTGCTACAGTTTCAGTGTCGTTCATTGCCATTCTTGCAAAGGTTTCTCTTATATCTTTTGCACTTGCAAGAGGATCAGCTTTTCCATCCGGTCCTTCAGGGTTTACGTAAATTAATCCCATTTGCACTGCTGCAAGTGGATTATCTAAAATTCTATCACCAGTATACCTTTTATTTTGTAACCATTCTTCTTCTACACCCCAGTAAATATCTTCTTCTGGTGCCCAAATGTCTGGACGCCCACCACTAAATCCAAAAGTTTTACCTCCCATAGATTCAATTGCAACGTTACCTGTTAAAATAAATAAATCAGCCCAGCTAATTTTATTTCCATATTTTTTCTTTATTGGCCAAAGAAGTCTTCTTGCTTTATCTAAGTTACCATTATCCGGCCAACTGTTTAATGGGGCAAAACGTTGAGCTCCTGTTCCACCACCACCACGGCCATCACCAGTTCTATAAGTTCCAGCAGCATGCCATGTCATACGAATAAAGAAACCACCATAATGACCGTAATCAGCTGGCCACCAATCTTGAGAATCAGTCATCAGATTATGGAGGTCTTTTTTTAATGCAGCATAATCTAATTTTTTGAACTCTTCTCGATAGTTAAATCCAGCTTCCATTGGATCTGATTTACGATCATGTTGATGAAGTATGTTTAAGTTAAGTTGATTAGGCCACCATTCGCGGTTAGATGTACCTTCTCCCATATTTTTTGTAATTGCTCCGTGCATTACAGGGCATTTACTCTCTGCATCCATGTAGAACCTCCGTTATTTAATACTAATATATAAAGTATTTAAATTAAAGAAAAGTGAAAACTATAACTCAATTTTGAATTTTTCAGGTCTCCACGTCGCAGGGGCAAGTTCAAAATCATCAAAATTAAAAGCAGGTGCGACAGTGCATCCAATTAAACTGAATGAACCAGAAGATCTCATCGCAAACCATGTGTTTGCTGTTACTGTATAAATATAATTATGATCTGACCCTAAAGAAAAAACTTCATAATTTACTCCGTCATTTGATGTGAAAACTTCTAGAGGATCTCCAGAATAAAAATGTAATATCTCATTTTTAGTTAATCGATGCCAATGTGATTTTTCGCTCCTTTTTAATAGGTAATAAATTTGACTAACATTATCGTTCTTAAAATTTTCAACATAATGCCCTCCTTCAGGATGACTAATCATATTGAGTTTTTTAATTAAATTATCTGCTTCCACTTAGATTAAATGACCAAGTTTACTTTTTTTAGTTGAGATATATTTTTCATTATACTTATTGGTGTCTGAGAAAATAGGAACTCTTTGATTTACTTTGATGCCCATATCTTCAAGCGCTTTTATTTTTTTTGGATTATTAGTCATCAAGTCTAATTTCTTGATTGCTAGATATTTTACCATTCCAGCAATATTTTCATATGTTCTCTCATCATCTTTGAAACCCAATTGATGATTAGCCTCAACAGTATCTAGTCCCTTGTCTTGTAAACTATATGCTTTAATTTTATTTGAAAGCCCGATACCTCTTCCTTCTTGTTGAAGATAAAAAATCACCCCTCTTCCATTTTGTGCAATTTGTTTTAATGATTCAGTTAGTTGGAATCTACAATCACATCTCATACTAAAAAATGACTCACCAGTAATACACTGCGAATGAATTCTTGATAAAACTGGCTCATCTGTGAGCAAGTCACCCATACATATCGCCAAATGATCTTTAGATTCATTTTCATCTGTAAAGGCATGTACAGTGAACTCCCCCATGTCTGTTGGGAGTTTACTAGTTTCAATAAACTTTAATTTGTCTGACATTATAGTTTAGTAGGATTTGGGGCGCCTTTATATACTTCTTCAGGATCAAAAACTTTCTCTTTCTCTTCAAATTTAAGAACTACCTTAGAGCTAGAATTATCCAAAGGAATGCTTCTATAAAAACATGATCTATATCCTACATGACAGCTAGCACCACCTTTGACATCAACCCTTAACCAAACACAATCTTGATCATCATCAATTCTTATTTCTTTTATCTTCTGCGTTAATCCACTTGTTTTACCCTTATGCCAAAGGGTATTTCTACTTCTAGAAAAATAAACAGCTTCGCCCAAACTTATAGTTTTTTTAAAAGCTTCTTCATTCATATAACCTTGCATAAGTAGTTCACCAGATGAAAAATCTGTTGTTACAACTGGTATCAGACCATTTGAATCAAATTTTGGAGCCAGCTCATTTGATTCCTCAACTTGTTCTATAGATTTCCTTTTTTCAAATTGAATGTTATTCATTTTTTAATTTTTCAGCAGCTTCTAATGCAAAGTAAGTTAGTATACCATTTGCACCAGCTCTTTTAAAAGATAAAAGAGATTCCATTATAACTTTTTCATTGAGCCAACCTTTACTAATTGACTCTTTTATCATCGAATATTCACCAGATACTTGGTAGGCAAAAGTTGGAACTTTAAATTCTGATTTTATTCTAGAAATAATATCAAGATAAGGCATACCAGGCTTAACCATTACCATATCTGCTCCTTCACTTATATCTAATCCAACTTCTCTAATCGCTTCCTCACTGTTTGATGGATCCATTTGATATGTTAATTTACCATCTTTACCTAAACTAGAACCAGAACCTATAGCATCTCTAAAAGGTCCATAAAAACCTGAAGCATATTTAGCAGCGTAAGAAAGTATTAGGGTATCTGTTAAATTATTTGAATCTAATGCACTTCTTATTCTTCCAACCCTACCGTCCATCATATCTGATGGGGCGATTACATCACAACCAGCATTCGCTTGGATTAGAGCTTGTTGCTCCAAAACCTCCAAAGTTTTATCATTATCTATTTTATCATTTATAACTAGACCATCATGCCCATGGTCAGTAAAAGGATCTAACGCAACATCACATACAATACCAATATTTGGAAAATCTTTTTTGATACTTTTAATTGATCTGCACACCAAATTGTTTTCATCTACAGCTAAACTTCCCTCAGAATTTTTAAGGCCACTTTCAATTTGTGGAAAAATTGCAATAGCAGGAATATTAAATTTAATAGCTTTTTCTACTTCACTTAAAAGTTTATCAATAGAGTATCTGCTTACACCAGGCATCGAATTAATAGGATCATCAACCTTGTTTCCCTCGCATACAAATAGAGGCAAGATTAAATCATTAACACTAAGTGTATTTTCAGCAACTAAACGACGAGAAAATTCTTTCATTCTATTACGTCTAAGTCTTGTACTTGGAAACTTGCCTTGCATGTTATTCATTTTTTATTCTATTGGTGATTTTGCTTCTTTAGATAAGCTAGTAACAATATCTTCTAATTTAAAGGTTTTTGTTTCAGAAGATCCAATTCTTCTAACAGATACTGTTTTATCTTGAGCTTCTTTTTTTCCAACAGCAATAATTGCTGGCACTTTACTGTTACTGTGTTCACGTATTTTATAACCAATTTTTTCATTACGTGTATCTATTTCAGCCCTAATTCCTTTTGATACTAATGTTTTTTGTACATCACAAGCATACTCATCTGTATCAGATGTAATTGTAGCAACTACAGCTTGCAATGGTGAAAGCCAAAACGGAAGATGGCCTGCATAATGCTCAATTAGAATACCAGTAAATCTCTCTAAGGAACCAAATAGAGCTCTATGCAACATTACTGGTATTTTTTTATTACCATCTTCTCCAATATAAGTGGCTCCCAATCTTCCAGGTAAATTTAAATCTACTTGCAGTGTTCCGCATTGCCAGTCTCTGCCAATTGCATCACGTAAAACAAACTCTAATTTTGGACCGTAAAATGCACCTTCTCCTGGGTTGAGTGTATACTCAAGACCTGTTGCTTCCATTGCTTGCATTAATGCAGCCTCAGCTTTATCCCAAATAGCATCATCCCCTACTCGTTTTACAGGACGGTCAGAAAATTTAATCCTAACATTATTGAAACCAAAGTCTTTATAGATACTAAGTATCAAATCACATACTGTTTTACTCTCTTGTGTAATTTGATCTTCTGTACAAAATATATGTGCATCATCTTGTGTGAATGCTCTCACCCTCATTAATCCATGAAGAGCACCTGATGGTTCATAACGATGTACTTTTCCGAATTCGGATAATAGAAATGGTAAGTCTCTATAACTTTTTAATCCTTGTTTAAAAATTTCTACAGCACCAGGGCAATTCATTGGTTTGATAGCATAAATTTTATCGTCTTTTGCTTCAGTTCTAAACATCATGTCACTAAATTTGTCCCAGTGACCAGACGTTTCCCATAGAGACTTATCCATCATGTCTGGTGTATTAGTTTCTACGTAACCTGCCCTGTCTTGTCTGTTTCGCATATAATTTATTAGCGATTGGAATAATGTCCAACCCTTAGGATGCCAAAACACCGCTCCAGGAGCCTCCTCCTGAAAATGAAATAAATCCATTTCTCTTCCTAGTTTTCGGTGATCTCTTTTTTCTGCTTCTTCAATTTGTAAAAGGTGTTGTTCAAGATCTTTTTCTGTTGCCCAGGCCGTTCCATAAACTCTTGTTAGCATTGTATTAGATGAATCACCTCGCCAGTAAGCGCCAGCAACTTTCATTAATTTAAATGCTTTACCAATTTGTTTTGTTGAAACCATATGAGGGCCTCGGCACAAGTCTAACCAATCACCTTGTTTGTAAATACTAATTTCCTCATTATCAGGCAGATCATTAATTAGTTCAACTTTATAGTCTTCACCTTTGTCTTTAAAATATTTTATCGATTCCTCTTTAGACCACACTTCTCTTATGAAACTTTTATTTCTTTGAATGATATCGTGCATCTTCTTTTCAATTTTTGGAAGATCTGCAACAGTAAAAGGTTCATCTCTTGCAAAATCATAATAAAAACCATTTTCAATTGCTGGACCAATTGTAACTTGTGTTCCAGGGAATAATTCCTGGACAGCTTCTGCCATTACATGAGCACAATCATGTCGAATTAATTCAAGTGCTTCCTCGCTATCTCTTTTTAAAATAGCTACAGATGCATCACCATTAATAGGTAAACTTATATCTTTTATCTCATTATTAATTTTTATAGCAACTGATTCTTTAGCAAGAGATTTAGAAATTTGCGATGCCAATTCAAGACCATTGATGCCTTTATCAACTTCCTTTTTATTTCCATCTGGAAATGTAATTATTATCTTTTCACTCATCTAGATTTCCGCCAAATCGTTCCTTTATCAGTATCTTCTATTTCTATGCCTTTATCTTTTAATGTGTTCCTAATAGTATCTGCCAAATTAAAATTTTTACTGCGTCTAGCTTCATTACGTTCATTTATCAACCTTTCAATTTCTTCAGTATTTTCAGTATCTTTTTGATTATAACCTAACCAATTTCCTGGATCATCTTCAAGAATACCTAATATTTTACCGGCAGAAAGAAGATTTTTTTTGATTTCTTTTTTTCTTTCATCAGATGCAGATGAAGCATCATTTGCTTCTTCATTAAGTTTTGCAATGACTTTAGGTGTATTCAAATCATCTAAAAATGATTCCATTATAGAATCAGAAGGTAAGTTAGAATCTATTTCAACTTCTAACAGCTCTAATAAAACTCTATAAAGTCGATCTATCATTTTGCTATTTTGTTCAATGATTTCTTCTGTCCAGTTTAATGGCTGTTTGTAGTGAGCTGACAACAATGTTAATCGCAAAACCTCTCCCTTGTATTTTTTATTGAGATCATGAACGAGTCTAATATTGCCAATTGACTTCGACATTTTTTCTCCCTCAACATTAACAAATCCATTATGAAACCAATAAGTTGCAAAATCTTTAGGATCTTTATTTTCAGATATAGAACAAGTTTGTGCTATTTCATTTTCATGATGCGGAAATACCAAGTCAATACCACCGCTATGGATATCAAAAGGAAGACCCAATGATTTTTCTGACATAACGGAGCATTCTAAATGCCATCCTGGTCTTCCAAATCCCCAAGGTGAATCCCACCCAGGTAAGGGTGAAGGAGATGGTTTCCATAAAATAAAATCTGCAGGATCTTTCTTGAAAGGTGCCACTTCAACACGGCTTCCAGCTATTTGTTCATCTCTATTTCTTTTTGAAAGAATTCCATAATTATCAAAACTAGGTACATGAAATAAAACATGACCCTCTTTTTCATAAGCTTTATTTTCATCAATTAATCTTTTTATTAATTCGATCATTTCTTTAATATGATCAGTTGCTCTTGGTTGAATATCAGGAAGATTAACACCGAGTGCGCTCATGTCATTATTGTAAATCTCTGTATATTTATTTGTGATAACACTTATATCCTCACCTGTTTCTTTAGAAGCTTCTATAATCTTGTCATCAATGTCAGTGATATTAGACACATAGGTCACTTGTTTAAATTGTGTTTTTAATACACGGACTAATAAATCATTTACAACTGCCATACGCGCATTACCTATGTGCGCAAAATTGTAAACAGTTGGACCGCAAGCATATATTCTTACATGATCTGGATTAACTGGTTTAAAGAATTCTTTTTTACCACTTAATGTGTTTTGTAACTGTAATGACATCAATATAATTTTAATAATTAAGTTCTATTACCACGGGTTCGCCATGAACTAAAATGATTGCGGCTTTTTCAAATGATGGAGGACCTTTTGGTTGATAATTATTACTAAAGGCAAAACCTTCTTTTGGTCTCCAGAATAATCCAGTCTTTAATTTTCCATCTGAATCTTCATCGTGATAGGCAACTATTGCTATTTTTCCTTCATGTATCTTACTCAAAGGAACTACAACCTCACCCTTTTGAACTCTTTTTCTAACGCTCTCAATTGCTAATTCTTCATCCAAAAAGCTCTCTTTTGAGTCATATATCTTAACATCAATGTAGCCATCACCATGTTCTACATTTGGAAAAATGATAGTTCCATGTGCAAAAAGACCTAAAGACCATGTGACTGTTAAGCCAAAAAAGAATATTTTAGTAAAAAAACTTTTCATATAAGTATCCTAATTATAATAGAATCAAGTGCTGAACAATAAAGAATATCTAAATAGACTATATCAATCAGGTAAACCTCTTATAATTTATAAAACTGATAAGGGTTATGATATCTATACTGACTTTTCTAGAAGAATTATTATTAATAAAAAAAATCTAAAATATTTTCTTAATACCCAATCAAAATCAAAAAAATCTAAGATTGAAGAATTGAATTGTTATGTTGGTTTCTTTGGTTATAAGCTTCTTTGTGAAAATATAGGAATAAAGTTTCCAAAACAGCAATCTAAAAATTTTCATAGTGGCGTATTTTACAAGCCACAAACTAAAATTAGTATTGGTAAAAAAATAGTAATCAAAAGCATTAAAGCCAATTTTAGAAATATAAGTGTCAATACAAAAAAATATTTACAGTTAAATAAAAAGTTTAATCTTAATTTATCTTTAAAGCAGTACTCTAAGATATTTAATGATTTCTCTAAAAATATTAAACAGGGAAAAACTTATCAAATTAAAATAGCTCAAACATATTCGAAAAAAGGTAATATCAATTCTATTGATCTTTTTTGGAAGCTAATGAAAATGAATGAATCACCTGAAAGTTTTCTTATCAGGGAAAAAGACTATAATATCGTAAGTTGTTCACCAGAGACACTCATATTGAAAAAAGATAACACAATTAGAACTAAACCTATTGCTGGAACATTAAGAAAAACAAAGCAGTTAAATAAAAATAAAGCTCTCACATTCTTTAGAAGAAATGAAAAAGAAACTAAAGAACATAATATGATTGTTGATATGGAAAGAAATGATCTGTCTAAAATTTGTAAAACTGGATCTGTAAAAATAGATAAACTAAAAAAGGTTGAGGAATATCGTGATCTTTTTCATTACGTTACAACAATCAAGGGAGTTATAAAAAATAAAATGAGTAACCATGATATAATTTCTTCTTTAATGCCAGGAGGTTCAGTCATTGGTTGTCCAAAAATTAGTACTATTCAACTTCTAAATAGAAAAGAAAAATTTGACAGAAATATTTACACAGGCAGTTTTGGAATTATACATTCAAATGGTGATATGCGATTTAACATAATGATTAGAACACTACTTAATTTTAAAAATGATATTGAATTATCAGTTGCTAGTGGTGTGATCTTAGGTAGTACTGCAAAAAAAGAATATAATGAAAATTATATTAAAGCTAAATCACTTTTAGATCTATTTAACTAATGATTTATCTCATTGATCACGAAGACTCATTCACATACAATTTAGCTCATCTACTAGATAGTATTGAGCCAACATTTGTTTCAAATTATTATGAAATAAATCAAACAAAACTAGAAAAATCTTCGACCATCGTTCTTTCACCAGGCCCTGGTGAACCAAAAGATTATCCATTAACAACTAAGATTTACAATAAATATAAAGGAAAGAAAAAAATATTAGGAATATGTTTAGGTTTCCAACAAATAGTTTTTTGTGAAGGGGCTAAAATAGTTCAACAAAAAAATATTCTTCATGGTTATCAGAGTCATATTAAAGTTACTAACGATAAATCAATTTTTAAAAAAAATTTTAATTTCTTAGGTGGTCGATATCATTCCTTAAAAATGGCCGAACCATTTGTTTCTCAATCAATGATAATTACAATGCGTTGTGTAAAAACAAATGTAGCAATGGCGGTTGAAGATGATATTAATAAAGTCTATGGATTACAGTTTCACCCAGATTCATTTTTAACTCCACATGGAAAATATCTTATTAAAAAAATCCTTTCACGCTAAGAATTTTAAATTACTGAAGTTCAATTCTCTTTGGGGTTACAAGGGTATCTTTACAACCATTAGACTATTTGGCAAAGAGCCAAATTTAATTTTAGTTGATCAGCACTTAAAAAAACTAAATAAAGATTTAAGATATTTTGGCATTGATGTTAAGATTTCAAAAAATTTTTTAACTAATTTTTTAAATAAATATTCTAAGATTAAAAATTACGACCACCTATTAAGAATTGCAGTCACAAAAAAAATAATTTCATTATCTGTACGTAAACGAAACAAGGATTTTAAGTATTTTACTGCAAAATTTTTTAGATTCCAGCGTACTTTACCTAACTTTAAAAATTTACAGTACAAAAAAATAATTTCTTTACAAAAAAAAATTAATTTACAAAAAGAAGAAATTCTTTTTTATTTTAACAATAAAATTTTAGAAGGCTCTACAACCAATTTAATTTTTGTAGATGGTAATAAATTATTTATTCCAAAAAATTTCTATTATTATGGAATTACTCTAGAATACTTAATTAAAAATATCCCTTATAAAATTTATAGAACAGATATTAATATTTCTAGTTTACATCAATTTAGTGAAATACTTTTAGTTGGTTCTGGCAAAGGTGTGGTTAGTATTTCTTTTATTAAACAATTTAATTGGTATAGGTCTTCAATGAAAATGTATAATTTATTATCAAAAAAATATGCAAAAATATTATTGAAATGAAATTAGGAAATTATAATTTTAAACTATCTAGTCCAACGGTAATGGGAATATGTAATGTTACTCCCGACTCTTTTAGTGATGGTGGCAAGAGTTTTAAAAGTTCAGATGCACTAAAAAATATTAAAGAAATGGTAAAAAATGGAGCAAGTATTATTGATATTGGGGCAGAAAGTACAAGACCTGGCTCAGATCCATTAACTCACAAAGAAGAAGTTAAAAGATTAGAACCGATATTAAAAAAATTGCCAAAAAATAAATTTGTCATATCGGTTGATACTAATAAAATTGAAACCCAAGAATATGCATTGAATATGGGAGCACATATTATAAATGATGTCTTCGGTGGTTCAGAAGATTTATTCTTTTTAACTAAAAAATTTAAAACAGGTTTAATTTTAATGCACACACCTGCACCACCCAAAACTATGCAAAAGAAAATACACTCATATAATAATGTTGTCCAAGATATTAAAAAAATATTTCTTCAGAAAATTAAACAATTAGAAAAAATAAAAATTCCTTCATCCAAAGTTTGGTTTGACCCAGGTATTGGTTTTGGTAAAAATTTAAAACAAAATATAGAAATCATGCAAAAAATTAATCAGTTTAAGTTTAAGGGATATGGATTATTATTAGGATCATCTAGAAAAAGCTGGATCAACCTCATAGATAAGAGTGAAACAAATCAAAGATTGGGAGGTTCAATCGCTTCTGCATTATATTGTTATCAAAAGGGAGTTGATATATTTAGAGTTCACGACATAAAAGAAACGTCTCAATCATTAAAAATTTTTGAAAAACTATGTTCAAAGTAGAAATTAAAAACTTATCCATCAGTGCAAACATAGGTATCACTAATCAAGAGCGAAAGAAAAAACAGTTATTAAAGGTAACATTAGAATTTAGTTATCCTGTTAAAAACTCACTAGATTTAAATAATATAAATAATGTGAAGGATTATTCATCTATTACTAAATATTTAAAAACTTTCATAAAGGAATCTCAATCACATACTCTTGAGAATTTAATAATAAAAACATCCAATGCTCTTGAAAAAAAATTTAAAATAAAAAAAGTTAAAATTACAATTAATAAAACAGCTGTAGCAAAAAAATATGGAGCTGAATCACTAAGTGTATCAAACTGAAACAATAATCGCACTTGGCTCAAATCTAGGTAATACTATATTTAATTTACGCTCTGCTGTTAGAGAGTTAGAAAATATTGGTAATATAAAAAAAATTGCTAATATTTATATTTCTTCTCCTTATGGATATAAATCGCAAAGTAATTTTTTTAACACCGCAATTAAACTATTAACCAATCAGCAGCCATTAGAATTAATAAATAATATTTATGAAATTGAAAAAAAATTAAAAAAAAATAAAAAAATTATTAATGGTCCAAGAATTATTGATTTAGATATTATTTTTTTTGGCAAACAAATATTTAATAAAAAAAATTTAATAATTCCTCACCCAAGAGCAGTTGAAAGAGACTTTGTGTTATATCCAATACTTGATATTGATCCTTTTCTCAGGCATCCAATAGAAAAAAAATCAATAAAAGTATTATCGAAAGAGTTGCAAAATAAATATATTATTAAAAGATTATCCTACCGAAATTTGATTTAAAAAATCTTTGAGTTTTGATTTAGAAATTAAATTTCTCTGATTTTTCAAACTTCTAGAAATATCTAATCCAAAAGGTATTATTTGTTTTAGAATGTTAGAAACATTTTTTTTGTCTATACCGCCACCAATATAAACTGGAATATTTTTACTTTTTATAAATTGTATTTGTTTAATACTTTTTCTCAATGAATATTTTTTAATACTCTTTTTTCTATAAACATTCATATCAAAATAAATAACATCAACAATTTTTCTAATTGATTCAATGTACTTTTTATCAAAATTTTCTGGATTAATAGCAATACCTATTTTTAATCTTCTAAATATTTTTTTTATTTTTAATAAATCTTTTTTGGGAAAATGATATGAACATGAAATTGTCTTTGGTTTTGTAAAATCTATTTGTTCTATTAGCTTGTCTAAAGAGACATACCGAGTCAGAAGTACTGATTCTATCTTATAATTTTTACATTGTTTAATTAATGATTGTATTTTTTTATCACTAACTGTGTTTGGTCCATTCAAATTTTTACTTGCAAAACCCAATGATTTTATTTTATTTTTATGCGCCACTTCAACAGATTTTACATTTGTTATGCCACAAATTTTTAGAGGTATATTTTTCATTAAATTTTATTTTTAAAAATTATAAATATATGTAAACTATTTTTTTTTATATATGTCATTAAATTTTTATAGACGAGTAGCGTTTGGCCTGTCGCCAAATGAAAAACCAGATAAAGATCCTCTTAATTGGGCAATAAATCAATTAGACACCATACCTGATCTGTTGTGGCCTGGAACAATCCCAACAGAAAAAGATTTAAGAAAAAAATACGGTGAATGGGTCTACGGAGATAGAGAAGTTTTAAGAAAAAAATTTAAAAATGATAAACATGCCTATAGAAAAGCAAAAGATGAATTAAGAATAAAAACTGGAGAAAGATATTTTGAATTAAATGAACATGCCATTCGTCATTTTCAAACAAAGTATTCCAAACAACCCATTTTTGAGCGTTTCTGGCTTTTTTGGGGAAATCATTTTGCAATAAGTGAAAAAGATTTTTTAGCAGAGTTTAGTACCGGACCTTATCAACGTGAAATTATTAGACCTAACATGGTTAAAACTTTTGAAGAGATGGTTCTGTCAGTTACAACTTCATGGTGTATGATTCACCACCTCGATAATTCAGAATCTTTTGGTCCCAATTCTAAAAAAGGAATGGAATGGGGAGAAACGATAAACGAAAATCATGCAAGAGAATTATTAGAATTACATACAGTATCTCCAAATGCTGGATACACTCAGGAAGATGTGATTCAGTTAGCCTATATCATGACAGGTTGGGCGCACAAATGGGATAGAAAAAATTTAGAAACCGGGGATATATGGTTTGATCAGGAAATGCATCAAAAAGGAGATAAAGTAGTTTTAGGAGTTAAATATAAAAATGATGCAAAAAGAGAACTTGCAAAGGTAATTCATGATTTGGCAACACACCCAATATGTATCAAATTTGTTTCAACAAAATTATGCAGGCATTTTATTACAGATGAACCAACAGATGAAATGATAAACCCAGTTATAGATGCATGGAACAAATCCAACGGTAGCCTGATTGAAATTCACAAAGCAGTTATAACGCAAGCTTATAAGTATAATGAGATTACACATAAATTTCATCCACCTGAAATATGGTTAATGCAATTATCTAGAATGTTTGATTTAAATATTCCGCTTTCATTTGAAAAAATGAATTATACTTTTAAGATAAAGCCAAATAATAGACAAAGACAGTTATCTTGGATACTTAGAGAAATAGGTCATTCACCTTATCGTGCTAAACAACCTAATGGTTGGAGTGATTTGGAGGTAGATTGGGTATCGCCAGAATTATTATTACGTCGCTTTTGGTTTGCTTCAGTCGAACTTCCAATGCTTGTTAAATCTGGAAACAGATCTCATAGTTTTATTTTATCTTGTCTTAAAAATAATTTTGAGGAACATGAAAATATGGCATCACTTATTGATAATTTTAGATTTGGCACATCAGATTATGATTTAGGGCAAAAGTATGGAGTCATTTGTAATTTGCCAGGAGTATTAAAAATATGAACTGCACAAGAAGAAATTTTTTAATTGGAGGATCAACAACATTGTTTCTTTCTGGATATTTTCCAAAAATAAGTTTTGCTTCAATGCAGAAAAAAAATCTAATTATTATATCACTTCGTGGAGGAATGGATGGTTTAACAGCTGTTCCTGTTATTGGAGATAAACGTCTCAAAAAATTAAGAAAAAAACTCATTCTGGAAGATGTTCTTAATTTGAACAGTGACTTCGGCCTTCATCCCAAATTAGAAATTTTTCATAAACTCTGGCAAAAAAATCAAGCGGGAATTGTTCATGCAACAAATATTCCTTACACAGGCAGATCACATTTTGATGGACAAAATTTAATGGAAACTGGAGCGCACATTCCATACAAAGAAAAAACAGGATGGCTTGGTAGGGGGTTACTAGCTTCAAATATTATAGGAAAAGGTTTGGCAATATCTTTACCAATGCCACTTTTACTAAGAGGTGTGCCACAGAATAATAATTTCTTCCCATCACCAGATTTTGTTGAAACAAAGTTAATAGATCAAATTTATAATGAATTTAAGGGTGAGCATAACGAGCTAATTAAATCTACACTTGATACAATAAGACAAAGACCATTGTCTATGCAAATAGCTACTGACTCTGATGATAGAAAAAAACTTGCTCTTGAAGCTGCTAAACAATTAAAAGATCAAAGTGGTCCTCGAGTTGCTGTATTTGATTTAGATGGTTTTGATACCCATGCTGCTCAAGGAGGTGTTGATGGAGCACATGCTGATGAACTAGAAGAAGTAAATAAGATTGTTACTATTCTACATGAAAATCTTGGCCAAGCATTTGATAATACATTAATTCTTACTCTGACTGAATTTGGCCGAACTATAAAACAAAATGGAGGTTATGGAACTGAGCACGGATATGGAAGTGCAATACTAATGGCTGGAGGTTTATTAAAAAAATCTCAAGTTTATACAGATTGGCCTGGACTAAAAAAGAAAGAATTGTTTGAGGGAAGAGATCTAAATTCGACTATTGACTCAAGGGCTGTTTATAATTCTGCAATGTCTGTTTGTTTTAACCAAGATCCAGAATTTTTACGTAAAGAAGTTTTTTGGGGAGATGAACTTCCTGATTTGTCTCAAGATTTGTTTAAGATTTAGAAATAAATAATTTTTTTAGTAATTTCATGTTAAACAAGAATATGGTTTCAGAAAATTTTGATAGTTTATTCAAGGCTGCAAAAAAAGTTAGAGAGCAAGCTCATGTGCCATATTCAAATTTTAAAGTAGGAGCAGCTTTTCTAACAGAAGATAGTAAAATTATTACTGGTTGTAATGTTGAAAATGCAGCCTATCCTCAATCCCAGTGTGCCGAAGCAACAGCAATTGGAAATATGATATCTAATGGAAACAAAAAAATTTTAGAAGTTGTGGTTATAGGTTCAGGTGAATTATTATGCTCACCTTGTGGCGGTTGTAGACAGAGGTTAAGAGAATTTGCTACTTTAGATACTAAGATTCATATGTGTAACGAAAATGGTCATATGAAAACATCTACGCTCGAAGAATTACTTCCAGATTCTTTTGGCCCAGAGAATCTTTAATGCTACCTTCGGCCAAAAAATTTTTAGACATAACAAATAATACTTCACCTGATATTGCCGTAATTTTAGGAAGTGGACTAACTAATTTTTTTGAAGAAAAAGATATTCAAGAATCAATTTCATATGAACAGTTAACTGATTTTCCACAGCCAACTGTCAAAGGTCACGCAGGTAAATTAGTTTTAGGAAAAATAAATACTTTAAATGTGATTTGTATGTATGGAAGATCCCATATTTATGAAGGACACAATCCTCAAAGCTTAGCTTCACCCATAAGAGTATTAAAGGATATTGGGTGCAAGTTATTAGTTGTTACAAATGCAGCAGGTAGTTTAGATGAAGCTATGCCGGCTGGCAGTCTAATGGCAATTAAAGATCATATTAACTGGAGTGGTTTCAATCCACTTATTGGACCCAATGCTGAAGAGTATGGCCCTCGCTTTCATGATATGAGTGATGGGTATCATAAGTTTTATAGAGATCAGTTAATGCAAGTCGCTAAAAAAATAGATCAAAAAATTTATGAAGGTATTTATTGTATGTACTCAGGACCAAACTTTGAAACACCTGCTGAAATCAATGCCTTAAAAGTAATAGGCGGAAATGCAGTTGGAATGTCTACAGTACCAGAAGTTTTAGTTGCTAATCATTGTGGACTTCCTGTTATTGGTATCAGTGTAATCACCAACTTAGCTGCTGGTATGAATAAAACAAAATTAAGTCATCAAGAAACTTTAGAGAATGGAAGTTTAGCAGAGAACAATGTTTTAAATTTAATTAAACAATTTATACAAGAAGTTCAATTCGATGATACCTCAAGAGATAATTAGAAAAAAAAGAGATAACCAAGATCTATCAAAAGAAGATATCAACTTTTTTGTAGACGGTTTAACAAATGGATCTTTTTCAGACGCGCAAATTGCAGCAATGAGCATGGCAATATTTTCAAATGGAATGACTCCTGAAGAAACTGTTTGTTTAACTGAGGCGATGACGAACTCAGGCGATACACTGAATTGGTCTGAGATTGTAGATTCTGAGTTGGTTTGTGATAAGCACTCTACTGGTGGTGTTGGAGACAAGACGAGTGTTATATTAGCACCAATACTTGCAGCTTGTGGACTGTATGTACCTATGATTTCAGGTAGAGGCTTGGGTCATACCGGGGGTACTCTAGATAAATTTGACTCAATACCTGGGTACAATACAAAGCCTGATTTAGAAACTTTTAAAAAAGTTGTAAAAGACGTTGGTTGTGCAATTATTGGTCAAACCTCTAACTTAGCACCAGCTGATAAAAAATTATATTCTATAAGGGATATTGTAGGTACAGTAGAATCTTTACCTTTAATAACATCATCTATTCTTTCAAAAAAAATTGCAAGCGGTCTTTCATCTTTAGTACTTGATGTAAAAGTTGGTAATGGATCTTTTAATAGCACTATTGATATAGCAAGAGATTTATCCAACTCCTTAGTAAGAGTCGCTAAAGGAGCAGGTTTACATTGTGAAGCTATACTAACAGATATGAATCAGGTCTTAGGTAAAAGTGCTGGTCATACGCTAGAGATATTAGAATGCATAAAATATATTAAAAATGATTTAAAGGATCACCGATTAGAGAAGATCACTAATGAATTAATATCTTCGCTATTAGTAAACATTTATAAAATTTCTAAAGAAGAAGCATATAATAAAATTAATACGGTTATTAATAATGGACTAGCTGCAGAAAAATTTGAAATGATGGTTGCAGCCTTGGGTGGACCAAAAAATATTTTATCATCTTTTGAAAAAGATTTAATAAATACCTCCGTTCGAAAAGATGTATTTTGTAATGAGGAAGGGTGGATAGAAAAAATTCATACCAGAGAATTAGGCCTTATACTTATTGAACTTGGAGGTGGAAGAAAACAGGTTACCGATAAAATAGATTACGGAGTTGGATATGATAATGTACTCAATATTGGTGATGAAGTGAATTCCACAACTCCTTTATTAAGTTTATACTCAAATAAAAATATAGATGATAATTTAATAAATAAAATACAACGTTGTTTCATCATTTCAGATAAAAAAACTCACAAACTATCTGAAATATTTGAAACCATAAACTAATGAGTACCCAAACTGAAATTAATGAAGCACTTGTGCAATACTTACAAAGCGTAGGTTACCGAGAAGATAAAATAATTACTGAACTAGAAAATGAAACTTTAAAACTTGGTAGTGTTTCCCAAATGCAGATTGCAAAAGAACAAGGTCAGTTTTTAGAAATGATAACTAAAATTTCCAATGCTAAAAACTGTTTAGAAATTGGAAGGTTTACAGGGATGAGTACTTTGTTTTTGGCTAGAGGTATACCTGAGTCAGGAAAAATCGTAACTGTTGATAATTCAGATGAATTTTTATCCTTAGCAAAAAAATATTGGGAATTAGATAATATGAGCTCAAAAATTGAATCGATTATTGGAGATGGTGTTGATGTAATGCAAAGCATGATAGACCGTCAACAGAGTTATGATTTAATTTTTATAGATGCTGATAAAAATAATTATCCAAATTATTACGAACTGTCACTAAACCTATTAGTTTCTAATGGAATAATAATTATTGATAATATGCTTTGGCACGGTGATGTGGCAGATGAAACTAAACAAGACTCTCAAACAAAAACTATCCGTGATTTAAATTTAAAAATACAAAATGACACAAGGGTGGAATTCTCTCTTCTGCCTTTATCTGATGGATTATCGTTTATAAGAAAGAAATAAAAAGACTTGAATTAAACACAATCATCCCCACATTATATTTGTCTGTATGCCATTGTGGGTGCGGACAAAATAAACTTGCTTAATAAAGGAGTTATTATGACTAGAAACCTATCCGTTTGGAATTCTCTAAGACCATTCTCTGTTGGATTTGACTCGATTTTTGACGAATTTGATAGAATGTTGGAGTCTACAGAAAGATACAATACAAATTATCCACCTTACAATATTCATAGAGTTGATGAGCATAACTATAAAATTGAAGTTGCCCTCGCTGGATATAGTAAAGAAGATATTGAGATTGAATTAAAAGAAAACAACCTAACTGTTAGAAATAAACCTAAAGAAAAAGTGGTTAATGAAAATGGTAATGGTGTAATCCACAAAGGAATCTCAACAAGACAGTTTGAAAGATCGTTCACAATTTCAGAAGACATCAAAGTTAAAGATGCTGAATTGAAAAATGGACTTTTAGCGATTGATTTGGAGAGAATTATTCCAGAAGAAAAAAAAGCTAGACTAATTTCAATAAAGTAGTTTTGGATAGGGGCCCAAAGTGGCCCCAACATTTTTAACTTTAAATTTAGAATAAATCTAATTTTATGAATTTTAACAACACTGATATTAAAAAAAAATTCATATAGATATACATTCGTATTCTGATAATTTTTAATAAGATTCTTAATCATAGAACGTGGAGATATTTATTATCTCCACAAAAAAAAGAAGGTCATATGAAAATTATTTTTAGATTACTATTGATACTAATTGCATCTACTTTTTCACTAAACTTGTTTGCCAAAGAGGTTAATGTTTATTCTTACAGGCAGCCAATTTTAATAGATCCTTTCTTTGAGGAATTTACAAAATTGACTGGCATAAAGGTAAATGTTTTGCATGCAAAAAAAGGATTGCTAGAAAGAGTTTTAGCTGAAGGTGAAGATACACCTGCTGACTTGGTATTAACAGTTGATATAGCAAGGTTAAACCAATTTGTTGAAAAGGATATTTTGCAATCAATTAATTCAGATATTTTGAATATGAATATTCCAAATCATTTAAGAGACAGTAATAATAAATGGTTTGCACTTTCAAAGAGAGCTAGAATTGTTGCAATATCAAAAGAAAGAGTATCTACAGACTCAATTAAAAGAATAGAAGATTTATCTGATCCAAAATGGAAAGGTAAAATTTGTACAAGACCTGGCAGCCATGACTACAATAGATCACTTTTAGCTTCAATAATTGCTGCAAATGGAGAAGTTATTGCTGAAGAATGGGCTACAGGCGTTGTTGCAAATTTAGCACGTAAACCTGAGGGAAATGATAGAGCTCAAGCAAAAGCAATTTATGAAGGTGTCTGTGATATTGCTGTAATGAATACATATTATTTTGGAAAAATGAAATTTAATGAAAAGAATCCAGAACAAAAAGAGTGGGCTAACTCAATAGAGTTAGTTTTTACTAATCAAAAAGACAGAGGGAATCACATTAATGTTGCTGGCGGAGGTGTGATAAAGTACTCTAAAAATAAAGACAATGCGATTGCGTTACTTGAATTTCTTACTCAGCCAAAAGCACAAGTCCTTTACAGTTCTATAAACTATGAATATCCGGTTAATCCAGATATGCAATTAACTGATGAGTTAAAATCATGGGGTGAATTTAAAGAAGATAAACTGCCTGTTGAAAAACTAGCAGAACTTGCCCCCATAGCTCAGAAAATCATTGATAGAGTAGGCTGGTAAATTATAGGTTATCTGTTTTGATAAATTTTAATTTATGGTCTAATTCTGTGGCGATAATTGCTTTAGTAATTATCGCCCCTATTTTTTCAATATTTTATTACGCGATCTTAGGTGATACATCACTATGGCCACATCTATTTTCTACTGTTTTGCCCAGATATCTTACCAATACAATAATTCTAATGTTTGGTGTTGGAGGATTAAGTTTAGTCTTTGGTTTGACTACTGCATGGATAGTGACAAGATATAATTTTTTTGGGAAAAAATTTTTTGAATGGATGTTATTATTACCAGCTGCTGTCCCAGCTTATATTATTGCCTATACTTATACCGATTTTTTTGAATATGCCGGTCCTCTTCAATCATTGCTAAGAGACATATTTGGTTGGACGAGCTCAAAAGATTACTGGTTTCCAAATGTGCGATCAATGGGAGGTGCAATTTTGGTAATGTCTTCTGTATTGTATCCATACATATATTTAATGACTAGAGCATCATTTATAACGACACCTATATCTTTTTTTCAAACTAGTTCTATTTACGGAAGGAATTCCTTCTTCAATGTTGCTATTCCATTTGGTCGTCCAGGTATAATTGCTGGCTTGGCCTTAGTACTAATGGAAACAATTTCTGATTTTGGGACAGTTGATTATTTTGCAATTGAAACATTAACCTTAGGCGTATTTAATGTTTGGTTAGGAATGAATAGTCTATCTGGCGCATCACAGATTTCTAGTATTTTATTTATGATTGTTATAGTACTTTTAACTTTAGAGTATTTGGGTAGGCGTAGCAGAAAATTTCATGAAAAATATAGTGGCGCATCTTATACACCAACCCAAACAGTTTCTGGTGTTAAAAATTCTTTATTGTTTTTAATTTGCCTAATACCTTTAAGTCTTGGTTTTATAATACCTGTTTCAATTTTATTGAATTTTGTAATTAAAGGTTATTCTATAATAAATTTTTTAGAAATTTTTCAAATAACACTATCAAGTATATCTTTAGCATTTATTTCTTCATCATTCATTATGTTGCTATCCTTATTAATGATTATAGTTGGAGCATATAAATCAAATAATTTCCAAAAAATTTTAATATTTTTTGCTTCTTCTGGTTATGCTTTTCCAGGAACAATTCTTGCTGTTGGAATAGTGGTATTTGTTGGGTGGCTTAATGATTTAATTTATTTTCGTATGAGTTATGCTGTTGGAGGATTTATAATTTTATTATTTGCGTATAGTATAAGATTTTTAGCTGTTGGTAATGGAGCAATTACATCAGGTATTTCAAGAATTCATCCAAACTTATTAGATGCATCAAGAACAATGGGTGTGAGTTTTTTCAAAAGTATAAGAAAAATTATATTACCCTTGCTGTATACAAATTTACTAGTTGGAGGAATATTAGTTTTCGTAGATATCTTAAAAGAACTTCCAATAACACTTTTATTAAGACCATTTAATTTTGAGACACTAGCAACCTATGTTTATCAATATGCCTCTGATGAAATGTTGGAGGAGTCAGCATTTGCAGCTCTAATTATCGTTATTGCTGGATTAGGACCGGTAATTTTTCTTAACAGAACAATTACTAAATCAATAAAAAACTAAAACTTAATTCTTAAATATGTAAGCCTGTTCATTATCAATTTCTATCTCGACTGCAGACGATTGTTTTGGATTAAAGTCAGCAGGCATGTGGCTATGAACATGAACAACTTCATTATTATTATCTAAAACAGATAAATGGATAAAACTAAATGACCCCATTAATTTTGATGCCATAACGGTTCCCTTAATTCCATTAACTGGTGTTGGTTGTTTGTTGAGTTTAATACCTTGAGGTCTTATGTGTACCACAACTTTTTCACCTTCTAAATTTCCAGGTGTTTTAATTTTCCCAACCGGTGTGTAAATGTGAGATTCTTTAACGACACCTTCAAATTTATTTGTTTCACCAAAAAAACCTGTAACATATGAATTTTTTGGATTGTTATAGAGATCATTTGGAGTTCCTGACTGTACAATCGAACCTGATTTATCAAAAATATTTATATGATTTGAGATAAACATTGCTTCGAAAGGATCATGAGTGACTATAATTACAGACACATTTGATTTTTGTAAAAGATGCAACGTATCATCTCTCACCTCTTCTCGAAGGCTTAAATCCAAACTTGAAAAAGGCTCATCTAATAATAGTAAATCAGGTTGTGAAATTATAGATCGTGCAAGAGCAACTCTTTGTTGTTCACCGCCACTTAACTCGTGTGGGTATTTATCTAGTGAATTTGGTAATTTTATTAATTCAATAATTTCATCAACATTATTAGTTGAATTTTTAGCATTAGTTGGAAATCTCAAATTTTCTTTTACTGTCAAATGCGGGAATAAAGCGTAATCTTGAAATAAAAAACCAATTTTTCTTTTTTCTGTAGGTAAGTGTTTTGCTGTACTACTTACTTCTTCACCATTAATAATAATTTTCCCTGACTGTACTTTTTCAAGACCTGCTATAAGTTTTAATAAAGTAGTTTTTCCACTACCTGACGGTCCCAAAATACAAGAGATACTATCTTTATTGAGATTAAAATTAATATTATTTAAAATTTTTTTATTATTAATAGAGTGAGTAAGATCTTTAACTTCAACAGCAATCATAAAATACCTATTACACTAAAATTAAACTTGAGGAAATTTATCTAAAATTTCACTTTCCCATTCAAGAAACTTTTTAGATCTATTATCAGGACTTGGATGTGACCCCATAAATTCAGGCATTCTTCCTTCTTGACCTGCCATCATTCTTTGCCATAGTTTAGCAGGCTCCTTAATATTAAATCCTGCAAGATTCATAAATCCCATGCCTAAATAATCAGCTTCACTTTCCATTTTTCTACTAAAAGGAAGGAAAATTCCATACTTAACAACTGAGTTGTAAACATTGCCTCCTACATTACCAACTCTTAAAGATTTATTTAAAAGTTCTGCGTATTTACTTCGCGATATTCCAATTGTAGCCATTTGAATCATAGATGCTTGAGTTAATTTTTCAACGGTGTGTCTAGCAAATGCATGTGCAATTTCATGTCCCATGACTGCTGCAATCCCGTCATCATTTTTACAAACAGGAAGTATACCAGTATAGAAAGCAATTTTACCACCAGGCATACACCATGCATTTTTTGTATCAGATTCAATTAGAGCAAATTGCCAGTTAAAATTTTCTACAGGATTTTTTTCACGCTTATTAATATAAAATGTATCTAAAGAGGTATAAATTTCTTTTCCAATTTCTTCAATTTTTTTAGATTCATCTGTATTATCTAAAAGAATTTTATCTTCTTTAGCTTTTGATAAAAATCTTGAATATGTTTTATCAACTTCTTGATTAAGAGCTTTTTCATTAGGATAAATCTTTGGAAGACCTGCTACACCACCACCCATTAAAATTATAGGTAGGTTGCTATCATATAAATTTAACTGACTTCGATTTGTTAATGGTACTTGTGTACAAGAAGGTAAAATCATCGAACCACATAAAGAGCAACTTGCGCCAAAAACAAAGCTTCTTCTGTTTATTCTTGCTTCCATATTTTTATTATATAGGTAATTTTATTTATATGAATATTTTTAATTCAGTTAAAAAAGCAGAAATTCATGTTCATTTAGAGGCAACCATTACACCAGATTTATGTAAGAAATTTGCTAAACGAAATAATCATGAAATACCTGAAGAAATGTTTGGCTCAAAATATGCATACCAATGGGATGATTTTTATGATTTTATAAAAAAATATGACATCGTTACTTCTGTCATACATACGCCAGAAGATTATTTTGAATTAACGTATGAATATTTAAAAGATTGTGCCGCTAATAATGTTCTTTATGTCGAAGCGATGATTTCCTCAACTCATGCTAAAGAAAAAGGCATGACTTACCATTCATTTATTGAAGGAGTCTATGAAGCTTCTAAAAAAGCTGAAGAGGATTTTGGAATTGTTTCACGTTATATAATGAATGGGATCAGACATTTAGGACCAGAGTCAGTACAAGGAACTGCAGAGGAAGTTTTAAATAATCCCCATCCTTGTTTAGTTGGTTTTGGTCTGGCTGGGGATGAATTGCATTTTCCTCCAAACTTATTTGTTGAAACATTTGATATGTTAAAAAAAGAAAATTTTCCAATTACTGTTCATGCAGGTGAATGGGATGGACCTGTAAATATAAGGAATGCCATTAATCTTCTCCATCCAACAAGATTAGGCCACGGAGTTCGATCAATAGAGGATCCTGAGTTAGTCAAAGAAATAATTGATAAAGATATTATTCTAGAAACTTGTCCAACAAGTAATATTGCAACTAAAATTTACAAAGATTATGTAGATCATCCTGTGAAAACATTATTTGATCAAGGAGTAAAAGTAACAGTCAATTCTGATGATCCTCCTTTTTTTAATGCTACGATAAACGGTGAATACAAAGTCATGGAAGATTTAGGTTTAAATGAAAAAGAACTTATTTCACTTACTCATAACGCAATTAAGTATTCTTTTTGTGATGAAGAAAATAAAAATAAATTATTAGCTAAATTAAACTAGATAATTTTACTAAAGGTCTTGCACCATAATGAGAAATAATTTCTGCGGCAGCAATTGATGCGTAATTACCACATTCATCCATTGCTTTACCTTTAGAATAACCAAATAAAAAACCAGCTGCAAATAAATCTCCAGCGCCAGTTGTATCTACAACTTTTTCTACTTTTTTTGCAGCAACTTCAGTGATGTCATTACCAGAAACAATAACTGATCCACTACTTCCTTTAGTAATAGCAGCAATTATATTTAATGATTTTGCATACTCTAGACCTTCTTCAAAACTTTCTGTTTGTGCCATTGCTTTGATTTCATCTTCGTTAGCAAAAAGAATATCAACATTCTCAATTATTAATTCTTTAAAAGAATCTCTGTGTCTATCAACACAAAAAAGATCAGATAAAGTAAATGCAATTTTTTGATTATCAGCTTTGCAAATATCCACCATTTTTTTCATAGCCTTTTTTGCATTCTCATTGTCCCACAAGTAGCCTTCCAAATATGCAATTTTATGATTTTTAATATCATCCTCTTTTATATCTTCAGGACCTATTAATGTTCCAGCACCAAGAAAAGTACACATTGTTCTAGTTCCATCTTCTTCAACAAAAATTGTACAACATCCAGTTGAAATATCAGGAGATGTAAATCCCAATGGAAATTTTAGTCCTTCCCGGATCATATCTTTTTGAAGGTATACTCCAATTTCATCATTTTTAATTTTTCCAATAAAACTTCCATTACCGCCAAAAGAGCTGATACCAAACATGGAGTTACCAAGGGAACCTCCGCCTGCCATTTCTCTGATGGAATAACTTTCATGCAAATTATTTTTTAAGTTTTCATCAATAAGATTCATAGAATCTCTATTAATTTCATGCTTTTCAATTTCACTTTGATTGGAAGGAATTATGGCATCTACCATAGCATTTCCAATTCCAACTACATCTAATTTATTACTCATTTTTGTTTAATTATTATAGGTACTAATTGTACTATAATGACTCCAACAAATATTGCAAGGCATCCAAGTATTTTTTGTGTGTCTAAAATTTGATTTAAAAGTATCCAACCTGCTATTGCAGCAAAGACTGACTCCATTGATAAAATAATAGCAGCAGGAGCAGGATTAGCTTTATGTTGAGCAATAATTTGAAGTGTATATCCAATGCCAGCAGAAAAAATACCTGTATATAAAATTTCAAACCATTCAATTTGCATATTTGACAGCTTTGGTTCCTCCCACATAAAAGCTAAGATCATAGATAAAATAAAAACAATAAAGTACTGAATACTTCCAAATAAAAAAGGACTGTTGAGTTCTTTCATAAAAATATCAATACAAATAATATGTAAGGCAAAAAACAAAGCAGCAATAAACAAGAGTGAATCTGATTGTTGAATTTCAACTGATTGATTAGAGGACAAAAGATATGATCCATACAAACAAAGTAAAATGGCAATCCAGATAATCCAGTGTACCTGTTTTTTAATTATGAATCTTGAAATTATACCAACAAAGGGAACGTAAAGAGTACTAAGAAAAGCAGCATTTGATATTAATGATTTTTGTAAAGCGTATTGTTGAAGACCCATACCACCAAAAAGAAAAAAACCTGTAGCTAAACAAAGATAAACTTTTTTTCTATCACTTAATATTTTAACAATATTTTGTTGTTCTAGATAAATCGCAAATGGAATTACTGTTAAAAAAGCAAAAAAGAATCTTCCAAAGCTAAAAGTAAAAGGACCTATGGCTCCCATTCCAGTAGTTTGGCTGACAAAAGCTGTTCCCCATATAAGTGAGGCAATTAACATGAGTATGTTAGCTCTTGTATGACTCATAAAAATATTTGATTACTTATTTTATTGTTTATCTTTATTAATCCACCAAGACTCAATTACAATTCCGTAAAGTGGAATTTCGTCTGGGTATTCAAAAAAATCCCAATAAGCAATTCTGTCTTTGTTGCTATGATAAAGAGGAACAACATAGTGACCCCATAACAATACTCTATCAAGTGCGTGGATCGCCGTTGTTAATTCTTCTCTATTTGTTGCACTAATTAGTTTTTCAATTAATGCATCAATTGCCGGACTATTGATACCAGGATAATTTCTGCTTCCATCTTTTTGACCAACTTCTGATCCCCAATAAAATTGTTGCTCATTTCCTGGGCTTAAACTGACTCCCCAATATCTTTTAATCATATCAAAATCATAACTTAACAAACGTTCTTGATACTGTGATGAATCAACTGTTCTTACATCCATTGTAATGCCAAGTTTTTTTAAATTACTTTGATAGGCTAATGCAATTTTCTCATCAGATGGACTGACAATCAAGAACTCAAACTTGAATTCTTTTCCATCTTTTACCAGTTTTCCATCTTCAACAAACCATCCCTCTTTTTCGAGTATTTCTTTTGCTTGCAATAAATTTTTACGGTCATTACCACTGCCATCTGTAATAGGTGGAGTAAATGTTTCTGTAAATACCTCTGCTGGAATTTCATCTTTCCATACATTCAACAATTCTAACTCATTTTTTGACGGTAAGCCTGAAGAAGCCAATGGTGAATTATCAAAATAACTATCTGTTCTCACATAAGCATTTTGATATATCGTTTTATTAATCCATTCATGATCATAGGCATAACTTAAAGCAAGTCTTACATTTCTATTATTAAATATGTCACGTCTTGTATTCATCACAAGACCATTCATTCCAACAGGTCTATCGTTATTCATTTCTGTCAATATTACTTCACCATTCTGGACAGCTTTGAAATCATATTCTGATAACCAACGTTTAACATTGTACTCTCTTCTAAAGTCGTATTCACCAACCTTAAAAGCTTCAACTAAGACATTTGAGTCTTTGTAATAATCATAAATAATTGTATCAAAATTATAGAGACCTTTATTTACCGGTAAATCTTTTGCCCAATAATTTTCAACGCGTTTGTATTTTATTTGACGTCCTGGATCGAGACTATCAACTTGGTATGGACCACTGCCTAGAGGAATATCTAAAAATGTTTTTGTAACATCAAGATTTTCATAAAACTTTTTTGGAATGATAGGAAGAAAGCCCGCAATAATAAGAGGCAATTCTTTATCTTCATTATTTTCAAAAATCATTTTTATTCCATCATTTCCAATCAATTGAGTTTCAACAACTTTGCCATATGTTTTTTTCTGATTTGGAGTACCTTTTGTTTGAAATGTTTCTAGACTAAACAATACATCATCACGTGTTATTGGTGAGCCATCATGAAAGGTTGCATTTGCATTTAAATAAAAAGTTATAGATGATCTATCTTCAGGCAGTTCTACTTTTTCAGCTATTAAACCATAGAGAGAGAATGCTTCATCCCATACTCTTCTCATTAACGTATCATTAACATACCCAAGGCCAGCAGCTTTAGAACCTTTAAATGCTACTCTATTAAGATTATCAAAAGAACCATATGATCCAAATTTTACCGTTCCACCTTTAGGTGCATTTGGGTTTACATAATCTAGATTTTCAAAATCACTGGCATACTTTGGTGTTCCATGCATTGCAATTCCGTGAACTTTTTCACTGTACGCATGTTTGTTAAGTGCAATTATTGAAGTTAAAATGGCAAATGCGATTAGAAATTTTTTCATAGATATATCCTATCAAAAAAAAAGACAGATTTGTAATGAAATATAAATTTAAAAAATTATATAAATAGAATGCAAACCCTTAAATTAATTTCGGTACTTATAATATTATATATTGGACATAGTATTCATGCAGCAGAAGTTGATATTTTTAAAGGTATGAAACTATATGCTGAAAATTGTGCAGGGTGTCATATGGGTAATTTAGCAGGTCATGAAGAGTGGGATAAATCGTTAGATGAAGATGGCCATAGAAGAGCACCTCCTCTTAATGGCACTGGGCATACTTGGCACCACTCTCCTGCACAATTATTTCATGTCATTAAATATGGTTTTAAAAAATCAAATCCTGATTATGAAGGTAAAATGCTTGGTAATGATGCGTTATCAGATGACGATGTTTGGTCTATTCTTGAATTTATCAAAAGTACATGGCCAGAAAAAATACTAAATAAATATAACTCCCATTTTAAAAGCTAAAATTATTGAAGCAAATCTTCAATTTTAATATTTAAGATATATATTATTATTATGAAAATTTTAGGATCTGAAATCACGCCCTATAAGACATATTTAAATAGACGTAAGTTTATAAAGGGATCTTTAGCTAGCACCATGCTAGCAACGGTTACCTCATCAGCATTTGCAAACCACGATAGTGATCTTTCTATTTATACTAAAAATCTAAATGAAAACGACAAACTTAATTCTTACGAAGAAATCACAACGTACAATAATTTTTATGAGTTTGGGACTCATAAAAAACATCCCCATTTAAATTCTGGAAATTTTAAACCTAGGCCATGGACAATAAAAATAGATGGTCTTGTGAAAAAGCCTCAAACATTTGACTTAGAAAAAATTTTATCAAATGTAACAATAGAAGATAGGGTTTATAGATTAAGATGTGTTGAAGCATGGTCCATGGTTATTCCTTGGCAAGGTTTTCAGTTATCTGAACTTATAAAAATGGCCGAACCTCTAAGTTCAGCAAAGTATGTTCAATTTGTAACTGTGTTCAGGCCGGAAGAAATGCCAGGTCAGCAAAAGAGAACAATTATTTGGCCATATAGAGAAGGACTTCGAATGGATGAAGCAATGAATCCTCTAACAATATTAGCAACTGGATTGTATGGTCATGAAATGCCTAATCAAAATGGTGCACCCATCAGATTAGTAGTTCCATGGAAGTATGGTTTCAAATCAATTAAATCAATTGTGGAAATTAGATTTTTAGATACTCAACCTGAAACATCTTGGGAAACTTTAGCTCCTTGGGAATATGGTTTTTATGCTAATGTTAATCCTAATGTTAATCATCCAAGATGGAGTCAAGGAACAGAGAGACGAATTGGAGAGTTTAAAAGAAGAGAAACACTTATGTTTAATGGCTATGAAGAAGAAGTAGCACATCTCTATAAAGATTTAGATTTGACTAAATTTTATTAATGAATGTTTTCAACAAGAAATTTTAATCGCAGTAAACCTGTCTTATTTATTTTAATTCTATTTCCTAGTCTACTCTGGGCTTACCAATTTGTTACTGGAAATCTTGGAGTAAATCCAATTGAAAAACTAATGGATGAGTTAGGTCTAATGGCACTTAGATTAATAATAATAACTCTTATGATTACTACTCTATCAAATATTAAACCTTTAAAATCGATAGTTGTATTACGAAGAATGATTGGACTTTTTGCGTTCTATTATGTCTGTTTGCATTTCTCCACTTACATAGTTTTAGATCATTTTTTAGATATGCAATTTATCATACAAGATATTATAAAAAGACCATTTATAACTTTTGGTTTTATAAGTTTTCTTTTTTTAATCCCACTTGCTAGCACTTCAACAAACAATATGATTAAACGATTAGGTTTTAAATTATGGAAGAAAATTCATTATTTAATTTACCCAGTAGCCATTCTGGCTAGTATGCATTTTTATGTTCTAGTTCGCGCTGATAAAACCGAACCAGTCATTTATATGGGAATAATTATTCTCTTATTACTTCATAGAATATTTAAAAGACTTACTCGTCCTCAGTTGGCTCAGTAACGGGGTTCATTTCCATACCGGCAGGACTAATATTTCGTGGTAAAGGATTGTATTGCGATTCAAGATCACGGGGTTTAGTTCTTTGTGTCATTCTATACAAACCAAACAGTCCTAGCAGTCCATGTATTAAAAATAAATAGATGTAAAAACCTACCGCTCCTAAAATTTCCATGAATCCAGAAACAAACAAAGGTCCGATAATTGATCCAATACCAATAAGTATACCAAAGGTTGCACTTGCTGATACTATCTCATTAGGTTGTAAGAAGTCATTTGTATGAGCAACTGTAAGTGAATACATTGGTAAACATGCAACTGAAAAAAGACCAGTAAAAATTAAGAACAATGTTAGTGGCATAAAGTTTGCAAAAACAAAAAATAAACTCAAACCTGAAGCCATAAAAGAAACACCAATAAGAATAATACGTCTATCAATTCTATCTGACAAATACCCAATAGGCCATTGAGATAGGGCGCCAGCTGACGTTATAATCATCATATACAGAGAAATTTCAAATAAGCTTAAATTAATAGATGATGCATAAATTGCACCGTATCCAAAAACTGCACTATGCGATAAACCAGTAGCTAATGCGCCAACAAAACCTAAAGGTGAAACAGTATAAAATTCTCTTAAAGAAAAATATTTAGGACTTTCTGTATTAGGTTGTTCTGTTGAAGATAAAAGAATAGGAAGAAGTGCGAATGATAATAAGATTGATACTAAAATAAATAAATCAACTTTAGCTGGATCGCCTAAATTTAATAAAAATTGTCCTGCTCCAACAAATACAAAAGTAATAATCATGTAAACGGAAAGTAATTGACCACGAGTTTGATTAGTTGATTTTTCATTTAACCAGCTCTCCATGATTACATAAATTCCAGCAAGACTTAAACCAGTTAATATTCGTATAAACATCCATGAATAGGGATGAACAAATACTGAGTGTAATAGTATAGCGATAGAAGCAAGCGATGCTAAAGCAGCAAAAACTCTTATGTGACCAACACGTTGTAAAAAAATTGGAATTGTTAACGCACCAGTTAAGTATCCAACGTAATAACCAGCTATAATAAGCCCTGATGCAAAAAAACTAAAACCTTCTAAAACAGAACGAACACCGATAAGTGTTCCTTGCAAACCGTGACCAAGACTAATTAAAGCAAAGCCAAAAAAAAGGGCCCAAGTGTTTTGTAGTACCTTAAACATCTTCTAAATTTTTATTGAAATTTTAGTATTCTTCTTCGCCGTCTTCTTTAGGTTTAATACCTTCGGCTATTGGATCAATTTCTGTTTCATCTTCTAATAAAACAGTATCATCCTCAAGATTGTCTTCGTTGTTATCCAAATCCAAATTATCGATATCAAGATCATCATCTTTTTCTTTTGGTTTTGGAGGAATAGGATTAGTTAAAGGAGCAGCATTAGTACTTCCAGGTTTTCTTCCACGTCTTGGTCTAGTCATAGTAGTAACTTCAATTTCTTTACCACACTCAGGACATTCCAGTTCCGTTCTTCCTAAGTCGTAGTATTGCTTACTACACATTGGACATATTCTTTTTAAACCCCAAGATTCTTTGTACATTTCTACTCTTCTTTTTTTATAAATATTTTACCACAATAACCACAAACAATTTTGTTCTCATTATTGAAGGTGTAATAAACTGCGGGATGTCCTAAACCATCTTCACCACCATCGCAAGAGATAGTTTCGGTTTTTGGATCTACTTCCACAATATCCTCAGTCATAAAAGTCATATAAAATTTTCGTGCAAAAAGTCTATATTTTTTCCTTATAGAATTTGAAAATAAACAACCGAAATACCACTCACTATTAAAATAGAAGGTATTATTCGAGATTTTGCATTCTTCTCAAATAAGAAAAGCATTCCAATAATTGCAGCAAACACAATGCTTATTTCTCTAATACTAGAGACATAAGCTATTTCTATAAATTGCATACTCCAAACAACTATTGCGTAACTACTTGTTGCAAAGACACCAGCAGTAATCCCCGATCTAAAGGTGTACGTTTCTCTTTTTCGTAAACCATCTTTCGAGATCAAACCAATAATTAGCAAAGGTATTCCATTAAGTGTGAAGAGCCAGTAAATATAGGAAAAACCATTTTCGGAAAGCCTAACCCCAACCCCGTCAACTAAAGTGTAAGCAGTAATTAGAATAGCCGTTGATATCGCGAGAGCAAAACCTCTAAAGTTAAAAGATAAATTTTTAGAATAAGAAATTAAAAATAATCCAATACAAACAATTAATATTCCAACAAAACCAGCAACACTAATATCAGAACTTAAAAATAAAATACTAATGATCGCTACAAACAAACATGAGCTTCCTCTAGAAATTGGATATATGTAAGAAAGATCGCCGTATCTATAAGAATAAATTACATTTAATCTATAAATGACATGAATGATAACTGTTGCAATTAAAAAATACCAAACCTCTAAAGTTGGAAATGGAACAGTAAATGTTAAAGGTAAAAAAATAGTAACTTCTAAGACAGATGTTATACCCATTAAAGATAATGGGTTCTTACTTGATTTTATTATAGCACTCCAAACTGCATGACATAGAGCAGAAACAAGAATTAAGATAAAAATAAAATTTACTGACAATGTCATCAGTAGATAAGAATTTACTTCATGCCTGTCAAAGTAATTCCTTCAATAAATCGTTTTTGCGCGATTATAAAAGCAACAATAAGAGGAACTGTTACTGTAACTATCGATGCCATCATTGGCCCAAATTCGTCACTATCAATTCCACCTCTGAATTCTCTTATACCAAGTGGTGGAGTAAAGAGATCTCTATTTCCTGTTATTACCATGCGAGGCCAGAAATAATCATTCCAGTGTGCAACAACTGAGAATATTGCAAAAGCAAGTAACGCTGGTATCGCAGTTGGAAGCATTACTTTCCATACGATTGCGTACTCTCCCATGCCGTCCATCCTGGCGGCATCAATTAATTCATCGGGCACAGTCATAAAAAATTGCCGCATTAAAAAAATTCCAAACACCGATATGGTCCAGGGAAGTATCAAGGCGGAATAGGTGTCAACTAATCCTGCTTGGGCCAACATAACATACAATGGAAGCGCAATTCCGTGAACTGGAATGAGTAAACAAAATAAAACCATCGAGAAAACAAATTCTCGTCCGTAAAACCGTAACTTGGCAAGTGCATACGCGCATGGTAAGGCGACTAAAACCTGAATGATAAAGATTGATAAAGTAACAATGACACCATTCATTAAGTATCTAGGAATAGGAGCTTTTTCAAAAGCAAACCAATAGTTGTATTGATATGGCTTCATTGTACATGTTTCTTCTGAATAACCAGTTTTAACACATACGGGAAACGTTTGAGTTTCTTGTGCACCAATGAGACCACCAGAAATTGATTGGATTTCTTGCTGAGATTTTAATGACATTGAAACCATCATATAAAAAGGGAGCATTACTACGATAGCACCAATAATTAAGATTGCATGCTTCCAACCTTCCCCAATATATTGTTTAGCTTCCATTAATAATGAACCCTCTTCTCAATGACATATCTTTGGAAAAACGTTAACACAAGAATAAATCCAATAAAGACAACAGTGATTGCTGCACCGATACTTGTTAAGTTTTGTTGAATAGCTTTTTCAAAGATTGCATACATCATGACATACGTTGTTTTTGATGGACCACCTTTAGTAAGTATTTCGATGGTATCAAATACTTGAAACGTTCTAATTGTAGTAATAGTAACAACAAACAATGTTGTTGGACCAAGCATTGGCCATGTAACAAGTTTAAATTGCTCCCAGGTAGATTTAGCTCCATCCATTTCTGCAGCTTGGTATAACTCTCTTGGTATACTTGTTAAGCCAGCTAAATATAAAACCATGTTAAAACCAAAAGCCTGCCAAATTCCTATGAAACATACTGTCCAAATCGCAGTATTTTTTTGTTTTAACCAATATGGAAAATCCATGTTGTTTGCACATGCTACAGCATACCAGCTTTCTTGTGAGTCTACCCACGGTAACCAATGAAAACCAAGAATGAATTCTCTAACTCCTCCACATCCATTTGCTAAAAAACTATTTACAATTCCTAATGTTGGATGAAGAGTAAATTCCCATGCAATTGCCATGGCAAGAAGAGTTGCCATAACTGGAAGAAAGAAAATTGTTTTATATATATCAGCGCCAAACCTTAGTGAATTTAAGAGCATAGCAGCACATAATCCAAGTACAACAGAAATTGGAACGACAACAATAACATACGTCGCTGTGGCCCAAATCATTTTGACATATGTTTTTCGATTGAACATTTTGTCATAATTTTCTAGTCCAACCCACTCGAATGTTTTGTTTCCTAAATTATAGTCAGTAAAAGAAATTCCTCCTGCAAGAAAAAGAGGAAAGATTAAAATAATTATCATCAGTATGATTGCTGGTGCAATAAACCATATGTGAGCTTTTGAATTATGCATTAGTAAATTGAACTCTCATTCCAGCTTCATTAAATAGTAATGCTTTATCTGAAACTCTTTTTATATTTACACTAGAACCATTTGAAATTTGGTGTGTAAATTGTGGTAAGCCCCTTACAATTATTTTATTTGAACCGTCTTCAATATTTACATGAAAGAAAATATCTGAACCTAAATTTTCTCTATATGCAACCGTTCCACTAAATGTATTTTCATTACTTTCATTTGTAATTTCTAAATGTTCTGGTCGAATACCAATATGTAAATCTGTATTACTTTCAGAACTTTTTCTTTTAAGATTAACGTTGAGAAAACTTACCGTCCCACCAGAGTCCGCAGTTCCTTTAAATATATTTATTTTTGGACTTCCAACAAATTGAGCCACACTTAATGAGGAAGGATTGTCATATACTTCTTGAGGCGTATCTAGTTGTAATAAATTTCCATCAATCATAACAGCCATTCTAGAGGACATAGTTAATGCTTCTGCTTGATCATGTGTTACGTAAACAAAAGTAGTTTTAAGTGAATTATGAAGCTCAGATAGTTCAGATCGCATGTGAACTCTCAGAGCCGCATCTAAATTTGAAAGAGGTTCATCCATTAAAAAGGCAACAGGCTCTCTAACCATAGCACGACCAAGAGCAACTCTTTGTCTTTGACCACCTGACAATTGTCCTGGTTTTCTATCCAATAGTTCTGAAATTTTTAGAGTTTCAGAAGTTTTATTTACTAATTGATTTATAGATTCTGTCTTCTCTTTTTTGCTTGGAGAAAAATTACCAATCAAGGGCAGTCTTTCAAATGCATTATAATCCCTTAGTCTTAATGGGGTTTCTAAATTTCTTCTTACTGTGAGATGAGGATAAAGAGCATATGACTGGAATACCATTGCCAAATCTCTTTCACTAGCTCTAACTCTATTTACATTTTTATTATCTATTAATACATCACCTGAAGTCTGCTGTTCCAATCCTGCAATTATTCTAAGTAATGTAGATTTACCACAACCAGATGGACCAACTAATGTTAAGAATTCTCCATCGTTTATATCAACATTCAAATTATTAAGTACTTGTGTAGACCCAAATGACTTTGAAATATTTTTAAGCGATATTGTTCCCACTCATTCCCCCTGTATCTTAACTTTAATCTACAAAATTTTATTAAATTTGAGAATATTTTAAATCTATTTATTTCAGTTTTATTTCAATTTTATTAACAAATATTCAAATTATGATTGAGTTTAACTACCAGATAACTATAAATTTGTATTTTTAATAATATATATTAGTTGAATTTGTGTCCGATAATTTAGAAATTAATAAAAGAGAATATCCAAGCTCTTTCTCAAAAACTGCTATTGTTATATGCCTTGATGGTAGTCAAAAAGAGTATCTCGAAGAAGCATCAAAATCTAATCTTACACCAAATCTTGATAAATTAATTGCAAGTGGTGAAAACCTACTTGTTCACAGCGCTATTCCAAGTTTTACAAATCCAAATAACATTTCGATTGTAACAGGCCAACCAAGTTCTGTACACGGTATATGCGGAAACTTCTTTTATACACCTGAGACTGGTGAAGAAGTAATGATGAATGATCCAAAATATATGCGAGCACCAACTATTTTTGAAAAATTTTACAATTCTGGTTCTAAAATTGCTCTTGTTACTGCAAAAGACAAGTTGAGAACACTTTTAGGAAACGGATTAAGTTTTGATGATGAGAGAGCTATTTGTTTTTCTGCTGAAAAATCTGATCAAGCAACAAAAGATCTCAATGGTATAGATAATGTAAACGATTGGTTGGGGATGCCAGTGCCAGAAGTATATTCTGAAGGACTTTCTGAATTTGTAATGGCTGCAGGTGTAAAGCTTCTTGAAGAGTTCAAACCAAATATCATGTATTTATCGACTACAGATTATATTCAACACAAATATGCGCCGGGAAACGAAACAGCAAATAAATTTTATGCAATGTTTGATAAATATATTGGTCTTTTAAATAAGGAGAATGTTTCTATAATCATCACAGCAGATCACGGAATGAAACCAAAATCAAAAGAAGATGGTTCACCTAATGCAATATTTTTACAAGATTATTTAGATAAAAAATTTGAACCAAACATGGCTAAAGTTATTCTACCAATTACAGATCCATATGTCGTTCATCATGGTTCACTTGGTTCTTTTGCAACAATTTATTTAGAAGACAAGAGCAAGGTAGATTCAGTTGTAAATGCTATTAAAGAAATAAAAGATATAGAAGTTGTTTTAACAAAAGACGAAGGATGCTCTACTTATAATTTACCTCCAGATAGAATGGGTGATATTATATGTATGTCTTCAGAATTTATGACTATTGGTTCATCAGAAGATAAACACAATCTTTCTGGATTAAATGAACCTTTACGTTCTCATGGAGGACTCCATGAAAGAGAAGTGCCATTCATATCAAATTTAAAATTGCAAAATTTAGATACTAGCAAACAATTATATAACTATGATGCATTTTACTATGCAATTAACGGAGCCTTATGATGCACAAAAAAATGATTAATGAAGCAATGCGTATAGCTGGAGAAAAAGTTACTTCAGATAAAACAATAAATGTTGAATACCCTTTTACAGGTGAAGTAATCGGAACGGTCCCGGCCGGTACTGCAGAGCATGCAAGAAAGGCTTTAGATATTGCTGCAAATTATCAGCCTAAACTTACAAGATATGAGAGACAAAAAATTCTTCAAACTGCTGCAGAAGTACTTGTTAAAAGAAAAGAAGAAATTTCTGATATTATTACTTTAGAGCTTGGTATCTCAAAACAAGATTCTTTATACGAAGTAGGAAGAGCTTTCGATGTATTTTCATTAACGGCTCAACTTTGTATTCATGATGATGGTGAAATATTTTCTTGTGATTTAACTCCGCATGGAAAAGCGAGAAAAATATTTACCATAAGAGAGCCCTTAACTGCAATTTCAGCAATCACTCCATTTAATCATCCTTTGAATATGGTAGCGCATAAAATTGCACCTTCAATTGCAACAAATAATTGTACTGTATGTAAACAAACAGAATTAACACCTTTAACAGCAATGGTACTCGCTGATGTTTTATATGAAGCAGGTTTGCCACCCGAAATGTTTTCAGTTGTAACTGGATGGCCTCAAGATATCGGATCTGAAATGATCAAGAATCCAAACATTGATCTAATTACTTTTACAGGCAGTGTAGGTGTAGGAAAGTTAATTGCTGAACAAGCTGGATACAAAAGAACAGTTCTTGAGCTAGGTGGTAATGATCCATTAATTGTTTTAAATGACTTAGACGGTGATGATCTTAAAAAAGCTGTTGAGCTAGCTGTTACGGGAGCAACGAAAAATTCTGGTCAACGTTGTACTGCTGTTAAAAGAATACTGGTTCAAGAATCTATTGCAGATCAATTTGTTGAAATGGCTCTTGAGCGTGCTAAGAAAATTAAATTTGGTGATCCTATGAATATGGAAACAGACTTAGGTACAGTTGTTAATGCTCAAGCTGCAGAACTTTTTGATAAAAGAGTTTCTATGGCTGAAGAAGACGGTGCAAAAATTTTATATCACCCTGGAAGAAAGGGTGCTTTGTTACCTCCAATAGTTGTAGATCATGTTGATCCTAAAAGTGAATTAGTTTTAGAAGAAACATTTGGTCCAGTTATCCCAATCATTCGTGTGCCTAATGACGATGAAGCTGTAATGAAAATATCTAATTCAACCGCATTCGGATTATCATCTGGTGTATGTACAAATAACTTCATGCGAGCAAAAAAATATATTCAAGGTTTAAATGTTGGTACGGTAAATATTTGGGAGGTTCCAGGTTATAGAATTGAAATGTCTCCTTTTGGAGGAATTAAAGATTCAGGTCTTGGTTACAAAGAGGGTGTTATTGAAGCAATGAAAAGTTTTACTAATGTAAAAACCTTTTCGCTACCTTGGTAAATAAACCAGTTTTTCTCTAATTTTTCTTAATGCTGTGGAAAAATAAGCTTATTTTTTAGTAATATTTTCGTAATAAAATTGTAACCCTTTGAGGCTACGTGTTAGATTAATTATTATATTTGAATCGGAGGGATTAAATGAAAAAATTAATTACAGGATTAGCTGCCGTATTAGCTTTTGGTTTTTATGGTTCTGTTAATTCAGCTAAGTCTATTGAAATAGAAGTAGCTTATCCTTATTCAGGATTATTCGATGTAACTTTTCAAGCTATTATGCCAGAGTTTGAAAAAGCACATCCAGATATTCAAGTTAAATTTAGAGCAACTTATGAAAACTATGAGGATGCAACTGCAACAATCTTCAGAGAGTCTACTTCAGGTAATTTACCAGATGTAACAATGCAAGGTCTTAACAGACAAGCACCTCTAGTTGACAAAGGTATTGCTAAGTCTTTAGAGCCATTTATTGCAAAAGAAGCTGCTTTTGAAAAAGATGGTTACCATTCTGCTATGTTAAGTCTTTCAACATTTGGTGGTGAAGTTTATGGATTACCATTTTCTGTATCAACGCCAGTTGGATATTATAACATGGATTTATTAGCTGAAGCAGGTGTAAATAGTATTCCAACTAACTGGGACGAAGTTATTGCAGCATGTAATAAATTGGAAGCAGCAGGTAAAGGAACTCTATACTTTGGTTGGAACATCACAGGTAACTGGTTCCACCAAGCATTAATGCACACTCAGAATGTTCCAATGGTTAAAGATGGAGCTGTAAATATGGGTGGTGATGCAGGACTTGCAACGTTAGAGCAAATGAAAGCAATCATGAGCGGATGTAATATGCCAAACTATTCAATTGCTGATGGTCAAGCTGCGTTTAACGCAGGTACTATTGGTATGATGTTCTGGTCTACTTCAAGCTTGGGTTCAGTTAATGCTGCAAAGGCAGACTTTGTTTTAAAAACTGCACCATTCCCTGGAATGGCTGGAGTTAACAATGGAACACCAGCAAGATTACCAGCAGGTGGAAACGCTGCAATGTTAGTGTCTACATCTGATGATCCAGCAAGAGTTGATGCTGCATGGACTTTCTTAAAGTTCATTACATCAGGTATCGGTGCTGCATTAGTTGCTGAAACAACTGGATATGTTCCACCAAACAAAGCAGCGAATGAATTATTAGGTGATTTCTATAGTAAAAACCCTAATAAACTTACTGCAGTTGAACAACTTCCACTTCTTGCAGATTGGTTTGCATATCCTGGAGAAAATGGATTAGCTGTTACACAGGTAATCTATGATTACACAGAAGAAATTGCTACAGGCGACGCTGATGATATGGGTGATCTCCAAGAAGAAATGATGGAAGAAATAAACGATCTTATGTAATTTGAGATTATTTATTATTAACTTTTTATTACAGCGGCTTTATAAAAGCCGCTGTTTTATTTTAAATTTAAATGGGAGTAAAAATAGATGCCTCTTACAACAACTACAATAGGTGCTTATCCAAAACCGAAACAAACACCTATTCAAGATTGGTTTTTAGGGACAAAATCAGAAGAAGAGAGAAAAGCGTCAAAAGGATTATTATCAAATTGGTCACCTGGCGCATATGAAAAAGCATTAGAGTCTGCAGGTGCAGATGCTGAAAAATTATTTTTAGCAGCAATTAAAGAAGTTATAACTGATCAAGTAAATGCGGGTATTGATGTTCCAACAGATGGAGAAGTCAGACGTGAGAGTTACGTATTATATCAATGTCGATTTTTAAATGGTGTAAGTTTTAAGGAAGTTACACATAAGTCAGTAAGACAAGGCGCGTTCGAAGCTGACCTTCCAACTATTGTTGCACCAATTTCAAGTAAAGAAATACGTATGCATTTAGACTGGAAGAGTGCACAACAATTTACAAAAAACCCAGTTAAAATTACGCTACCTGGACCAATGACAATTACAGATTCAATTGCCAACAATTACTATGATGACATGAAAAAACTTGGTTTTGATTTAGCATTAGCCCTCAATAAAGAAGTTAAAGCACTTGTAGATGCAGGTTGTCAGTATATTCAAATTGATGAACCAGTATTTGCTAGAAAGCCCGATGAAGCTCATTCTTACGGTATGGAAAATTTAGAAAGAATGATGCATGGTATTCCTAAAGAAGTGCAACGCGTTTGCCATATTTGTTGTGGTTATCCTAACTCATTAGATTCAGAAGGGTATAAAAAGGCTGATCTAAATGCTTATGATAGAATTGCATCACTTGTAGATGATTCAACTATTGATGAAGTATCTTTAGAAGATTCACATAGGCATAATGATTTAAATCTTTTAGAAAAATTTACTAAAACAAAAGTAATTTTTGGATTTATTGATATTGCAAAAAGTAGAATGGAGTCTGTTGAAGAGGTAAGAGTTCGTATCAAAGATTCACTTGAACATATTGATGAACACCGCTTAATAGCTGCACCAGATTGTGGTTTAGGTTTCTTTACACGAGAACAAGCAATTGAGAAAATGACAATTTTAACTAAAGCGGCAAAATCAATTTAATGTAATGTGGAATTATTTTAATCCTGTTGAAATTATCTTTGGAGAAAATAGATTTAAAGAAGTACATGATGCTCTTAAAAATAAGAACTACATCATAATCACTCATCCAGAAGAAATTTTTAAAAAATATAGCGATGAATTAAAATCTTCTTCAAATCCACCACTATCCATTATGACGGATGTTCAGCCTAATCCAGATTATAAGGATATTTTAGAGCTACAAAAAAAATTTTCTTCAATCAATGAATCGGTAGATTATATTTTAGCTATAGGTGGTGGCTCTGTTACAGACACAGCTAAAGCAATTGCTGCATTTAAAGATAAACAAGAATATCTAACAGATTTCGTTCGTAATAAGAAAAATCCAAGAGTCGAAAATCCAATCAAGATTATTGCAATACCTACAACTTCAGGAACATCAAGTGAGCTTACGTGTTGGGCCACAATATGGGATAAAGAAAAAAACAATAAATTATCTTTGGCGCATAAATTTCTTTATGCAGAAAAAGCAATTATCGATCCATCTATTATGGTTGATAAACCTTTAGGCTTGACCATTTCAACAGGTTTAGATGCTCTCTCTCATTCAATGGAAAGTATTTGGAATATTAATGCAAACCCAGTTTCTGCTTCACATGCAATACAAGCATCAAAATTAGTATTAGAAAATTTACCACTTCTCGCTAAAGATTTAAGAAACATTGAATTACGTTCAAACATTGCATTGGCGTGTGTTCATGCTGGTTTAGCGTTTTCCAATACAAAAACTGCTATTGCGCATAATCTATCATACCCCGTGACACTCAATTACGGTATTCAGCATGGTATTGCTTGTTCATTTACTTTACCCATGATTACTAAAAGTATGGTTGGAATTGATAGTGTAGCTGAGGAGAGACTAAAATTAATTTTTAATAATAATCTTGAGAATGCTGCAAATCATCTGAGTGAATTTATGCGTTCTTTAGAGGTTCCTCTTAACTTAAATGAAATAAAAGTTCCTGTTCAAGAATGGAATAATATAGTAGATGATGCGTTTTTAGGGGAACGAGGTAAAAACTTTATTGGCAATAAAGAAGCCTTTATCTCATCTGCTAAATCAATGGGACTTTATTAGTAATGAAAAAAAATTTTAGGTTTTATGATAACAGACAAAAATATTTATTATTTGTCACAACAACAAATGAAAAAAATCAAATTGCCGATGCGATACGCCCTCACGTAAATAAAATTAAACCTCAAAAACCTGGCATAAAAATATTTGATGCTGGTATGGGTGATGGTTCCTTACTTATGAATGTTATGCGTCAGTGCCACGAGGCCAGGCCTAACGTACCTTTATTAGTTTGCACAAAAGAAATAAGCATAGAAGATGTAAGATTAGGTCTAGAAAAATTACCCGATAGGTTTGTTGAACATAAGAATACTGTTTTTGTCATTTCAAATCTACACTACGCTGAAGCCGCAAACCTAAAATCAAAAAATGAAGTTAAACAGAAAAAAATTAATTGGAATATTATTAAATTAAAAGGTGACACTTCTCTTGAATTTGCTCAACAATTAAGAAAACAAAATGAATTTTTAGAAAAAAAATGGAATATAGAAATTAATAAAAAGTCAGGTAACCATACTTATAAAGAGCCTTCAGTCATGGTTATCTACCGCGAAGATCAAGAATTTAATGTTAATGAATTAATTCCTACCAAAAAAAAATCAGATAATAAATTTGATCTTATTATTGCTTCACAGCCTTATCGTTCAAGAATTTCAGCAGAAAAGAAATCAAAATACGTTATCGAACCAATGATTCGAGCGTTAAAATCAAAAGGGAAATTATTAACCATTCATGCTTCAGGAAAAGATCCTGCTAATGAAATAATTCGTAAAATTTGGCCAAAAGAGGACCCTTTTCCTTCTCTTGGAAATAGTATCATTTCTTATCTTAAGAAAAATTTAGATAAAGATTTATTAAGTAGTTTATCTTTTGGAGAAAAAAGAATTATTAAATGTAAATTGAGAGCTCTACCAACAGAAATCAGTGGAGGCATAGCTACATCATTAGTTTTTTCTGCTTGGAATGCTTCCATATATGTCAATCAAATGGATGATGATAAAGTAATGAAGGTAGAAAAAACAAAAAACTATGAAAAAATTGTTCAAAACATTGTTGCGAAAAATAAAGGCCTTTATTTCAATAATGAAATATTTGTAATCGAAAAAAAATAATTTTTTATTTAAACCAATTAACTTCTGTTTTTAAAAAATCCTCTGTATGAATAATTAAGGCGTCAGATCGAATTATTGCAACATTATAATTTGTATCTGTATTAGCCGTTCCTAAACGATATTCATTTGAGAAGTTAGGTATTAGAGGAGACCAAGTACTTCTTGGGGAGGAAAAAGTAATACCACAATAAGAGCCAGAACTTGTAATGTGTTGATGACCAAAAAAAATATGTTTTATTATCTTATTATTTTTAGTTAAAATTTGTTGAAACTCTTTTTTTTGTTGTAATCCTATTCCATCACTTTCCTCTTTTACTAATGCCAGTGGATTATGATGCATAAAGATGTACGTATCCGTATTAGTCTTACTTAAAATATTATTTAACCATTCTTGCCTCTCTTCACAATAATGTCCTTGGTGAGTGTTAATCAGATTAGTATCTATAAAAATTAAACGTTTATTATCTATATCCTTAAAGTATTGAATAAATCCATTTGGATCGGTTTCAATATTAGGAAAGTTTATTTTAAATTCATCTCTGTTATCATGATTACCTATAATTAGTTGAGGATTTAAATTCTTCGGCAGACCTGCTTCATCAATTATTTTTAAAAATAACTGATAAGAATCTTTATCACCTAAGTCTGTAATATCACCAGTGATGGCAAATAAATCTGCATCACCATGATTATTTTTTATATGAGTTAATGCTTTTTTAAATTTACTGACAGGATCTATGCCATGAATCTTATCTATATAAATATGAGGGTCTGAAAGGTGAATAATTTTCATTATTAAATATAAATTTATAATTAGATCGCAGTTTTAAAATAAATATACTTATTAAATTCCTCTTTTAAGTCGATGCTAACTCTTGCATGTACTTTACCTTGTTTTCCTTGAAACGATTGTTTTTCTGTAACTGGAAACACCCCTTCATGCCAAATATTTGGATGAATATACAAACCTTTTGATCCGTCACAATAAAATGCTTTAAAATGTTCTGGTTCAATGTCGTCTGTCGGTAAGGCTAAAGGACAAATAAATGGTTTATTTTCTTCAGGAAAGAAAAGCTGACCTCCATCAGGATGATAATTTGCATGCCATAAAAAAATTTTTGTTGGATCTGTATATTTATCTTTTTGTAATTCTTGATCAGGATTATTGGCATAACCCAGTATATATTTTCCATCTACTTCATAATCGCTCTTATGTTGAACAGCATTATTTTGCCCATAAAGCACGTCACCTTGCCACCAGGTATCAAAAGAACCTTCGGTAGTTCCACCTTCATTTCCTGTTCCCTCTTCTATGTCGCGCCATCCTTGTTTTGGCCAAGTAACAATTTCAATATCACTATTTTCAAAACTATCGATTAAATACCCATATCCTTTAAGATTTTCATTTGTTGCTTTAACTAAAGGTATTTCAATTTCTATTGTCATTATTTTGTTAGTTTAATGTTAATCCCAATTCAGTAACGACTTCTTTTACAGCTTTTATTGTATCCATCATGTCTTGTTCATCTAAATTACCAATACACCCAATTCTAAAAGTTTCTGCCACTGTTAGTTTTCCTGGATAAATTAAAAAATCTTTTTCACTAAGAGCATTATAAAATTTATCAAAGTTAAATTTAGGATCATTAGGTTGTTTAAACGTAATAATAATTGGTGCTTGCAAATTATCAGGAAGTAGTTGCTCAAATCCCAACTCTTTCATTCCATTACAAATAATTTCACAATTTTTTTTATATCTTTTACCTCTTCCCTCTACACCGCCTTGTTCTTTATGTTCCTCAATCGCTTGATTGAATGCAGCTAATACGTGTGTAGGAGGTGTAAATCGCCATTGTTTATTTTTTTCCATTGCTTGCCATTGATCATACAAGTCTAGACTTAGTGAGTGACTATTACCTTTTGCATTTTGAATAACTTCATTTTTAACAAGAATGAAACCAACACCTGGCACACCTTCTAAGCATTTGTTTGATGAAGCGGCTACAGCATCAAAAGTAATTGTTTTAGAACTTAAGGGTAATGCACCAAAGGCACTCATTGCATCGATGAATAACGATAAATTTTTCCCTTCAACCAATTTTGCAATGTCTTCAATAGGATTTAAAATACCCGATGTTGTTTCACAATATACAGCAAAGACGTGTGTTAAGTTGTTTCTATCAATTAACTCTTCAATTTTATTGATGTCATGTACTTCATGTTCAGCAACTTCATATTCAATAAAATCTCTCCCTAAATATGTGCACATTTTTTTCATTCTTTGTCCGTAAGCACCGTTGATCAGAATCAGAATTTTAGAATCTTTTTGAGTAAGAGAGCTTACCATCGACTCTACGGCAAAAGTTCCACTTCCCTGCATTGGAACACATTGATATTTATCTTCACCGTCTATTAATTTAACAAGGGAATCTCTAATTGATGCATTGAGATCAATAAATTTTGTATCTCTCGAACCCCAATCATGAAGCATAGCCTCTTTTGTTGACATCGATGTCGTGAGAGGCCCAGGGGTTAATAATTTTTTATCCATTAAATATTTACTTAATAAATATTATTATAAATTTGATCAATCTTATTAAAGTTGGAATTGAATTTATTTTCTAATAAGTTAATTATAAATGAGAATGGAAGAAAATATTGTAGACTATCTCTTACATCTTTTGAAAACAAAAGGTGCTGATATTCAATATGGTAATGAGGATGTGACCCAGCTTGAGCACGCACTCCAATGTGCTGAACTTGCTGAAAAACATAAATTACCAGGACCAACAATTGCTGCAGCATTACTGCATGATGTTGGCCACCTTATCTATGAGGACGGCGATCCCATTCATGAAGGGAAAGATGGTCATCATGAAAACTTAGGTGCTGATTTTTTAAAAAAATATTTTGGTGAGGATGTTATTTTACCAATTAGAGCACATGTTGACTCAAAAAGATATTTATCAAGTGTTGAAGAAGGTTATTATGATAGTCTATCAGAAGCATCGAAACTTTCGTTAAAAGTTCAAGGTGGTCCTTTCACAAAAGAAGAAGCAGATGTGTTTATAAGCAAACCTTTTATGGATGAAGCAGTAGAGCTTAGAAGATTTGATGATTTAGCAAAAATTCTAGATAAAAAAACTCCCGATGTTGAACATTTTCGTCCCTATTTAGAAGAAGCAAGACAGTCTTTTTTAGCTAAACAAGCGTAAATGCAATTTAGCAATTATGATTTTATTGACTCTAAGTCATTTGCAGGCAAAATTATATTAACTTCTTTTCCAGGCCTTAACTCTAATGGTTTATTTGAAGAAACAATTTTAGCAAACGAATTAGAAATATTTAAAAATAATAATTGTAGTTCTATTACTTCTTTTGTTGAAGATAGCGAATTTGAAAAATTGTGTGATAAAACTTTGTTTGTCAAAAATATTTATGAACATAAATTACATTGGTACCATTTACCCATTTATGACATGGGAGCACCAGATAAAGATTTTAAATATAAATGGGAAACAACAAAAGTTTTATTAAAGAACGAATTGATAGATGGTAAAAATATAGTTTTACATTGCCGTGGAGGAAAAGGAAGAGCTGGCACTATAGCTGCGATTTTACTTGTTGAATTTAATTATGAAAAACAAGAAGCTATTGATCTAGTACGATCAAGAAGAAAAGGAGCTATTGAGTCAAAAATCCAAGAAGATTTTATTTTTTCTTATCAAGCAGTTAATTAAAAAGAGACCGTTAAATTAAAAATATTTTCTAGAATAAATAAAACAATTAAAGAAATTAAAGCTGCAATTATAGGTAGCGTCATCCAACCCAAAGAAATTCTTCCTGCAATTGACCATTGAACCTCTTTTCCTCCTTTTAAAAGACCAATTCCAATTACGCCACCAACAACAGCTTGGGAACTTGATACTGGTACCAAAGGTATAGAAGGAAGATTTATAGATTGTAAAAAAGCACTTATGCCCTGGGATGCAAATAAAAATAAAACAATAGAATGCGATATAACAACAATAAATGCTGCCACTGGTGTCATTTTTAAGAGATCATTACCCACGGTAAACATAACTCTTTTCGAGTAAGTAAAAACACCAACAGCTATGGCTAAACCACCCAGCAGAAATAGTTGTTCTTTTGAGGAAAAGACGAATAAATTTCCAATAGTAACATCAGTAAACGGTGATATAGGTACGAAGACACCCATTACATTAGCAATATTGTTTGCACCTAAACTATAAGCACCAAAAGCACCCGCTAAAAGTAAAGCTGTTCTTGTATAGGCATCAAGTCTGAGAATATGTAATTTTCTATTGAGTATAACTCTTTTTGTAAAAGTAAATAAACCCATTGCAATAACTCCTGCAATGATAGGGCAGAGTATCCATGTTCCTAAAATAGTAATTAAAACTTGAAGATTAGTCGAAGATCCCGTGTATAAATTCCAACCAACAATTGCTCCAACGATCGCTTGCGTTGTAGAAACAGGCAAGCCAACTTTGGTCATTAAATAAACGGATATGCCTGCAGCCACACATGCTGCAAAGGCACCAGGTAATGCATTAATAGCACCTAACTTACCTAAAGTTTCTGTTGTTCCTGCTCCACTAATAATTGCACCTAGAATAACAAAGACACTACAAATAATTGCTGCACTTGTGAAACTAACCATTCGTGTTCCAACAGCAGTTCCAAAAACATTTGCTGCATCATTGGCGCCAAGTGACCAACCTAAAAAAAGACCACCAAATAAAAAAATTAGAATTGTAATTTCCATTGAAAATTAAACGGAGCGTTTAATAGCGTAAATTTGAACCTCGTCAGCTATGTCTTCTGCTTGATCACAAATACGATCAATCTTTTCTACAAAATATCGAAGATGCATTTTTTGATCTAGAGGTAATTCAGAATCAAAAATTCTTCTTGCAAGTGCACTAAATTTTATATCAGATTCTTTTTCATAAAAAGTTACTTTATGAGCATTATCTCTAACAGATTTAATATCTCTAAAAAATGATCGGACAGTCAAACAAAGTGACTCAACACAATTTACAACAGTCTCTGTTAACTCAATAAGATCTTCATGAAATTCTTTTGGAAAATTAGGTTTTTGAATAGAGAAGTGATAGCAATTTCCTTGGTACATTCCAATTAATTCGTCGATGTGTTCTAGAAGTCGTAACACATCACTTCTTGCATCTGGGATTAGTGTTTCTTCATAAAGAGTATGCTCAACATCTTTCGTAATTTTGTCGGCCTTACTTTCCATTTCTTTAACTTTTTCAACCATTTCCTCAAATTTACCATTGGCGGAATGATTGAGATAAGTTGGAACTATCGATTTAAATACTAAGCCCACTTCAGAGACAATATCAACAAACTCATCAATTTCTCTTTCAAGCTTTTTGGTATCACCAAATAATGATGCACTTTTTAATCCAAACATGGCGTGCTTATAGAACTTTTCAAAAAAAAAGAAAGAAATGTTAAATTTTTGTTACAATTTGATTAATATCTTTATCTTTAAGTAAAGTGTAATATTCGCAATCTATAGAATTTAGGAGAAGATATGACAGATTTATCAATTAATAGAATTAAGTGGTTTAGCACCGCGTTAATTTTATCAGGAATATTATTAACCAATTTAAATGCGTATCCAATTAACATAATTATTCACGGTACAGGTGCTGTTGGTTGGTCAATTGTTGGTTATATGACAAAAGATAGAGCTCTGCTCACAAACTTTGGTTTACAACTCCCACTATTTATTTTTGGATATATTTATTTGCTGACATGAAAAATAAAAATATTCTTTTTATGTGTGTTGCTAATTCAGCAAGAAGTCAAATGGCTGAAGGAATTGCAAAAAAATTATATCCTAATTGTATCATTCAAAGTGCAGGATCAGTGCCCAAAGAAGTTAATCCCAATGCTATCGAGGTTATGGGTGAAATCGATATTGATATATCAAAACATTATTCAAAAGATTTTGAAAGTTTAGACATAAAATTTAGAGATGAATTAAATACCGTTTTTACGCTTTGTAAAGAAGAGGTATGTCCAGTTTTAAATTCCAAAGCTCAGATATTTTCAATACCATTTGATGATCCAGCATCAGATCATTTTAGTTCAAACCAATTAGATAAATTTAGAGAAGTAAGAGACTCAATTTTTATTAAATTGAAAGAACTAAAAAATTTATTTGAAAACTAATAAATTTAAATATTAGTTTAATTTATAAAAATTTAATATTCTATTAATACGTCTGTAAAAAATAAAATTTAAATACTTTTTACCACTCACAGTATTATTTCTTCCTGCTTATGTCCAATTATTGTGAGTGGGATTAAATTCTATTTTCCAATTTTTAAATTAGACTTAGCTCTAGATTTGAGTTTTGCTGAACCCCTCCCAGACAAGCTTGGATTTTTGATAAAAAAATTGTGAGAGGAAAATTTTTTCTCTTTGCTTGATATTTCTTTTTTCTGATAATTGCCATTACTTAACATTTGCCAAGAATTTGTATTATCTGTCATACTGGCAATTAAGATCTGATTTAATATTTGTTCATGTACAGTTTCATTTTCAATAGGAATAAATGTTTCAACCCGCCTATCTAGATTTCTTTGCATTAAATCGGCAGAAGAAATAAACAAGATATTTTTTCTATGAGGGAATTTATGACCGTTATAAAAACAATATATTCTCGTATGTTCTAAAAAACGACCAATTATACTTTTAACAACTATATTTTCCGATAGATTTTCTTTACCAGGTATTAGAGAGCAAATTCCTCTTATTAACAATTCAATTTTTACATTTTTTTGAGATGCTTTATAAAATTCATCAATAATTTGTTTATCAACAAGAGAATTACACTTACAAACTATTCCAGATGGTTTATTTTTTCCAGCATTTGTAATTTCATTTCTAATTAGTTCATTTAATTTGTTTCTTGCAGTTATTGGAGAATATACTATTTTTTTTATTGTGGTTGGTTCTGAATAACTAGTTAAATAATTAAACATTTTTGCAGCATCATTTGTTAATGTTTTGTCACAGGTGAAGTAAGATAAATCCATATAAACTCTTGCATTTCTCGGGTGATAATTACCTGTTCCATAATGTGCGTAATTTACAACAGAATTCATTTGCTTCCTTGTTACAAGTGTAATTTTTGCATGAGTTTTCATATCAATATTGCCAAAAACAACTTGCGCTCCAGCTAATTCTAATTCTTTTGCCCATTTTAAGTTACGCTCTTCATCAAAACGTGCTTGCAACTCTATAATGACAGTTACTAATTTTCCTTTTTGTGCTGCTCTAACTAAACTTGCTTCTATTGGTGAGTCATCAGTAGTTCGATATAAAGTATGTTTTATTGATAAGACTTTTGGATCATTTGCAGCTTGATCAATAAACTGAGTCACTACTTCAAAAGATTCAAAAGGGTGATGAATAACAATATCTTTATTTGCTATAGCTTTAAAATAATCATTTTTAAAATCTTTAATTCTTTCAGGAAACCGTACCTTAAATTTTGGAAATAATAATTTTTTAAAATCTTTCAAAAAAATTGACTCTATACTCGAAAGATTAACGGGTATTGGCAGTTTATATGTATTTACATCCTTATAGTTAAGTTTTTTATTTATGAATTTAATTAAGTGACTAGATATACTTTCATCAAAATCAATTCTTATTACCTCTTGTCTTCTTCTCTCAAAAATAGCTTTTTGAAATACTAAAAATAAATCTTCTCCTTCACCTCCTAATTCTAATTCACTATTCCTAATTGGTCTAAAAACACCTTTATCCAAAACCCTATCACACTGGAAAATTTCTTTTAAAGAAATAAGTAGGGCTGTCTCCATAGATACAAAACGTATTTTTTTACCAGGTAATTTAATAAATTTTTCTAATCCCTCTGGCACTCTCAGTATTCCATAAAAAGTTTTTTTATTATTTATTAAACGACATACTAAGGTTGTTTCTTTATTTGGTATAAAAGGAAATGGGTGAGATGGATCAATAATAATTGGCGTTAAAACCCCCCAATTATTTTCTTCTAAATAATTTTTAATAAATGTTTTATCTTTTGTTTTCAGTGTTTTTTCTACATCTATATGGATTTTGTTTTCTGAAAGCTCTCTTAGTAAATCTATCCATATTGATTTTATATTTGAAATCATTTTCGATGTTTCTTTATCTATCAGCTTGAGTTGTTGTTGTGGTGTTAATCCATCAAAACTTTTATTTCGTGAAAATTTTTGAACATTCAATCCTGCTACTCTAACCATAAAAAATTCATCTAAATTAGAGAATGCTATTGATAAAAATCTAACCCTTTCTAAAAGTGGAATTTTACTATCAGATGTCTGACTTAAAACTCTTTCATTGAATTTTAGCCAAGACAATTCCCTGTTTGCATAGTTATAAGCAGTATTTTTTTTTAACATAAT
>CACIQI010000001.1 GCA_902588745.1 uncultured Alphaproteobacteria bacterium | reverse complement strand
TATCTAATTCATCAGACCAGATAATTGATGATAAAGAATTTAAAAATTTTGAAATAAATAAAGAATTAATTTTTTTATATAGTGCAATGACTAGAATAGCTGAGCTTCCTTTTACACATGAATTTTATGAACTTGATAAAAAAAATTTATCTATTCCGATAATTTTAAATCAAGCCTCACCTATAGATTTGAGGATTAAAGCTGCAAATGAGAGTTTTTTAGATAATTTAATTACAGTAGATAGTTTAGCAGCATTATATATGTCAGCTGATTTTAGTTCAGATGAGTTAAGCAACCCTAAAGAAACAATAGATTTATTTTCTAACAATAAAGAGTTGAGTATGGCCTTTTTATTTCAGTTAGTAAATATTCAAATATTTCCAAAAGATAGATTAAATATATTAATCGAATTTTGGGATTTTGCAAAAAAAAATAATTTAGAGGAAATTGCATATAAACTATCACTTAACATGTTGAGTTCTATCGATGCTACTTCAGAAAATATTATATTTGGCCCTCAAATAGCTTCAGCATATATATTTAATAATAATTTTGAAAGAGCAGTTGATTGGATAGAATTGTATGAAAATGCAAAGAATATAGATTCTAAAAGTATTTACACCAGGATTTTATTAGATTTATATTCCTCTAACGATTTAAATTCATTTATAGATTCCATCAATATTACTTTAAATACTTACACGTATGATGAAAATAATCAAAATTCCGAATTATTATATGTTTTAAATTCTGTAATGAATCTAGATTTAATATCGAATAAAAATATTAATTTAGATAATATTTTTGATTATAGAGCAATGCCATCAATATTTCTTCTGAATGAAATAAAAAATAGTATTCTTAAAAATGATGAAGAAAAATTTCTTTTTTATTCATTAATTTCTTTAAATAATAAAGAATGGCATAAAATACATCCAGAACATCTTAAAATTATACTCAATGGATACCTTACATATAAAGATGGCAAACTTTTTCGAGATTTGGTCTTAGAAATATTTAAAAATTATAAGTTTATAATATGATTAAATATTTTGAGTTTGAAAATGAAATAGAAAAAATTGATAATATATTAGCTCAATTAAGTAATAATAAAGAGTTAAATTTTGATAAAATAAAAAAATTAAATAAAGAAAAAGATCATTTATTTAAAAAAACTTACTCAAATCTTGATGCCTGGCAAAAAGTTCAGGTTTCTCGTCATGCAGAAAGACCTCATACCTTAGATTACACAAAACTTATATTTGATGACGTAGTACTTTTACATGGAGATAGAAAATATGCAGATGATAATGCTATTGTTGGCGGGGTAGCAAAAATTAGTAATTTTTCAGTTTTTTTTATAGGGACTGAAAAAGGAAATACTATGGAAACTAGAATTAAACATAATTTTGGAATGGCGAAACCAGAAGGATATAGAAAAGTCCAAAGGTTACTAAAACTAGCTGAAAAATTTAAATTGCCTCTAATTTCATTTGTTGACACAGCCGGAGCCTTTCCTGGGAAAGATGCTGAGGAAAGGGGGCAATCAGAATCTATAGCATCATCAATACTGCAGTTTTTAAAAGTTAAGATTCCAACAATTTCAATAATTATTGGGGAAGGGGGGTCTGGAGGGGCAATAGGAATAGCTACCTCAGATAGAGTTTTAATGTTAGAACATTCAATTTACTCAGTTATTTCTCCCGAAGGATGTGCTTCTATTTTATGGAGAAATACAAAATTTTCTCAAGAAGCGGCAAGAACATTAAAGTTAACATCAGTTGATTGTAAAAATTTTAAAATTATAGATGATATTATTCCTGAACCATATGGCGGTGCTCATAGACATCCTATAAAACAAGCAGAAATTTTGAAAGAAAAGATTACTGACTTAATTTATGAACTTACGCAGATTTCAATTAATGAATTAGTCCAATCTAGAAAAGAAAAATACTTAAATATCACTTCTGATATTTAGCCTCCATGACATTGTTTATATTTTTTACCTGAGCCACAAGGACAAGGTTCATTCCTGCCAATCTTTTTTGTAATAATTCTTCTTGGTTCCTGTTCTTGTTTTTGATTAGTATTTTCATTATTTTCACTAACTAATTTAATATTAAAAAGAGTTTTTAATACTCTTTCATTTTGATTTGAGAGCATTTCATCAAAATAATCAAAAGACTCCTTCTTATATTCATAAAATGGATCTTTACCTCCCAAAGCTCTTAAATTTACACTACCACGTAATGAATCCATTGCTGCTAAATGATCTCTCCAATCTTTATCTATTTGAAATAACATTACTCTTTTTTCAGCAAACTTTAATAGTTCAGATGAATATTGATGTTGTTTTTCTTTATATTTTTGATTTATTTGATCTAACAATCTTTTTTTGATTTCTTCATCATCAACACCTTCTTCTTCAAACCATTTTGTTATAGGTATATTTATACTAAAAATTTCTTTAATTTTTTCTTGTAATAATTTCCCATCCCATTCATGTGAGTATTTTTTTGGGGGGATAGTTATTTCAATTAAAGACTCAACATAGTCTGAAATCATATCTTCAATAATTTTTGATTGATCATTTGTATCAAGAATTTCCCTTCTATTTTGATAGATTATCTTTCTTTGGTCATTAATGATATCGTCAAATTTTAATATTTGTTTTCTCATATCAAAATTATGACTTTCAACTTTTTGTTGAGCTCTTTCTAATGACTTTGTAATCATTGAGTGAGTAATTACTTCTCCATCTTTAAGACCTAATTTTGATAGAACATTTTCAAGAGTTTTTGATCCAAATATTCTCATAAGATCATCTTCTAATGATAAGAAAAAAATACTTTCTCCAATATCACCTTGTCTGCCTGATCGCCCTCTAAGTTGATTATCGATCCTTCTACTTTCATGCCTTTCTGTACCAATTACTAGCAATCCACCAGCATCGATTGATATTTTTTTTAAATTTTCATTGCCATTTCCAAGTTTAATATCAGTTCCTCGTCCAGCCATATTGGTAGAAATTGTTATATTGCCAGGCATACCAGCTTCCTCTATAATTTTAGCTTCACTTAAATGATTTTTAGCATTTAATATATTATGATTAAGATTTTCTCTCTTTAGCATATCTGAAATTTTGATTGAGTTTTCAACAGTCGTAGTTCCTATAAGTATCGGTTGACTTATTTTGTTTCTAGATTTTATCAGATCAATTACTGCGTTATATTTCTCTCTTTTTGTCATGTAAATTTGATCATTTTTATCTACTCGATTTACATTTATATTAGGTGGAATTTCAACAACCTGTAAATTATATATATCTTCAAATTCTTTAGCCTCTGTAATAGCAGTACCTGTCATTCCACTTAGCCGATGATAAGTTCTAAAAAAGTTTTGGTAAGTAATTGAAGCAATAGTTTGGTTTTCTTTTTGGATCACTAAGTTTTCTTTTGCTTCTATAGCTTGATGCAATCCATCCCCATATCTTCTACCCTCCATTGCTCTACCAGTTAATTCATCAATTATAACAACATTTTTATCTTTAATTATGTAATCTTTATCTTTTATAAACAAATGATGTGCTCTAAGTGCTTGGATAATATTATGATTTAAAACCATATTTCCTAAATCTTGAAGTGTACCTTCTTTAATAATTCCATTTTCTTTTAAAAGCTTTTCACAAAATTCCATTCCCTGATTAGTGAGTAAAATACTTTTACTCTCTTCATTAATTTCAAAGTCATTTTCTCTTAGTATTTTAATAATTTTATCAATTTTAGGAAATAAATCTGTATTAGAATTTGATTCCGCAGAAATTACCAGTGGCGTTCTAGCTTCATCTATTAATATGCTATCAACTTCATCAACAATAGCAAAAGAATCTTTTTTAAAGCACAAGCTGTTAAAATCATTTTTAAGATTATCTCTTAAATAATCAAATCCTATTTCATTATTAGTGGCGTAAACAATATCAGAATCATACTCAGTAGATCTATTTTGATGATTTGTTTGTGAAGTGATGCAGCCTACTTTAAGACCAAGGAAATTATAAATTTTACCCATCCATTCCGCATCTCTTTTTGCTAGATAATCATTAACAGTAATAATATGTACAGACAAATTTTCTATAGCATTCGCATAAGCGGCTAGAGTAGCTACTAATGTTTTTCCTTCTCCTGTTTTCATTTCAGTTATCTTGTTTTCGTATAAGACCATTCCACCTATTATTTGAACATCATAGTGCCTCATATTTAAAGTTCTTTTTGATGCTTCTCTAACTACTGCAAATATTTCTGGTAATAATTTGGATATTGATCCAGATTCATTAAATTTATTTTTAAAGTGATTTGTTTTATCTTTTAATTCTTGATCAGAAAGTTTAGAAATTTCATCTTCCTGTTTATTGACTTTCTCAACAAAATTTTCATATTTTTTAAGCGAATTCGATTTTATAGAACCAAATAATTTATTAACGATATTAATCATGTTATGATAGATGGCAGTTAATATATGAAAAATATTTCTTCTACAAAGGAATTTAAGTTAAAATATGGTCAATAAAATGATTTCAATATTTAAGCCAAAAAAAATCAAAGATTTTAATCCTAAAGGCCTCAATATCCATACTTTTAATGCTGGATTTAAAAAAAAGGATAAAGATCTTCTATTAATAATCTTTGATCAAATTATTAATGTATGTTGTGTATATTCAAAAACATCAACACCTTCAGCTCCGATAATTTGGGACAAAAAAAACAATAAAGGTAAGGCTAAAGCTTTAGTTGTGAACGCTGGTAATGCGAATGCCCATACTGGTAAAGATGGTTTAAAAATTATAGATAAGTATGTAAAAGCATTAACAAAAAAAATTAAATGTAAATCAAACGAAGTATTAGTATCATCTACAGGTGTTATCGGTGAAAAATTTAATCCTAATTTAATTATAAATAAATTTGAAAAAATAAATTCAAAAAATAAAAATAGTTTACTAGAAAGTGCTAAGGCAATTATGACAACAGATACTTTCCCAAAAGTATCAATTAAAAATATTAATTTAGAAAATCAATCATTCAGAGTTTATGGAATAGCAAAAGGATCAGGAATGATACAACCAAATATGGGAACAATGTTGGTATATATTTTTTTAGAATGTGAAATTTCAAAACAATTAATGAATAGACTACTTAAAAATAATTTAGATAATACATTTAATTCAATAACTGTAGATAGTGATACATCAACAAGTGATACTTTAATGATGTTTTCTGTTGGTAATAAAAAAATCAATATAAATAAAAATAATTTTAAAAAATTAAATCATAAGATATATGAATTAATGCATGATTTATCTCTGCAGGTTATTAAAGATGGAGAGGGTGTTTCTAAGCTAATAAGAGTTAATATTTTGAATGCAAGATCTAAAAATCAAGCAAAAAATATTGCATTTAGTATTGCTAATTCCCCGTTAGTTAAAACAGCTGTTGCTGGGGAGGATGCAAATTGGGGCAGAGTAATAATGGCAATTGGCAAAACTGAAGAAAATATAAATCAAAATAAAATTAAAATTTCGTTTGGAAAAAACGTTGTATGTGAAAATGGCTCTATTAGTAAAAAAATAAATATTAGTAGATTAAATAATTACATGAAAAATAAAACTATAGAAATAAATGTAAAATTAAACTTAGGTAAGTTTTATCATTCTGTTTATGGAAATGATCTAACTTTTGAATATTTAAGGATTAATGCTGATTACCGATCTTAATTTTATTTTTTCCAAGCACAAATTGTATTAAAATTGACATCAAGATTAAAATTATCTTTATAATATTTTTTTCTGAATTGTTCCTCTAAAAGAATAAAGTATTTCTTATTCTCAAAATTATTTTTTTTATCCTTACCTACATAGGGCAAGTTTAAAAATTTTACATCTTCAAGTAGTTTTTTAAAAACTGAATATTCAATAGTAAAGTTATAATTATTTATTAGAGGTGCATCAAAATTATACAATTTAAGGAGTTTAAAAATATAATTTGTATCTAAAATTGGATTAACTCTTTGATACATACCTCCATATAAAATATTATCTGTTTCATACATTGAATTTACAAGCTGATATATATTATCTTCGCTTGGAATCGTTGCTATAAAAAATCCATTGGAATTTAATCTTTGAAAGATATTTTCTATCAATTTCTCAAAATTAGATGTTAATTGACAAAAAAAATTACTAAAAATTAAATCAAATTTTTTATCTCTAATTTGTATATTGTCCAAATCAATTTCTATAAACTGTCGATCTGTCTTCTTAGTAAAAAATGACAAATCTATATCAGCACTAGTTATAGAACAAGAAGGAAATCTTTCTTTAAGATAATTAATAATCAATTTGTCATTAATCCCAAGTTCTAAAATATTATTAAAAGGAACTTTCAAAATATCTAGGGAATCAATTATATTTTTACTTATTTCATCATAAATAAAGTTTTCTCCATATTTTCTATCTTTAGTTCTTAATAGTTTAAGGTATTTTTTGTTTATCATTTTTTTATAAAGTATAAAAAGCAATTATGGATATTATTCTTAAAGAGATAGTTACAATTATTAAAGAAGAAACTGAAAATATTAATAAAAAAATCTATGGAACTACTTTTTTAGAAATATTAAAAGAGAAAATTTTAAACAGGCAAGATCAAATTCTTTTGAAAAATCTGGAAATGCAAAATTCTAAAATTAATTTAGAGGAAAATATAAATATTAATGAAAAAAAACTTTTTTTTAAATTATCTTTTTTTCAAAATCCAAAATCTCTTATAAAATTTAAACTAAATAAAAACTTCCTTCTTATTGTTTTTAAAGAACTTGTGAGAATTGACATTTTTAATCACAATTCTCAAAAAAATATCAATGTTAGTTTAAAACCTTTTATGGGTGTGACATTGTCAAAGGGAACAGTATGTAATTTGAATTTTCCAAAAAATTCACTAGTTATGCAACTAGAAACTGATGATGCTGATTTTGATATTGAAAAAAAAACAGATGAAACAATATAAGAGATATGATTGTATTTAATCTTAATTGTGCTGATTGTGCATATTCTTTTGAAGGATGGTTCGAAAATACTAAGGACTTCAACAAGCAAATTAGAAAAGGATTGGTCAACTGTCCTTACTGTAATAGTACTCAAATAAAAAAAGGTTTAACGGCGCCAAATATAGCAAAAAAATCAAATTCAAAGATTCCTAAAAGAAATAAATCAATTGCTTCAAATGTTAAGAAGCTAAAAAAGATAATAGAAAAAGAATTTGATTACGTTGGTGATAAATTTACAGAGGAAGCAAAGAAAATTAAATATGGTGAAGCTAAGGAACGTGCAATATATGGTGAAGCTTCTATTGAGCAAACCAAAGAATTAATAGATGAAGATATCGATGTACTACCATTACCTTTTTCAGTAAAAAAGACTAATTGATTAACTTAGCGGTACAAAAATAATTTATCATATAATTTTTTGAGAACTTCCATTCATTGTTTAATGGATCAAAAACTAGACCTTTAATATTATTAAAATGAAATTTTTCTTTTAATAAAGTATTTTTTAATTCTTCAGGTTTAATTAATTTATTATAATCATGGGTCCCTTTTGGTATCCAATTGAGAATATTTTCAGCTATATTAATTGCAAATAACTTAGAAATTAAATTTCTATTAATGGTAGAAATTATAACTATACCATCTTTGTTTAAATTTTTTTTTATATTTTGAATAGTTTTTTTCCAATTATCTAGATGTTCTAAAACTTCAAACATTAGTATTATGTCAAATTTTGCATCTAATTTTGACTTTTCAATATCTTTATAAATATAGTTAATTTTTAGTTTATTTTTTTTGGAATGTATCTTTGCAGCTTTAATATTATTTGGAGCAAAATCTATTCCTGTAACCTTAGCACCCAGTCTTGCTAGTGGCTCACAAATTATTCCTCCACCACAACCTACATCAAGTATTTTTAAATTTTTTATATTCCTATTATTAATTTGGTCTAAAATATATGTCATTCTATGTCTTTTAATTTGATGAAGAATCTTAAATTTACCATTTTCATTCCACCATTCGTCTGAAAGTTGATTAAACAATGCAAATTCTTCATTTTTTGATTTAATATTCATCATATATCTTGTTTGTTAGAAACAATAATTATAATAGCTGAAATAATTTAAAAAACATCTAAGTCAATGAAACTTGTAGTAATGAAATTTGGTGGTACTTCAGTTGGTAGTATCGATAAAATCAATAATGTTGCAAATATTGTTGAAAAGCAATTAAAACATAAAAAACTCATTGTTGTTCTATCTGCAATGTCAGGTGTAACAAACAAAATGCAAGAATATATAGATGAAATCGAATCAAGTGAAATAATTGAAAATGATTTAATTTTAACATCAGGTGAAGCTGTTTCAGTTGGACTTCTTTCAGCTTTATTAAAAAAAAGAAATATTAAGTCTGTTCCATTACTAGGATGGCAAATCCCTATTATAACAGATAGTAACCATCAAAAAGCTAAAATTTTAAACATTAATAAAGTTAGAATTGACCAATATTTAAAAGATTACGATGTTATAGTAGTTGCTGGATTTCAAGGTGTTGATATAGACGGAAACATTACATCACTAGGAAGAGGTGGTTCCGACACAACTGCCGTTGCCATTGCTGCTGCTGTAAATGCCGACAGGTGTGATATTTACACTGATGTTGATGGTGTTTATACAACTGATCCAAATTTAGATACCAAAGCTAGAAAAATTAATAAATTAGCATTTGAAGAAATGTTAGAAATGTCTTCTACTGGAGCAAAAGTACTTCATACTCGTTCTGTTGAATTAGCAATGAAAAATAATCTTACTTTGCAAGTTCTTTCTTCAATAACCAATAAAAGTGGCACTCTTGTTGTTGATGAAAACAAATTAATTGAAAAAGAAATAGTAAGTGGGGTAAGCTATAGTAATAATGAATCTAAACTGACTTTATCAGGTATAGCTGATAAACCTGGTATATCTGCAACAATCTTTGGATTATTAGCAAATAATAATATTAATGTTGATATGATTGTTCAAAATACATCGCAAGATGGAGTAACTGCAAATATCACATTTACTGTTCCAAACAGTGAAATTCAAAATGCAAAAAAACTATTAGAAGAAAATCAAAATTTAATCGATTTTAAATCTATTGAAACAGATAACAATATATCTAAAATTTCAGTAATTGGTATGGGGATGATGTCTCAATCTGGAGTAGCAAAGAAAATGTTCTCAACTTTAGCAGATAATTCAATTAATATATTAGCTATTTCGACTTCAGAAATAAAGATAAGTGTCTTAATTAATAAAAAATTTACAAAAATTGCTGTAAAATCTCTACATGAGGCATATAATCTAGCTAATTAAATGGAAACAGTAGGTCAAATTTTATCAATCGGAAGAAACTCTAAAAACCTTTCAATTAGCGATATAGCAACTGAGTTAAAAATTTCTAAAAGTATCATTATTGATCTTGAAAATGATAATATAAAAAATAACTCGGATATTATTTTTAATATTGGACATTTAAGATCTTATTCCAACTTTCTTGAGCTAGATACTGATTCAATTATCAAAAAATTTAAAGATGAGGTATCATTTAATGCTAAGGAAGAGAAAAATCATATAACCCCGATAGTAGAAAGTAATTTCTTTAAAATAGAAAAATTTTTTGCTGCTTCTATTATGTTAATTATATTTACTTCATTTTATTTTTTATTCATTAATCAAAATGATAATGAAGTTGACTTCGCTTTAGTGCCTGATATTCCTGAAAGTTTAGAACCAATAGTGGAAAAAGCTAATACTTTTGATAATTTATCTCAAAGTAGTGATATTAAAAAAAGTAATTTAATCAATAAATCTAGCGCTATTGCATCTACAGAATTTGATGAAGATCTGACTACAGTTGCTACATTAAAAATATTAAATTCAACTTGGCTACAATTGAGAGATGAAGAGAATAATATTATTTTAAGTAAGTTAATGGATAAAGATGAAGAATTTTCATACGAATTAAAATTGAATTACAACATTACTGCAGGAAATGCTGGAAATATTTTAGTACTTATAGATAATGAAGTAAGAGGTAAGATTGGTAAATACGGTGATATAATAGACTCTTTTGTTTTATATAAAGATTTTACTAATTAAATAGATGCTAAGACCGTATCAACAAATTCATAGAAGAAAATCGCGCGTAGTTAAAGTTGGCAACGTAAGTATTGGTGGCAATAACCAAATTGCAGTCCAAACAATGACGAATACACTAACCTCTAATGCAAAAGATACTATTGCTCAAATAGAAAGATCTGCAAAACTAGGTGTTGATTTAGTTCGTGTTTCTGTTCCAGATAAAGAATCTTCACATTCTTTAAAAGAAATTGTGAAACATAGTCCTGTACCTATAATTGCTGATATACATTTTCATTACAAAAGAGGTATTGAAGCAGCAAACAATGGTGCTTCTTGTATTAGAATTAATCCTGGTAACATTGGGAGTATTGAAAGAATAAAAGAAGTTATTAAAGCTGCAAAAGATAATAATTGCTCAATTAGAGTTGGTGTTAATGCAGGAAGTTTAGAAAAACAAATTTTAGAAAAATTTTCTGAACCTAATCCAGAAGCCTTAGTTGAAAGTGCTAAATTAAATATAAAGATACTTGAAGATAATGATTTTACCAATTTCAAAATCAGTGTGAAATCTTCAGATATATTTATGTCCATAAAGGCATATGAACAATTAGCTGAATTATGTGATTATCCATTGCATTTAGGTATTACAGAAGCAGGAGGAAAAAGAACAGGTTCAATTAAATCTTCAATTGGAGTTGGAAATTTACTTTTGAGAGGAATAGGAGATACAATTAGAATATCATTATCAGATGAGCCTGAGGAAGAGGTAAGAGTTGGTTTTGAAATCTTAAAAAGCTTAGGATTAAGGAATAGAGGTGTAAAAATTATATCATGCCCTTCATGTGCTAGACAACAATTTGAAGTAATAAAAACTGTTAAAAATTTAGAAAAAAAATTAGATGATATTTCCACTCCTATAACAGTGTCAATAATTGGATGTGTTGTGAATGGACCAGGTGAAGCAACTATGACAAATATTGGAATAACTGGTGGTGGAAATGATACACATATGATTTATCTTGATGGTAAAAAAAATAATGTTGTAAAAAATGTTGATTTAGAAAATTATCTTGAAGATCTAATTAGAAAAAAAACTAAAGAAATAGAACTCAGTAATTAATATGAAATTAAGATCAGTAAGAGGCACACATGATATATTTGGAGAAGAAATAGATAAATTTAACTTTATTTCTAATATTGTTTCTAAAAACGCTAATTTAAAAGAATATAAAGAAATCCAAACACCAATTTTTGAATTTAGTGATTTATTTGCAAAACCTCTTGGCGAACATTCAGATGTTGTTTTGAAAGAAATGTATTCATTTGAAGATAGGAATAATGAATTTTTAACACTTCGCCCTGAGTACACAACGCCCATGATTAGAGCGGCTATTACTAATAATCTCTTAAACGATCTTCCATTAAAAATTTTTGGAATTGGACCAATGTTTAGAAGAGAAAGGCCACAAAAGGGTAGATATAGACAATTTAATCAAATTAATTTTGAAATACTTGGAACTAGAGATTTTCTTGCAGATGTTGAGTTAATTTCTCTATCAAATAATATTTTAAACGAACTGCTACCTAAATCTAAAATAAAACTTCATATTAATTCTTTAGGAGATAAAAAAACCTTAATTGATTTTAAAAAAAGTCTTACAAAATACTTTGAAACCAATAAAAAAAAACTATCAGAAGAAAGCATTAAAAAAATTGAAACTAACCCATTAAGAATATTAGATTCAAAAAACGAGGAAGATGTTGAAATTTCTATATCTTCACCAAAAATAAATGAATACTTAACTGATGAGGCTAAAAAGCACTATGAAGATATTAAAAGATCATTAAATATACTAGAGATTGATTTTGAAGAAAACACCAATCTCGTTAGAGGTCTTGATTATTATTGTAATACAGTATTTGAATACAAATCAGATAATTTAGGAAGTCAAGATACATTACTAGGTGGCGGAAGATATGATGGTTTAATAAAAGTATTAGGTGGACCTGATATACCAGGTATTGGATGGGCTGCAGGTATTGAAAGAATTGCATTATTAATGGAGTCCGAAAAAAAAATAAGCTCAACTATTCATATTGCAGTAACAAATGAAAAATTTACTGATTATTTTCTTTATCTACAAAAATATTTATCTGAAAATAGAATTTCATATTACTGGAATTATAAATACAATTTAAAAAAATCATTTACAAAAGCAAATACATCTTCAGCATCATATATAATTATTATTGGAGAAAATGAGTTTAATGGTGATTTTTTTACTATTAAAAATTTAACAACTGGTGAACAAAAAGAATTAAAGCTTAATCAAATATTAAATCATTTGAATGATAAATCTAGATAAACAATTTTCAATAATTTTAGAAAAATTTAAATTAATAGAAAGTTCATTAAACAATATGAATGATATTGACTCAAATGAATTAATTAAATTAAACAGAGATTATTCAGAGCTTCGCCCAATTGTAGAAAAAATCCAAGAATACAATAATTTACAAAAAGATATATTAAATCTTAATGAGTTAGTAAAAGATAATGATTTAGAGATTAGTAAAATAGCGGAAACGGAACTCATTGAAAAAAAAATTCAAATTAAAGATCTTGAACAGGAATTATTAAAGTTACTAATTCCAAAAGATGAAAATGACTCTAAAAATTCAATTTTAGAAATTAGAGCTGGTACTGGAGGTGATGAAGCATCACTTTTTGCTTCTGATTTATTAAATATGTATCAGAGATATGCCGATTTAAATTCATGGAAATTTGATATTCTATCTATATCAGAAACAGGTTTAAAAGGGGTAAAGGAGGCTATTTGTAATATTTCAGGATTAAATGTATTTTCAAAACTTAAATTTGAGTCTGGTGTTCATAGAGTGCAAAGAGTTCCAACAACTGAAAGTAGTGGAAGAGTACATACCTCAGCTGCTACTGTAGCAGTTCTACCTGAAGCTGAAGAGGTTGATATTGAAGTTCTTGATAAAGATCTAAGAATTGATGTTTTTAGATCAAGTGGACCAGGAGGACAATCTGTAAATACAACTGATAGTGCCGTAAGAATCACACACATTCCAACAGGTATAGTAGTTTCTCAACAAGATGAAAAATCTCAACATAAAAATAAAGCAAAAGCTTTAAAGATTTTACGATCCAGATTACTAGATAATCAAATACAAGAAAAAAACAAAGAAAGATCTGAGCAAAGAAAAAATCAAGTAGGTTCTGGAGATAGATCTGAAAGAATAAGAACTTATAATTTTCCTCAAGGAAGAGTTTCTGATCATAGAATAAATCTTACATTATATAATCTTTCAGAAATACTTGAGGGTAAAATAGATGAGTTGATAAATCCTTTAATTGCTGAAGAAGAGAGTACAAAGCTAGCAAACATGAAAAATGAATAATTTAATTAAAGAGAGTTTAATTAAATTAAAACAAAAAAATATAACTAGTCCAGAACTAGATCTAAGAATTTTACTTAAACATGCTTCAAAAAAAAATGATGAAATTATTTTAAGTAATCTTAATGTAGACAATATTGATATTGTTAAATTTAAATCTTATCTAAAAAAAAGAATTAATAGAGAACCAATAGCTAAAATTATTAAAAATAAGCCTTTTTGGAAAAATGATTTTTATGTAAATAATTTTGTGTTAGATCCACGTCCTGAAACAGAATTAATAATTGAGGAAGCATTAAATATTTATAGAAATAAAAACCTTAAATTAAAAATATTAGATATTGGTACTGGATCAGGATGCATCGCAATATCACTAGCAAAGGAATTTAAAAATGCATCTATCACAGCTATAGATATATCTAAAGAAGCACTAGAAGTTGCAGAAAGAAACTTAAAAATACATAACTGTTATAATCAAATCCAACTTAAGATGATTGATTTTAAAAATATTAATTCCAAGTTTGATTTGATTGTATCTAATCCACCATACTTAACAAACGAACAGTTTAATAATGCAGACCCAGAAGTTAAAAACTTTGAACCTAAAATAGCTTTAGTTGGAGGAGATGATGGGTTGAAATTTTATAGAGAATATTCAAGTTATCTAAAAAATTTAATGAATAAATATGCTTATTTTGTATGTGAAATTGGTATTAATCAGAGACAAGATTGTGAAGAAATTTTTGAAAATTCTGGATTAAATTTAAATAAAATAGTTAATGACCTTCAAGGAATCGAGAGAATTCTTAGTTTTTCAAAGATATAAGTTGAAATAAATAAAATGAACTGTATAGGTAAGGAAAAAGATTAATAATTTAATAAAAATTTTTAATTTCCAAACATTATGTATAAAAAAAACGGTAGAACCGCTTATAAGAGTAATAGAAGAACCAGTTTTAAGAAACCTGGTGGATACAAAAATTTCAATAATAGAAATAGAGGAAATGTGTCCCAGCAATATAATAAGTACTTAAAACTAGCTAAAGAAGCATCAAGATCAGGTGATAGAATTCAATCTGAATATTATTATCAATTTACTGATCACTACTACAGAATAATGGTTGAGTTAGGTATTAATATTGAAGAAAACACAAATGTTGATGAGCAAAAACAAAGTACTTCAAATGAACAAACTTCAGATACTGATAATGAAACTATCGAAGTAAATGATAATGATAAAGCAGAAGATGATTCCATCGAATCTATTCCATTTATAGCTGAGCCAACTAAAGAGAAAAGAACAAGATCAACAAAGTAGTTATTCGTATAACATGCTCAAATGATCTGCATATATTATTTTATATTCTTCCTTAAATTTTTCTAACTCCTTACCTTCAAGTATTTTTCCAGAAGGAAGTTTTAGTTTTAACGGATTTATATGTTTATTTTGATAAATAATTTCATAATGAAGATGAGGTCCTGTAGAATTTCCTGTACTACCTACATAGCCTATAACTTCACCTTGGTTTACTCTTACCCCTTTAGAAATACCTTTCTTATAATTTGACAGATGTGCATACGCAGTTTTATATCCATTATTATGCCTTATACGAATATATTTCCCATATCCTCCATTCCTTCCAACGTATTCAACAATTCCATTTCCTCCAGCATAAATTGGTGTTCCTGTGGGTGCAGCAAAATCAACACCTTTATGCATTTTATTGAAACCTGAAATTGGATGTTTTCGCATACCAAAATTTGATGAAATTCTTGCGCCATCTAATGGTGTCTTTAAAATTGATTTTTTAACATTTTTTCCCTCTCTGTTAAAATAATCAACATAACCATCATCTGTAATAAACTTAAAATATTCTAACTGTTTTCCATCAATTATTATCGAAGCATATTTAATATCGTTATATTCTAGTCTACCTGTTTCAACTATTTCATCAAATTCATAAGATATTGAAACGACTGTATCGACTCTAATATCTCTTTGAAAATCAAGATCAAAACTAAAAAGGCGAATAATTTTAACTAAAATATCTGATGATACGTCATTTTTAATACCGTCTGAAAATAATGATTCTGAAATTTTATACTCTTTAGATTCAATAAATGAATTCTTCGTTAATTCTATTATATTCAGATTTATTTCTTTATCTAAATTAATAGAGATAATAGTCTCATTGTTTTTAAAAAATTCAATTTTTTTTATTTCAGCAAAATTATTTTCAAACACACTTATAATTTCTCCAGTTTTAATTTTCTTTAAATCATAAGATTCTTCGATCTTACTAATGATTTCATAAATTTTTTTCTGCTTAAAGTTTAGATTTTCCAAAATAGAGACAAAAGTATCACCTTGTAAAATTTCAATTTTTTTCTCAACAAATTGTTCTTTATCAATATTTTTTTTTATATTAGGTGTTGCTACTTCTTCTTCTTTTTTTTCTTGAATAATTTCTTTTTTATCTTCTACTATTTCTTTTTTTATAATTTCTTCCTCAAAAATATATTTCTCTGATATATTTAAGTATTCAGAAATAAACAAATAATATCCTGATGATATTAAAGAAATTAAAATTAGATATCTTAAAATTCTAAACACCTAAAAATATTTTGAATTAAAATAAACAAGTGGTTTCAATTTATCGTTAGATTGTAATTCCAATATCTTGCATATAAATATTATGTGATCACCTCTTTTGATTTTTTCTATTAGCTCACATTCAAGATTTGCTATGCAATTTGGTATAATTGCTGTTTTATTTTTTCCTTCAAGAAATTTTATATTTTCTAACTTGGGTGTAGTTGAAGCAAAATTATCAGATAATTCTTTTTGTTTACTAGATAAAATATTTATTGATAAAAATTTAGTTTTTGAAAACTTTTTTATTGAGGACGAGTAATTACCTAAAGAAAACAGAACCATAGGAGGGCTTAGAGATAGAGAGTTGAATGAATTAACAGTTTTCCCATATATTGAATTATTATGTTTAACACATACAACAGTAATTCCCGTCGAAAACTTACTAAGTGTTTTTTTAAAATTCTTAGTGTTTACTTTTTTCATAATCTTTTTTGCATATAAATTGAATCAACCCACTTATTTTTTTTAAAACCGGCTTTTTTTATAGTTCCAATATATTGAAATCCGTTGTTTTCATGTATTTTTATAGAAGCAAAATTATTTTTTCCACCAATCACTGCTATTAAATTTTTAATTTTTGTAATTTTTTTACATATTTTTACAAGTTCTTTTAATATTTTATTACCATATCCATTATTAATGTAATCTGGATTTACATAGATTGAATGTTCATATGAAAATCTATATCCACTTTTTTCTCTAAACTTATTTACAAATGCTAATCCAATAACTTCATTTTCTTTAATTGCTAAAATAAATGGTAACTTATTTTTTTTTACTTGTTTTAATAATAAATTAAATTTCGATTTAGATAATTTTTTTTCTTCAAAATTAGACAATGAATTTTCAATAAAATAATTATAAATTTTTAGAGCTTTAGAGATTTCATTTTCTGTAAAATTATTTTCTTTTACTTTCATTTATCTCCTTATTTCAATAATCAATTGTATGAATAATTCTAAATCCTGAATATTATTTAATAAAAAATTGATCAATATGTTTATAATTTATTTACTTAACTAATGATTAAAAAAGGTTAAATTAAGTAAAATTTAAAAATCTTATACAAGCTTTCAATTATTGCTTTAGCTTTAAAAGTCATTATATTTCAAAGTACTATATTTAAATAAAAGAATTACTTGGGTGTGTAGCTCAGCGGTAGAGCACTGCCTCGACACGGCAGGGGTCACAGGTTCAATCCCTGTCACACCCACCATAGAAATTTTAATAAATATTCTTGAAATTTAATAATATGATATATTTATAATATATGTTCAAATGTTTACTAGTAGCCACTCTAATTGCTTCACTGATTTTCTTAATAATTGATGTAATTTGGTTAAGCTTTGCTACAAAGTCTTTTTATAGACCGCTAATTGGCAACTTATTAACTGATAAACCTGTAATGTGGGCTGCCGCTCTTTTTTACATTTTATATGTCTTTGGTATGGCTGTGGTTGTAATTCAACCTTGTATTGATTCTGGCAACTTAATGAAAACATTGTATACTGGTTTCATATTTGGTTTAGTTGCATATGGCACATATAATTTAACAAATATGGCAGTACTCAAAGGATGGTCACCAACCGTTACTTTCGTAGATATGTTTTGGGGTGGTTCATTGACAGCCGTATCAGCTACATCCGGATTATATTTAGCAAAAAAAATAGTACATTTTTAATCTAGTCGATTCATTCCAAACTCTAGCATTTTTATTAATATAGGGTTTTGACTTATTTTATTTCTATATATTTTTTTAAAAGTATTAATTTTATTATTACATAAATTAGTAACTTGTTTTTCACCAATTAATTTTAGTAATGTACTTTTGCCTTGCTCAACATCTTTACCTGGTGTTTTTCCAATTTTCTTAAAAGTTCCAATTTCATCGATTAAGTCATCTATAATTTGAAAGATTAAACCAAATAACATTCCATAATCTTTTGCAAATTGAATATCAATTTTACTTTTATTTTTTAATATAAAAGGCGCAGAAAAAGAGAATTCAAATAACTTGCCAGTTTTTCTAGAATACATATCTAAAATTTTATTTTTAGATAACTTTTTATTTTCGTATTCTAAATCTAAAGCTTGACCAAGAGCTAATCCTTTATGTCCAATACACAAAGAAAGATAATTTATTAAATTTAATCTAGAAACAACATTTTTATTTATAAAATTTCCTGAGATCAATTCAAATGCTAAATCATGTAAAGCATCTCCTGCTAAAATTGCAGTAGCTTCATTAAATTTTTTATGAGTACTTAATTTACCTCTTCTGTAATCATCATCATCCATTGATGGTAAATCATCGTGAATTAAGGAGTACGAATGTATACATTCAATACATGAGGCTATGATAAAGGCATCATTTGATGAAATTTTTGCTATTTTTGCAGACTCCATTACTAAAAATGGCCTTATTCTTTTTCCTCCATTCATAGAGCCATAAAAGATTGCATTTGATAAACTTGATTTGTCTAGCTTATTTTTTAAAAGTTTTTTAAATTTAATATCAAACTTTCTTTTATTTGCATTTATTAACGTATTTAAGTTCATAGATAACAATTTATATTTGTTTTAATTTCTAAATTATTTAATACAAATATGCGAATGTATTTATGAGAATCGAAGAAGAAATTAAACTTGACTACTCAGATGTCCTTTTTAGACCAAAGAGAAGTACTTTAAAAAGTAGGAAAGATGTTGATTTGAATAGAAAATATACTTTTAAACACTCAAGATCATCATGGAAAGGGATTCCAATAATAGCCTCTAATATGGATGGTGTTGGTGAAATAGATGTTGCAAAAAAACTAAGTTCTCATAAACTAATGACTGCTTTAACAAAACAGCATGACATTAATCAAATAGGAACTATTTATAAAAAAAATATCTTCTTTGATTCGATTGCTCTTAGTTGCGGTACAAGTAAAGACAGTTACAATAGGTTAAATTCAATTCTAAAAAAATATCCAAAATTTAAATTTATCTGTATTGATGTTGCAAATGGCTATTCAGAAAATTTTAGTAATTTTGTTTCAGAGGTAAGAAAAAAATATCCAAAAAAAACTATTATCGCAGGTAATGTTGTTACTGCAGACATGACTCAGGAATTAGTATTAAGTGGGGCGGATATTGTTAAAGTTGGTATCGGTCCTGGAAGTGTATGTACCACTAGAATACAAACAGGAGTAGGATATCCACAACTTAGCGCTGTAATGGAATGTGCCGACGCAGCACATGGATTAGGAGCGCATATTATCGCTGATGGAGGATGTACTTGTCCTGGTGATGTTGCAAAAGGATTTGGTGCTGGTGCAGACTTTGTTATGCTTGGTGGAATGTTAGCAGGTCATAAGGAAGGTGGTGGTGATATAATTGAGGAAAATGGAAGTAAATTCATCGAGTTTTATGGATCAAGTTCTGAAGAAGCAAATGAGAAACATTATGGAGGTCTTGCAAATTATAGATCATCTGAGGGTAAAAAAGTTAAAATTAAAATGAAGAATTCGCTAGATAGTACAATTAGAGATATTCTTGGAGGTGTAAGAAGTAGCTGTACATACGTTGGCGCTTCATCATTGAAGCAGCTCAGTAAGTGTACTACTTTTGTAAGAGTAAATAATCAGTATAATGACACTTTTGGGAAAGTGTAGGTTAGTAACCTATTGCCATACCATCCTTTCTTGGATCTGACCCGCCAATAAGCACCCCATTTTTTCTATCTATTTTTATACATTGTCCACCGCCAATAGCATTTTTATTTGTTTTAATTTTATGACCAATATTCTTTAATTTTTTTACAATTTTATCATCTAATGAATTCTCAACATTTAAGAGACCATTTAGAGCAAATGCTCTAGGTAAATCCAAGCCTTCTTGTACTGTCATGTTATAGTCGATTATATTTTGAATCAAATGAGACTGACCAATAGGTTGATATTGCCCTCCCATAACTCCATAAGAATACAGGGTCTCATCATTCTTATTAGTTATTAATCCAGGAATAATTGTATGAAGTGGTCTTTTATGACTATCAATTGAGTTGGGGTGATCATCTTCTAATCTGAAATTTACACCTCTATTTTGAAAAAGAATTCCTGTTTTATTACTTGTAATTCCACTTCCAAAGCCATGACATATTGAATTAATAAATGATACTGAGTTCAAATCTTTATCTACAACACTTAAATATATTGTTTCAGGGTGAGAAGTAACAAAGCCCTTTTTTGAAGAATAAATTTTATTTTTATTTATTCTAGAACATAAAGAGCTTATATATTCATTACTTAAATAATCTTTTAAATTTATATTACTAAAATTAGGATCGCCAAATATTGTTTCCTTAACCTCAAAACATATTTTAGAAATTTCAGCTTGAAGATGATACCTTTCAAAACTTGAAGGATTGTATTTTTTGATATTTAATTTCTCAGTCATTGCCATCATCATCAAGACTACTAATCCAGGACTATTTAGAGGGCATTGATGGATCTTTATATTTCTATAGGAATTTGTAATTGTTTCTGAAAATAACGTTTTTTGATTGTAGAAGTCTTCTTCTGTATGCAGTCCTCCAAGTTTTTTTAGTGTCTTGACCATATCCTTAGTTATTTCACTTTGATAAAATCCTTTAATTTTATTTTTTGAGATGACTCTCAAAGTATTTGCTAAAGGAATATTCTTAAAAACTTCACCATAACTATAACTGAGATTTTTATTTAAAAATAATCTTTTAGAATTAGGATTTTTTTTAAGTTTTGTTTCATTCTCTTTCCATGCAATAGCTTCAACTTCATGAATAGGAAATCCTTTTCTAGCAAAATTTTCTGCACCATTTAAAACTTCTTTAAAATCAATTCTTCCAAATTTTTCATGCATAGTACACCATGCATGAACTGATCCAGGAATAGTAACTGAATGTGGACTTGTTAAACCAATATTATTAATTTTATTATCTTTATAAAACTGTAAATTTGCTTTTTTTGGAGCAATTCCAGACCCATTTACAGCAATTGGTTTTTTCCCATTCATCGAAATAATCGCAAAACAATCCCCTCCAATTCCTGTTGCACTAGGACATACAACTGCTTGAACGGCTGAAGCTGCAATAGCTGCATCAACAGCATTTCCACCTTTTTGAAGTACATTAATGGCCACCTGGGAACTCAAGGGATTTGATGTTGCCACCATGCCATTTTGAGCTAAAACATTAGATCTTCCTGGGTAAGATAACTTTCTCATATTAAGTTAAACAATATATGTTTGACAAAACAAATCCCAGAATTTAAAGCGCTTTTTATGAAAGTTAAATGTTCATTAAAAACTGCCAAAACTAGGGATAAGGATTGTAAAATCGTTCGTAGAAAAGGTAGGATTTACGTAATTAATAAAAAAAATCCCAGAATGAAAGCAAGGCAGGGTTAGTTAATTCTCTGCTATATACTTTTCGGCTTCTAGAGCAGCCATACAACCCATACCAGCAGCAGTTACAGCCTGTCTGTAAATTTTATCTTTTACATCCCCAGCCGCAAAAACCCCTTTAATACTTGTTTCAGTACTATCAGGTTTAGTAATTATATAATTCTCCTCATCCATTTTTAACTTATCTATAAAAAGTGAAGTAGCGGGATCATGTCCTATAGCTATAAAAGCACCATTTACATCTATAGTTGTTTTGGTGCCATCTAATGTGTTCTCTAAAATAATTTTTTTTAATGTATTTGGATTTTCTTCTCCAACGAACTCAGAAACCTTACTATTCCAAATTACTTCAATTTTTTTATTGTTAAATAGTCTTTCTTGTAAAATTTTTTCAGCTCTTAAACTATCTCTTCTATGGATTAACAAAACCTTAGAAGCAAATTTAGTCAAAAACATTGCTTCCTCTACTGCACTATTACCTCCACCAATCACTGCTACTTGCTGATCTTTGAAGAAAAACCCATCACAAGTTGCGCAAGCAGAAATACCAAATCCTTTAAATTTTTTTTCACTTTCCAAATTCAGCCATCTAGCCTGAGCACCTGTTGCAATAATTATCGATTTGGACACAAATTCTTTTCCCGTCTCAGTTTTGCAAGTAAATGGATTTTTTTCAAAATTTACTGAAGTTACAATATCATTATGTAAGATAGTTCCTACTTTTACTGCTTGTTCTTTCATTTGTTCCATAAGCCAAGGACCTTGAATTACATTTTCAAATCCTGGATAGTTTTCTACGTCCGTAGTGATTGTTAGTTGGCCTCCTGGTTCTAAACCTGAAACTAAATGTGGTTTTAAATTAGCTCTTGCTGCATAGATTGCAGCAGTGTAGCCTGCTGGACCAGATCCAATAATTAAAACATCATTTTCTATTTTTTCAGTCATATGATTAAATTAATAATTTAGTCACTTTTTTCAACTGGCCAATCTGTATTAAAAGTAACATAATTTATTTGAATACATCTTCTCTCTTTCTGAATTTCCTTTAATTCAAGTCCATGCCAAGTATCATCCCCTGAAGAAAAAAAATAACCACTATTATGAATGTACTCAATTGTTTTAACTAATTTAAAATTTTTATCATATAGATCAGTACCCAAATTTGATGCTTCATTATATGGGTTTGCCCAAACCATCATCGTCATTAATTTTTCTGCGATATCCTTATGTGGTTTTAGCCAAAATCCTTTCTTATCTCCAATTACTTCCAGTCTGACATATGAATTTGATAAATCTTTATCAATTATTTTTGATATTTTATTAACAATTTCTTTACTTTGTAAAGATTGAATTAATTTTGTTAAATATGGAAAACTTTGAAAATTATTTTTTGTTATAAAAAGTCTTAATTTACCATCAATTCCCTGTCCTGTATGATCAGCAGCTCTTGTCCCATCGTACATTCTATCTCCTGATGGAATGTTACTAAAGGAAATTTCATTTAACGCACCTTCCTCTAAGCAATTACGAAATACCCAGTGATTAAAGGGAAAATCTGCGTGAACTAAATTCTCAAGATTCATTATTCCTTTCTATAATTCTTTTTTTTATAATTCCAGCGATTCTTTCGCTTTCATCTAGTTTGGTATATGTCCAATTTTCTAATTTGTCTAAAGTATTAAAATCTTTTGTTATATTCATATTTTTAAATTCTTCATGGAATCTTATAAATCTTTTACTTTTTCTCTTCATTGGTAATTGATAAACATAAATTGGTTTACCAGATATACTTGCTTCAGAAATCATAGAGGTTGAGTCAGAAGTAATAATAAAATAACTAGAATTATAAAGAGCAAATTCGTATGGATTCTTTCCTTCTCCAAACCATAATGTAGATATGGAGTTCAATTCTTCTTTTAAAATATGTTTAATTTCCTCATTAGTTCTTCTTGAGGTAATAACTAAAATTTCTTTATTATTATAGTACTTTAATTTTTTTATTCTCTCACAAAGATCCAAAGTATTTGCTTTTGAGAAATTATAGTGATTATTTTCACCTCCAATAATACATGTAATCAAATTTTTTGTATTAATTTCATAATGATTTTTTAAATTATTAATTTTTTTAAAATGATGTATCGCACCTATCGAATTGATTATATTTTCACCATATAAAGCATCATGATTTGGAGCAATAACAAATGAAAAGTATTTTGAAGAAATTTTTGGGTTCTGAATATGAATATTTATTATATTAGGATATTTTTTTTTAAGATAGACTGATAAGTATACACTTTTTCTTCCACAACTAATAACCACATCGGGTATTTCGTTTCTAGGTAACTTATTTTTAAATATCCAACTAAAAATAGGCAGTATCCCAGGCTGTAATCTATCCCAAGGAAAAATTAATTCAGTTTTAAATTCTTCTATATTTACACTCAATTCATTTGCAAGACCTTTAGTCTGACTTATCATACCTTGTGAACCATCAGTTAATGACCAAATTTTAGGATTGTCTATATTCAAATGTATTTTACTGATAAGATTGTATAACTTTTTAAACCTTTTGGACTATTGATTTCAACATTGTCTTCTTCTGTTTTACCAATCAAGCCTCTTGCTAAAGGACTAGTAATTGAAAGTTTTTTATTTTCAATATCTGATTCATATTCCCCAACAATTTGATATTGTTGCTTTTCTCCACTTTCATCATCTTCTATCTCAACTGTAGCTCCAAATTTAATGTCATCACTTTCAACAGATTTAACATCTATTACCTCTGCTTTACTAATTGCACTCTCTAAATCTATAATTCTTCCTTCTATTAAACTTTGTTGTTCTTTAGCATATTGATATTCTGCATTTTCAGATAAATCACCATGGCTTCTAGCCTCTGCAATTGCTTCAATTATTTTTGGTCTATCTTCAGAGGTTAATTTTTTTAATTCGTCTTGTAATTTTGTATAACCCTCAGCAGTCATAGGAATTTTATTCATAAACTCATGATGATTTATTTATATTTTATAGTCAATCAAATTAATTTATAGTTTGAAGACTTTTTATAGTGAATTCTTGAGTTTTCATATGTTCAATAGCATCTACAGCAACTTTGGCTCCAGCTATTGTCGTGTAATATGGAATATTATACATTAATGATGTCCTTCTAATGCTATAGCTATCTCTAATAGATGATTGCGTTTTTGTTGTATTAATTACTAGCTGAATTTTATTATTGATTAATGAGTCAACTACATGAGGATTGCCTTCTTTTACTTTATTTACTATTTTTGTCTTGATGTTATTAGTATTTAAGTATTCAGCAGTTCCTTTAGTTGCAACTAGATTAAAATCTAATTCTTTTAACTTTTGGGCTATCTCAATAATGAACTTTTTATTATCATTATCTATGGAGATAAATACTGTCCCTTTAGAAGGAAGAATATTACCACAGGCAATTTGACTCTTTATATAGGAAGATAAAAAGGTTTCATCTATTCCCATAACTTCTCCTGTAGATTTCATTTCAGGACCTAATATTAGATCAACTCCATCAAATTTATTGAAAGGAAAAACAGATTCTTTGACATTAAAGTTTTTTAATTCATTAATTTTATAATCATTCAAAATTGAATTAAGATTTTCACCTAACATTACTTTTGCTGCAATTTTCGCAATTGGAATACCCTTTGATTTAGCTACAAATGGCACTGTCCTGCTGGCTCTTGGGTTAACTTCTAAAACATATATTTTTTTATCTTTAATTGCTAATTGAGTATTCATTAATCCAATAACATTTATTTCATTGGCAATTTTTGATACCCATTCAATAATTTTATTCTGAGTTTCTGTACTAACTGAATAGGGAGGTAGGGAACAAGCACTATCTCCAGAATGAATTCCTGCTTCTTCGATGTGTTCCATAATCCCAGCTACATATATTTCTCCATTTTTATCTCTAATTATATCTACATCTATTTCTTTGGCATTCTCTAGATACTCATCAATTAAAATTACATTATTTGCAGAAACTTCAAGAGCTTCATTAGAAAATGACTCTAAATTATCTTTATCATATGCGATTTGCATAGCTCTTCCTCCAAGTACATATGAAGGTCTAACCAAAACAGGATATCCAATTTCTTCAGCTTTTTCTAAAGTTTGAGATACAGTATTTGCAAAAGCATTTTTTGGTTGAGCAATTTTAAGTTTCATTAATATTTCACTGAATCTATCTCTATCTTCAGCTAAGTCTATTGCTTCAGTTGAAGTTCCTATAACTTTTATTCCAGCTTCTTCTAATTCTTTTGCAATTTTTAAAGGAGTCTGACCCCCAAATTGAACTAACACACCAAGAACATTTCCATTACTTTTTTCTTTATTGTAAATTTCAATAACACTTTCAGCTGAAAGTGGTTCAAAATAAAGTCTATCAGCAGTATCATAGTCAGTTGAAACTGTTTCTGGGTTACAATTTATCATTATTGTTTCAATGCCCTTTTCTTTCAATGCATAGACAGCATGTACACAGCAATAATCAAATTCAATGCCTTGACCTATTCTGTTAGGACCACCTCCAAGAATTATTACTTTATTTTTTGATGTAGGATTTGCTTCACAGAATTTAATATTTTCAAAATCCCAATCGTAAGTAGAATAAAGATACGGAGTTTTAGAACTGAATTCACCTGCACAAGTATCCACTAATCTAAATACAGGATTAATATTATTATTATTTCTAAATTTTCTTAATTCTATTTCTTTAATACTTAATATTGATGAGATTTTACTATCCGAGAAGCCTATTTTCTTAGCATATAATATTATATCTTTGTTGAGTCCTTTTTCTTTTAATATTTTTTCAAAATCAATTATCTTTTTAATTTGATATAAAAACCATTTATCATATTTTGTAGTTTGATTTATTTCATCAACTGTTAATCCAATCCTTAAGGCTTCTCCTACCACTAACAAGCGTTGAGAAGATTGTATTTTAAGTTCATTCAAAATTGTATTTTTATCATCTGAGCTAAGTTTTGGTTTATCAAAACCAGTTAAACCATACTCAAGAGAATTAAAACCTTTTTGGATTGATTCATTAAAAGATCTACCTATACTCATTGCTTCACCAACTGATTTCATGGATGTCGTTAAGTCAGAATTAGCACCAACAAATTTTTCAAAAGTAAATCTTGGAATTTTAGTTACAACATAATCAATAGTTGGTTCAAAACTTGCTGGTGTAGTTGTAGTAATATCATTTTCAAGTTCATCCAAAGTATAACCTACAGCTAATTTTGCAGCAATTTTTGCTATTGGAAAACCGGTAGCTTTTGATGCTAACGCTGAAGATCTACTAACTCTTGGATTCATTTCAATCACATTAATTTCTCCATCTTCAGGATTTATTGCAAATTGAACATTTGATCCTCCAGTATCTACACCTATTTTTCTGAGAACCTTAATGCTAGCATTCCTTAAAATTTGATATTCTTTATCAGTTAATGTTAAGGATGGAGCTACTGTAATACTATCTCCAGTATGAACACCCATTGGATCAACATTTTCAATTGAACAAACAATAATACAATTATCTTTATTATCTCTAACAACTTCCATTTCAAATTCTTTCCAACCTGAAACAGATTTTTCAATAAGTATCTGATTTGTTGGGCTAGCATTTAAACCTCTATTACATAAATCAATAAAACCCTCATCATCATAGGCAACACCTCCTCCGGTGCCTCCAAGTGTAAAACTTGGTCTTATAACAAGAGGTAAATTTAATTCATTTTTTACTCTTTTTGACTCTTCAATTGTGTTAACCACATAACTTTTAGGACAACTTAGACCAATTTCTTTCATGGCATCTTTAAATTTTTGCCTATCCTCAGCTAATTCTATTGCTGTTGGATTAGCCCCAATCATTTTAACTCCGTGTTTTTCAAGTATACGATTATTAAAAAGTTCCATTGAAACGTTTAAAGCAGTTTGCCCTCCCATTGTTGGTAGAAGAGCATCTGGTTTTTCGATTTCAATTATTTTTTCAACAAATTCATTAGTTATAGGTTCAATATAAGTTTGATCAGCTAATTCTGGATCAGTCATTATTGTTGCAGGATTTGAATTAATTAATACAATTTCGTAACCTTCATCTTTGAGAGACTTACATGCCTGAGCACCCGAGTAATCAAATTCACAAGCTTGACCAATAACTATAGGACCTGCACCTACTATTAATATTTTATTTATGTCAGTTCTTTTTGGCATTTTTCTCAATAAGTTTATAAAATTCTTCAAACAAATAATGACTATCATGTGGACCAGGGGATGCCTCTGGATGATATTGCACACTAAATACTGGTAAATGCTTATGTTTTAAACCTTCATTAGTCCCGTCAAATAGCGAAACATGAGTTTCAATTATATCTTTGCCAAAACTATCTCTATCAACTTCAAAGCCATGATTTTGAGAAGTAATTTCAACAATGCCTGTTGTAAGATTTTTGACAGGATGGTTAGAACCTCTGTGACCTTGAAACATTTTTTTAGTCTTTGCATTTAATGCCAATCCTAAAATTTGATGCCCTAAACATATTCCAAATATTGGAATATTATCATCAATTAATTTTTTAATTACATCAACTATTTTACTACCTGTAGCATAAGGATCACCAGGGCCGTTTGATAAAAAAATTCCTGAAGGATCAGTTTCTATTATTTCTTCGTAGCTAGAAAATAAGTTTAATACAGTTGGGTTAAGGTTAAATTCATTAAGATTTCTTAAAATATTATTTTTGATACCAAAGTCTAAACAAGTAACATTATATTTAAATTTTCTTTTTATTAATTTATCACTTTTCCATATTCCTTTTTGCCAATTATAGTTTTGCTCTGTCGATACTATCCCAGCCAAATCTAAATTTTGAAGACCTTTCCACTCATTTATTTGAGTTTTAAGTTTTTCAATTTTATTTTCACCTTCTCCAAAGTGAATAATTGCTGCCTTTTTAGCTCCCTCGACAGATAATTTTTTAGTTAAGTATCTGGTATCAATTCCAAAAATACATGGAATTTTGTTTTTTAAAAAATATGAATTTAAATCATCTTCTGCTCTCCAATTTGAATATTCTGATAATGGCTGATTTATTACACAACCATCAGCGTAGATTTTTTTTGACTCTTGATCTTCTTGATTTGTGCCTACAATTCCAACATGTGGAAAAGTAAATGTAATGATTTGTTTTGTATATGAGGGATCAGATAATGCTTCTTGATATCCAGTTTGAGAGGTATTAAAACAAAGTTCTCCTACTGCAGCCTTTTTCTCTCCTAAACCATAACCCCATAAGATTTCACCATTTTCTAATACAAGAACTGCAGTTTTATTGTGTATATGTGGTTCTTTTTTTAAAACTTCCATTATATTTACATGAAGCAAAATGATAGTTAGTAGGCATTTATAACAATGTAGTCAAGGATTAGTTGAAATTAAAAAGAAGAATTATATTATTAAATAAAATTTATTAGAAAGAAAAAAAATATGAGCTTAAAGGATAAAATTGAAAGTGATTATAACAATTCTATCAAAGAAAAGGATAGTAATTCAATAAATACTTTACGATTAATAAAGAGCGCGATTAAAGATAAGGAAATTTCTCTTAGAGGTAAAAAAGATGCTCTAACCGATTCTGATGTTTTAAGTTTACTTCAAAATTTAGTAAAACAAAGAAAAGACTCAATAGAAGCATTCGAAAAAGCGAATCGGAAAGATCTTATTGAAAATGAACTAAATGAAATCAAAGTAATAGAAAAATTTTTACCCAAGCAAATGGATGAAGATGAAATAAATTTAATTATAAAGAATATAATTTCTGAGAATAATTTTACATCCATCAAAGACATGGGTGCACTTATGAAAATAATTAAGAATAAATATACTGGAAAAATAGATATGGGATTAGTTGGAAAAATAGCTAAATCTTTATTAGGTAATTAATGTCATTTTCAAAAAATGATCTTGAATTAATTAAATCAAAAATTATTCTTTCACAAGAAATCGAAAAAAAAACAAAGGTTATAAAAAAAGGCAAAGATAGTTGGTGCTGCTGTCCTTTTCATGATGAAAAAACTCCATCTTGCAAAATAAATGATGATTTAGGCTCTTATTATTGTTTTGGTTGTGGGGCTAAGGGGGATATTTTTACAATATATACCGAACTTTATAACTTTTCTTTTCCAGAGGCTGTAAAAGAATTAGCTCAAAGAGTTGGTATTAAAATAGTTGATAACTTTGATGCAAATATAAATAAAAAAAATGATAAAATTTATAAGATTTTAGAAATTTCAACAAAATGGTTTCAAGACAATCTTTATAAAAGTAATCTTTGTAAAGAATATTTAATTAAAAGAAATTTAACAAATGAAACAATTAAATATTTTAAGCTAGGCTTTTCTTCTAATCCCAAAAAAACTCTTTACGAATTTCTAAAAGAACAAGATTTTAGTGATAACGAAATTCTAGAAAGTAATGTTGTTAAATTAGATAAAAATAACAAAATTCGTGATTTTTTTTACAATAGGTTGATGTTTCCAATTGCAAATGAATATGGAAAAATTGTTGGATTTGGAGGCAGAGTTTTAAACAATTCAAATCCAAAATATATAAATTCACCTGAAAGCAATTTTTTTAAAAAAAGAAATATTTTGTACAATCTTTATAACGCCAAACAGAATATAAGGTCAAAAAAAAATATGTTAATTTGCGAAGGTTATATGGATGTAATCAGCTTATATGACAAAAAAATCAAAACTGCTGTAGCTCCACTTGGCACTTCTTTAACAGATAACCATCTTCTGTTATCTTGGAAATATGTAAATAAACCAACAATGATGTTTGATGGAGATACCTCTGGATTAAAAGCATCGTATAAAAGTGCAATAATGTCGTTGCCTCATTTAACCCCTGATAAATTATTACAATTCGTTGTTCTTCCAAATGGATATGATCCAGATACTTATATTAATGAATTTTCACTAAATAAATTTGCCAACTATTTAAAAAATCCACTTTCCATCGTTGATTTTATATTTCAAGAGTCTTCAAAATCAATTGATCTTCAAAAACCTGATAATAAAGTTATTTATGATAACTATATTGATCAATTAGTAAGCAATATAAAAGATAGTAAAATAAAATATTTTTATAAAAATGAGTTCAAAACTTTATTTTTTAAAAAACTAAAATCGCTCTCAAGCAATAAAAAATCAATAAATATTATTCCAAAAAGACCTTCATTAAAAGACAAACAAATTTATTCTTTTCTTACTGCCTATTTAAATAATGTAAAATTAAGAAAAGAGATATATGAACACTTAGTGGAAACTGATTTGTTAAATAATAAACAGACTGAATTCTTAAATTTTATACACAAGTCTGAATTTTCCGAAATTGATTTAGATAATATCGATCCAAATATTTTTCCAAATACGATTTTTGAAATTTATGAAAAAACCAGAGATATTACCATTTTTCAACTATTTCCTTATGTCCGTAAGGATTATGAAACTAGTGAAGCTATAAAAGAAATCAAAGAATCTATAAATAATCTTAATACAAGACTTTCAAATTTGAAAAAAATAAATAAAAGCCTAAATGATATACAAAAAGGTTCATCATCAATGACATGGGATGAATTAAGGGATATCGCTATTAACCTTCATGATAATGAAGAATTATTAGAATAGAGTTATGGTAAAAAAGAAAAAAAAAGCTGTTAAGAAAAAAGCAATTACATCCAAAAAATCTACTATTAAAAAACCAAGAAAAAAAAAATCACTATTAAAATCTAACAAATCTTCAAAAAATAGTGCCATTAAAAAAAGCAAAAAAAAAATAACAAACAAAATAATCAAGACACCCTCAAATAAAACAACAAAAGAAAATAAACCAAAAAAAATTCCAAAAGCTATCTCTGGATTTGATGATAAGATCAAAGAGATTTTTACAAAATTAATCAATAAACACAAAGTTGACGGCATATACACCCAAAAAATAATTGAAAAAGCAATTCCTAAAAAACTTAGACTTGAGGAAAATATTATTAAATTTAAAAATTTTATTACTTCTAATAATATTAAAATTTATTCTGAAGAAGAAGCAAAAGAATTAATTTCCATTGCAAAAGAGCAATCAGATAAAACTGAAGAAGGATCTGAGGATCAAGAAAAAAAACAAACTGGAAAAACTGATGATCCTGTAAGATTATATCTTAGAGATATGGGTGCGGTTGAACTGCTTAGTAGAGAAGGAGAAATCGCTATCGCCAAGAGAATTGAAGCAGGAAGAGAAAAAATGATAGGGGCCATATGTGAAAGTCCTATGACAATTAGATCAATAATAAGTTGGAAAGATGCTATTAAAGATGGGACAATGCTTTTAAGGGATATAGTGGATTTAGAGGCAACGTATGATATGTCAGATATCTCTGATTCAAAACTTGATGATACATTTAAGTTAATTGAGAGTGGTGGTGGAGATAAAGAAGATGATAAGAAAGATAAAGATAATGATGATAACAGTGAAAACAATAATGATAATGATCAACAACAAGATGACGATGATGATGACAGCCTCAATGTTTCACTTGCAGCTATGGAGGAAAAACTCAAACCAAAAGTACTTAACGATTTCAACGACATTACAAAGTTATTCAAAAAGCTTCAAAAACATAGTCAAGAATTAATCAATGCTGATAAAAAAAATGAGAAAACTTTTATATCTTTAGAAAAAAAATATTTAAAGATACAAAAAGAAATGGTTGCTGCAATGAAAGCAGTTCATTTTAATTCAACAACTATTGAAGCTCTTATGGAGGCTTTGTATGAACTAAATAAAAAACTTCTCTTAAGAGAAGGTAAAATGCTACGTATGGCAACAAGTTCAGGTGTAAAAAGGGAAGACTTTGTTAATCAATACTTAAATTTTAATTTCGAAAAAAACTGGATACAAAGTTTATTGGCAACAAAAGATAAGAATTGGGAAAAATTTATTAATAGAAACCATATAGAAATTAATAAAAATATTGAAGAAATAAAAGAAATACAAACTGCTTCTGAATTACCCTTATCTGAATTCAGAAGAATTGTTGGTACAGTTCAGCAAGGTGAAAGATCCGCAAATAGAGCTAAAAAAGAGATGATTGAATCTAATTTAAGATTAGTAATTTCGATTGCAAAAAAATATACTAATAGAGGATTACAATTTTTAGATTTAATACAAGAAGGCAATATTGGTCTTATGAAAGCAGTAGATAAGTTTGAATATAGAAGAGGATATAAATTTTCTACTTATGCAACATGGTGGATAAGACAAGCCATTACGAGGTCAATTGCTGATCAAGCCAGAACAATAAGAATTCCTGTTCACATGATAGAAACAATTAATAAAATAGTAAGGACAACAAGACAGATAATGTCTGAGATTGGAAGAGAACCAACACCTAATGAGTTAGCAGATAGACTGCATATGCCATTAGATAAAGTCAAAAAAGTTCTAAAAATTGCTAAAGAACCTATTAGCTTGGAAACACCTGTTGGGGACGAAGAAGATAGTTCACTAGGAGATTTTATAGAGGATAAAAATGCTCTTATACCTATTGAAGCAGCAGTAAAAAGCTCATTACGTGACACTACTACAAGAATTTTATCATCTTTAACACCAAGAGAAGAAAGAGTTTTAAGAATGCGTTTTGGTATTGGTATGAATAGTGACCATACTTTAGAAGAAGTTGGTCAGCAATTTAGTGTAACTAGGGAAAGAATAAGACAAATTGAAGCTAAAGCCTTACGAAAACTAAAGCACCCAACTAGAGCCAGAAAGTTAAAAACATTTCTTGACGAATAATGAAGCTTACGCTTCTAGGAACTGGCTGCCCCTCTATTGATTATAAAAGGTGTGGTTCAGCAAACTTAATTTATTCAAAAAAAACTAAAATCCTAATTGATTGTGGTTCTGGTGTAACACAAAGATTAAATCAAAGTGGACATTCTTCAGCAGAGATTGATGCTTTATTACTTACACATTTACACACAGATCATGTAATAGATCTATATCAACTCATTATATCATCTTGGCACTCGGATAGAGATACAATTTGGAAAATATATGGTCCTAAAGGAACAAAAAAATTTGTTGATCAAATTTTTCTAGCATGGAAAAATGAACGAAAATTAAGAATTTCTTATGAAAAAAGAAAATCAACAAAAGCTCTCAAATATAAAGTTTATGAATTTAATAAAACAGGTTCAATAAATATAAAAGATATAAAGTTTAGATATTTTGAAGTAGATCATAAGCCAGTGCCATTTGCTTATGGTTTTTCATTTTATAATAACAAGAAGAAATTAACTATAAGTGGCGATACAAGACCGTGTGAAAGTTTGATGCAAAATGCAGAGAACTCCGATGTTTTACTTCATGAAGTTTTTATAGAATATGAAATGAATAAAACATCTAAATTAAGAACAAAAAAAACTTTACATAATGTTAAAGAATATCATACTCCAAGTAAACTTGTTGGCAAAGTAGCTAAATTAACAAATTGTAAAAAACTTGTTTTAACACATTTTGTCCCAACAAGATTTAATGTTTCAAAATTAAAGAAAATTGTAAAAAAAGATTTTGGCAAAAATCCAATAATTGGAGAAGATTTATTAACAATAAATATCTAACCAATCTTATTTAAAAATTTTTCAAACTCTTCATCTTTTATTTCTACAATATTTGATGGAGTTGGAAATTTTTTATTATTTACATCCTTCACAAAATTTTTAAGTCCTTCTATTGTATCAACTAATAGCTGCTCATAGGATTTATTTGTATCCTTAAATACTTTTGCGTGACGAGGCACTCTATCAGTATTAGTACCTATAACATCTTGAATAAATAAAAACTCAACATCACATTTAGGACCACTTCCCATAGATAACGTTAATAAATTAACTTTTTTTGTAATAATTTCTGCAACTCTATCTGGCACGCATTCTACCTCAAGACCAATTGCACCTGCTTGATCGTATGCCAAAGCATCTTGATAAACTTTGTAGGCGGAAATAGCATCTTTTCCTACTGCTTTAAAACCACCAGTCCATGTACTTTTATAAGGTATTAAGCCTATATGACTGACAGCTGGCAATCCTTCATTTCGAAGAGCTTCTATATATTTTGGACTATTACCGCAATAAACTGCATCGGCCCCATTTTCCCTTGCAATAAGAGCAGCATCAATTGCTTTATCTGGAGAAGACAATTGACCAAGGCCATAAATCATAAATGTATTTGGTGCTGCATCACGAATATCTTTAATATGTGCATCCCTAAACCATCTATTTGTAGGCACACCTGTTCTTAATGTATCTTTTTTAAATGAAACAATTTGAATATCTATACCAGCTTGTTCAGCTGCATATGCTTCTAAAGCATTTGTTACATATAGTTCTGTTAATTTAACTTTTCCTTTTTTATCAAATAAATCTTTAACTGTAAGTTTTGACATTAATTATATTTGGGTAAGTAATTCCCATGTGCTTCAATTAACCTATCAACCATTGCATATATTTCATCAATAGATAAATTAGCTCCAGTAAGGGGGTCAAGCATTGCAGCATGATAGATGTGCTCTTTTTTATTTGTTAATGCAGCTTCAGCAGTCAATATTTGAACATTTATATTAGTTCGCATTAAAGCTGCTAAATGCTCTGGTAAGTGACCTGTTTTTTGCGGTTGATTACCTTTTGAATTAATTAAACAAGGAACTTCGACACAACAATTTGATGGTAAATTATCAATATATCCATCATTCATCACATTACCATTAATTGTTACTTCATTGTTGTTTGCTACAGCATCCATTATGTATGATGCATATTCCTTACCTCTTTTTAGAGGTTGATTATGTATGGGTGTCATATCTTTTTCCAAGTCATCCCAAAGCTTGATATTATTTTCACATCTATCAATGTATTCTTCTATGGGAATTTTATATTGATCAATTAAATCTTGTCTGTTCTGCTTTATGAACCATGGAACGTATTCAGCAAAATGTTCGCTAGACTCTGTAACAAAATAACCAAATCGTCTTAAAATTTCGTATCTTACTTTTTCATGTAGTACTTTATCTGATTCACTATCTTTACCTATACTTCTAGTTGATGTTATTTTATCACTAACAATATCATCAGCTAATTTCTTTAATTTTGGGTAAAGATCTTCTCCACCATTGCCATTCTTTTTTGTAAATTTTTTATAGAAAGCCATGTGGTTAATTCCAGCACATAGATAATCAATATCCTCAATTTTTTCATTTAAATCTCTCGCGAGCATTTCTGCAGTTCCTTGTACAGAATGACAAAGTCCTATTGATTTAATTCCAGGGCAAGCATTATTTATTGCTATCATATTTGAACACATTGGGTTTACATATTGTAACCATATAGAATTTGGACAAAGATCCATTATGTCTTTACCAATATCTACTAAAACGGGAATCGTTCTTAGACCCCTCATAATTCCACCAATACCAAGGGTATCAGCTATTGTCTGTTTTAACCCAAACTGATTTGGAATATCAAAATCGATTACTGTTGATGGTTTGTATCCACCTACCTGTATAGTTGACTGAACAAAATCAGAACCTGCTAAAGCTTCTTTTCTATTAGTGTATGATTTTATATTAGGAGATGCATTTAACTTTTTTGCAATTACGTCTAATAATTCATGTGATATTTTTAATCTTTTTTCATCAATATCTACAAGTGCAATATCCATTTTTTTAAAATCATCAATGAACATTAAATCTGTAAAAATATTTTTTGTAAATACTGCGCTACCAGCACCAATGATTGTGAGTTTAGTCAATTTTATACTCCATAATTGAATTATGATTTGCTACTTTTAACTGGTTATAAGAAGCATGTCCAATTTCTTTATAAGGATTATTGGATTTAGTATTAAAGCACACTATTAATGTTCTTCTAGAATTTTGTGATTTATTTGCATCAGAAGAGTGCAATAGATTTGCATGAAAGAATAATGCATCTCCTGGTTCTGCTTCAATATAAACAGACTCATGTCTTTTTTCTAATTCTCTTATTCTTTCAGTATCTGCTGTTTGTTCGGGTGTGTCTGATCGTGCATGGCTAATTCTTCCAACACGATGAGAACCCTTTAATACTTTGAGACAACCATTTTCTTTATCTGCTTTATCTAACATTATAAAACATGATGCCATATCTGGATAAAGACAAGCATTGTGATACCAATAACCATAATCTTGATGCCAATCAAATCCACCATCACCTGGATTTTTCCAAATAATTTTAGAATGATAATGATAAACTTCATCATTTAAGAATATTTCCATTGGTTTGACTATTCTTTCATTAGTAGAGAATTTTCCAAATAAATCCTCTGAAGGATGATTCCACATTGTCATTGTTAATTTTCCAGTTGAAGTATTAGTCTCTCTTGCACTTTCTTCTTTATCTTTTCTAATGGCTATATATTGATTTAATTTATTGATTTCTTCATTAGAAAAGAGTTTTTTCTTTAGGACAAAGCCATTTGAGATGAATTCCTTTATGTCACTCATATAAATAAACTTTAATTTCTTTGATAAATTAAATATTGTCAATAAATATTAGGGAGTATAGGATATATAAATATGAAAGTTAGTTTTATTGGAGCTGGAAGTATAGGATTTACTCAAACATTAGTAAGAGATCTGCTAAAGGTTCCTGAATTTCATGATACAAATTTTTTTTTTCACGATATCTCTGAAAAAAATTTAAATTTTGTTTCAAAACTTATCCAAAAAGATATTGATGCTAATAATCTTCCAGCAACTATTGAACAATCAACTGATAGAAAAAAAGCATTGGAGGGAGCAAAATATATAATTAATTGTACACGTATTGGAGGACTAGAAGCATTTGAGCATGATATTAATATTCCTCTTCAATATGGTGTAGATCAGTGTGTAGGGGACACCATTTGCGCTGGAGGAATTCTATATGGTCAAAGAAATATTCCCCAAACCTTAAATTTTTGTAAAGACATAAAATCTTATTCGGATTCAAATGCTTTGTTTTTGAATTATTCAAATCCAATGGCCATGAACACTTGGGCAGCAATATCAGAAGCAAAAGTAAATACTGTTGGACTATGTCACGGTGTTCAGGGTGGTGCAAAACTAATCTCTAAAGCATTAGGATCAGAAAACTCTAAGGATCTTGAATATATGTGTAGCGGAATTAATCATATGACCTGGTACATAGATCTGAAATTCAAAGGAAAAAAAGTATCAAAAGAAGAACTTGTAGATGCATTGGAAAGACATCCAGAAATTTCTAAACAAGAAAAAGTAAGAATTGATATTCTGAAAAGATTTGGTTTATTTTCTACTGAAAGTAATGGCCATTTAAGCGAGTATCTTCCATGGTATAGAAAAAAAGTTGAGGATATTCCTAAATGGATAGATTTGTCCAATTGGATACATGGCGAAACGGGAGGATATTTAAGAGTTACTTCAGAGAAAAGAAATTGGTTTGAAGAAGACTTTGAAAAATTTTTAAGTGAGTCGGGTATCGATTTAAATAATCATAAAAGATCTTCTGAGCATGGTAGTTATATAATAGAGTCAATTGAGACAGATAGACCTTATCGTGGTCATTTTAATGTAGTTAATAATGGTACTATAACAAATTTACCAGATGACTGTGTTATTGAAAGTACCGGAACAGTTGATAAAGATGGAATTAAAATGATTAAAGGTGTGGAGCTTCCAATGGCCTGTGCATCACTCTGTAGAACATCGATAGATGTTCAAAGAATGGCAGTCAAAGCTGCAATAGACGGAGATTTAAATTTATTAAAATTAGCAGTTTTGCAAGATCCATTAGTTAGTGCAGTTTGTGCACCTGATGAAGTTTGGTCTATGGTAGATGAAATGATTGTAGCTCAATCTAAATGGCTTCCTCAATATCAAAACGAAATTGAACCAGCTCTAGAGAGAATTAAAAATTCTAATGTAAAAAAGAAAAATTTTAAAGGTGCTGCAAGAATGAAAACTAGATCTCCTGAAGAACTAAAAAATGATCAAGCATCTTCTTTACTTGTGGAAGCACAAGCATTCGAATTTGATGCTTAAGCAATGAAAGAAATAAAAAATGTCGTAATTTTAGGTGGAGGTACTGCTGGATGGCTAGCTGCATATATATTAAGTGACTTTTTTTATTCTAACAAACTTAATACAAATGTTAAAATAATAGAGTCTTCTAAAATACCAACAATTGGTGTTGGAGAGGGGACTACCAGTATATTTTATGAATTTTTAAAAAAATATAATTTAGATGAATCTGATTTTTTGAAAGAAACAAAAGCTACATTAAAATTTGGAATAGTACATAAAGACTGGAAAGAATTAGGGTATACGTATTATGGACCTATAGATGATCCGCAATTAATTGCTCCAAAAAATAAACCAGAAAATTTTGAATATTTAAAAGCATATGCTGTCGCTGCTGGAAGACCAGTTTCTGAAATTCATTTGCATACAATGCTTATGCAAAATAAAAAAGTACCTTATACTTTTAAAAATAATAATTTAGAACTAATAAGCCCATTTTATTATGCATATCATTTTGATAATTCTCAAGTTGCAAGCTATTTAAATAAAAGATCTAAAAATATTGAGATTATTGATGATATTTACACATCTTCAACACAAAATGCAGATGGAACAATTACATCTCTATGTTTTGAAAGCGGTTTGGAATTGGATGTTGATTTAGTTATTGATTGTAGTGGTTTTAAAAAATTGATTATTGGAGATGTGTTCAAAACCAAATGGATCTCTTATCAAGATAATCTTCCTGTAAATAGAGCGATGCCATTTTTTTTAGATATAAAAGAAGAAAACTACATTAATTATACATTAGCCTGGGCCCAAAAGTATGGATGGATGTGGCAAATTCCTACACAAGAAAGAATTGGTGCTGGTTATGTTTATTGTGATCAATTTATCTCACCTGATCAAGCACAAGAAGAAATAGAAAAAGTTCTTGGACACAAAATTGAACCAAGACGAGACATTAAGTTTAATAGTGGTAGGTTAGAAAAATACTGGGTTAAAAATTGTTTAGCTATCGGTTTATCATCTGGCTTCCTCGAACCCTTAGAAGCTACTTCTATTCATAGTACTTTGATTCAAATTATTTTATTTGCAACTGAATATCTTAAGAAAGAAATGGACTTTAATAATGAAGAATTAATATCTAATTTTAATAATCGAATTGGACGACAATTTGATGATTTTAAAACTTTTTTAAATATGCACTATGTTTCCAAAAGAAGAGACTCCAAATTTTGGCAATACGTTGCAGATGAATGTATAAGCGAAGAAACAAAAAAATTTATTTCTTTATGGCAAGATGAACTTCCAAGTCTTGATCATTTTGATGATTATCTCTCTGGTCTTCCCCATGTACAATCACAGTTATACTACCCAGTCGTTGATGGTCTTGGTTTATTAAGTAAGGAATCCGCAAGAGAACAAATGAGCAAATATGATTTACGATCAACATCAAGAAAATATTACAATGATTTTTCTGACAAATTTAACGAAATAATCAAGGATTCCCTTACTCACAGCCAATTTATTAATCTTTCAGTAAATTCTTAGATTAACTGAATAACATTTATAATTGTTATTGATTTTGAGTAAAAAAAACTTTTTACTTTTATTAAAATTATTCAAAGGGAGGATAAAATGGGTATTGAAACCAAATTTACTTTCAAGAGTAAAGCAGCAAGTTTACTTGTAGGTGTCAGCATGGTTGCTATGACTTCTGGTGCTAGTGCTCTTGAAACTCTACCACCTGATAAAAGTATGTCAGGTATAGAAGTTGAATTAGTTGGAAGAGATGATTTATACTCTTACAAAAGTTGTGATAGTTATAATGAAGCTCCTTTAACTGCAGCTTATGTTGAAGCTGGAAAACTACCACCAGTTGCTGAAAGACTTCCAAAAACACCAATGATGATGTCAAAGGCTCAAATGGTTGATGGAATTGGTGATTATGGCGGAACATTCCGTCATGTTATTGGAGGAAGACCTGAAGGTTGGAACTGGATGGCTGGACAACATCAAGGTTGGGGTGGCATTAGCATGCAGTTAATGCAATCATTAACAAGACTTGGTCCACTATGGCAAGTTAAACCTGAAGAAGCTTTACCTCTTCCAAACCTAGCAACTGACTGGGAGTTTAATAGCGATCGTACTACTTTAACTATGAATTTAGTTGAAGGTGTAAAATGGTCTGATGGAGATCCATTTGATACTGAAGATATTGATTTTTGGTGGAACGATAATGTTCAAAATGCAAATGTAAACTCGAGGCTTCCAAAGGATGCTCTTGGTGCAGGAACGACAGTTGATATTTTAGGACCATATTCGTTTAGGTTTAATTTTGATTCTCCAAAAGGTAATGCTGTTCTATCACAGCTTGCGCATATGGGAGGTGCTCCAGGGCCTTCTCACATTTTAAAACAACATCACCCAGATTATAATAGTGATGCAACTTACGATTCATATACAATGGCTTTACCACCTGATGAAGTGCCTATAGCAACACTTGGAGCTTATGTTCCAGTTGCTCATAAAATTGACGAACTGGTGGTGATGAAAAGAAATCCTTATTATTGGAAAGTTGATGAAGAATGTAATCAACTTCCATATTACCATGAAACGATTTATAAATTAACGACATGGGATGATAGAACTACGCAAGCTCTAGCAGGAACTGGTGATTATTCTAATATGGAAAATCCTGGTAACTACGTAGAAGCCTTAAAGCAAAATAAAGACCCTAACTCGCCTGTTAGATCAGTCTTTGGTTCTAGATCTTTGACATGGAAATTATATGTAAATCTTTCCTCTGAATTTGGAGCTCAAGATGATTATGATAGGGAGTTAAGAAAACTTTTCAGAAACTTGGAGTTTAGAAAAGCACTTTCTCATGCAATGGATAGAGACACTATGGGTCAATCTGTTGCGAGAGGTCCTTTCTTCCATCCTCATGCTGGAGGATTTTCTGCAGGATCTCCTTTTCATCGCTTTGAGGATTCTATTTATTATGGATACAATGTTGATGGTGCCAATTCAATCTTAGATGGTTTAGGTCTTATTGATAGTGATGGAAACGGTATCAGAAATTTTCCTAATGGAGGAGAAGATATAGCGTTGGATATTCTTTTCAGTAATGAAAGGTCCACTGATATTAAAATTGGGGATAGTATAGTTCCAATGTTTGAAGCGGTAGGATTAAAACCTATATTAAAACCTTCAAACGATACGGCTGGAATTACTGATTCGGGAAATTGGAATTTATATATTAATAGACATAATTGGCTTGTTGTAACGAAAAACATGGCTGATGAGTTACCAATAACTCCTGAAAATCCTGTTCAACATAAAAGTAATGAAGGTGATTTACTTCCATTTGAAAAAACTTTAGCTGATTTAGGTAACGACATTCTTGCTACAAATGATTTGAAAGTTGTTGCTGAAAAAGCTTACGAAATTCAAAAGGTAAGTACTGAAAATCTATATTCTATAGGTTTAATACAAACACCTGCTGCACTTTTAATTAATAAGAGGATAAAGAATAATCATCCAGGCACTCCAGTATATATGTACGAATGGGGTGAAGATGCAATATTTAGGGAAAGACTTTATACCCCTAAAGCTGATCAAATAGATGAGTTCTTGCCTGGTGTTTTAGCTGAATATAAATAAATAAAATCAATACATTGGCCCATTTTTTAATGGGCCAGTTTTATAATTTATGGCTTTTTTATTTTTTTTATTAAAACGAATTATTGCAACTATACCTTTATTAATTGCTATAACTCTTGTTGCTTTTCTTCTTGTTCAGGCAATGCCTGGTGATTATGCAACTCAATGGAAAGCTCAAACAATGTCAATGGGAGGTGTCAGTGAAGAGGATGCTGAGGCTCAAGCTGAAGCTTTAAGAGTTAGATTAGGTTTAGATAAACCACTTTACATTCAATATTTTAATTGGGTAAAAAATATCACTCTTTATTGGGATTTAGGAGAATCATTTATTCAACAAAGATCAGTAAATGATGCAATAGGTGATAGAGTTCCTCGAACATTATTATTAGCCTTTATATGTTATTTTAATGCCGTAACTATTGGGATATTAGCTGGTGTCTATGCTGCTACACATCAATATCAGCTTGGTGATCAACTGGCTACGGTCTTTACATTTTTAGCTTTTTCAATTCCTAAGTTTATTGTAGCGTTAGTTATATTATATTTCTGGGCTATTAAGTTTCATTCACCATATTACGGCTCAATATTTTCTCAAGAATATGTTTTACAAGAGGGATGGTGGAGTCTTGCGAAAACATGGGATTTCTTGCTCCATACCTGGCCAATTATTGCAGTTGGAAGTTTTGTAGGAGCAGGATATCAAATGAGAATGATGCGAGGTAACTTATTAGATGTTTTAAAAATGCAATTTATAGAAACCGCAAGGGCTAAAGGGTTAAAGGAAAGTAAGATTATATGGAAACATGGTGTTCCAAACGCTTTACATCCAATAATCATGAATCAAGGAAGAAGCGTTGGCTATTTAATTGAAGGAGAGATTGAAGTAGCAATTGTATTAGCAATACCAACTATTGGACCATTGATTTTATCATCCGTTACCACAATGGATATTTATGTTGCATCTTCAATTTTTTTGATCTTATCTCTTGTTTTAGTAATTGGTAATTTTATTGCAGATATAATATTGGCATTACTTGACCCTCGTATTAGAGATATGTCCGGAGGTGAAGCTTAATGACTTCCAAAAATAAAAATGGATCTCTTAATGCTGAGGAACAAAAATTTTCAAATATAAATTCCCATTGGCACCTATCATATTTAAGATTAAAAAAAAATCGTTATGGAATGTTTGGTTTATATGGTGTGTTGTTTATTTTTTTTATTGCTTTTTTTGCAGAATTTCTATCACCTCATAGTTATAAGAAAACTGTTCAGGATGAATTATATAATCCTCCACAATTAATTCGATTTATAGACTCTGAAGGTAATTTTCATTTAAGACCATTTGTATACAAACTTATTGAAGAAATGGATATGGAAACTTTTGAATTTTCATATTCTAATTCAGATGAAATGATACCTATTTATTTTTTTATTCAGGGTGATGAATATTCTTTTTTTGGTTTTAAGACTAAACTTAGGTTATTTGGGAATAACGAAGGTAATATTCACTTATTGGGTACTGATAATATGGGGAGAGATATTCTTTCAAGAATGTTTGTAGGAACACAAATTACTATGCTCTTTGCTTTGCTTGCAGTTTCAGCATCATTGGTTATTGGATTAATGGTAGGTATAAGCTCAGGATATTTTGGAGGAACGTATGATTTAATAGCGCAAAGAGTGACAGAATTTGCATTATCATTTCCATCCTATCCATTATATTTTGCGTTGGTAGCTCTCTTGCCCAAAAGAGCCGATGAGACGACAGTGTTTGTACTATTTGCTGGAATAATTGTTTTATTAAATTGGGCATCAATTGCTAGAGAGATTAGAGGTAAAACTTTTTTAGTAAGAAACCTAGAATTTGTTAGAGCAGCAAGAGCTTTAGGTGCATCTAGATCAAGAATAATGATTCAACATATATTTCCAAATACTTTATCTCACGTTATTGTCTGGACATCATTTTGTATTCCTCTAATTATTTTGGTTGAAACTTTTTTAAGCTTCATCGGAGTTGGTGTTCAGCATCCTATGGTTTCATGGGGTGTAATGTTAAATCAGGCTTTAGATATACAGAGCTTTGCATATGCTCCCTGGATGATTTCTCCAGTTGGAATGATTATATTAACTGTTTTAGCTTTTAATGCTTTTGGAGACGGAATAAGGGACGCGGTAGATCCATATGCAGTCACAAAATAATCAGAAATTATTAGATCTGAAAAATGCTGAAGTAAAATTCAGTGTAGAGGGAGGAGTTGTCAATGCAGTAAATGATATATCTTTTGACATAATGAAAGGTGAAACCCTTGCTGTTGTTGGAGAGTCAGGTTCAGGAAAATCAGTAACTGCTAGAACTATTATGAAAATGCTACCTAAGAATTCATCAATTGGGTCAAATTTCAAGATTGAGTTTAAAGATGTAGATATTACAAATTTAACTCAGGAACAGATGAGACAAATTAGAGGTGATACTATTACTATGATATTTCAAGAACCTCTTACAAGTTTGAATCCTCTTCATAGAATTGGTAGTCAATTGATAGAGGTATTACGAGAACACAATAAAATTGATAAGATTGTTGCAAAAGAGAGAGCCCTTGAATTATTAAAAGAAGTTCAGATTCCTCAACCAGAAGAAAGATTAAATCAATATCCGCATCAGTTATCAGGGGGTCAAAGACAAAGAGTTATGATTGCAATGGCTATTGCAAATAGACCTGACTTATTAATAGCTGATGAACCAACAACTGCTTTAGATGTTACAATACAATCACAAATATTAAAATTGCTAAAGGATCTCCAAAAAAAATATGGAATGGCAATTATGCTTATTACACATGATTTAACTGTTGTAAGAAAAACTAGTGATAGAATATGTGTAATGCGATATGGAAAAATAGTTGAGAGAGGTATTACAGAAGATGTATTTAATAACCCTCAACATGAATATACAAAACATTTAATTAATTCTGAACCTAGTGGTGAGCCAGATCCTTATGATGCAAGCAATAAAGATTATATAATACAAGGACAGCAATGCACTGTTAAATTTACATTGAAAAAAGGGAATTTTTTTAATCAAAAGAAAACAGAATTAATTGCAGTAAATAATGTTGATATTAAAGCGCGTTATGGTGAAACCATAGGGATTGTTGGAGAAAGTGGATCAGGTAAAAGCACACTTGGAATGTCACTTATAAAACTACAAGATATAAATTCTGGAAAAATATTTTTTAAAGATGAAGAAATACAAGATTACAATACTAAGCAATTAAAAGATTTAAGAGAACATATGCAGATTGTTTTTCAAGATCCTTTTTCCTCTTTAAATCCTAGACATACAATAAAACAAATAATAGGTGAGGGATTAGAAATAAATAGAAAAGATTTATCAAAAAAAGAAAAAGACGATTTAATAAAAAAAACACTAAATGAAGTAAATCTTGATGAAGCTGTCCTTCATCGTTTCCCTCATGAATTTTCAGGTGGCCAAAGGCAAAGAATTGCAATTGCTAGAGCTATAATTTTAAATCCAGAATTTATTTTACTTGATGAACCAACTTCTGCATTGGATTTATCTATTCAGGCACAAATTATTGATTTGTTGAGATCTTTAAGAAGAAATCACAATTTGTCATATATTTTCATTAGCCATAATTTGAAAGTAATTCGATCGCTGTGTCATTATACTTTGGTTATGAAAGATGGAAAAGTAATTGAAGAAGGGATTACTAAAAATGTACTCGATAATCCAGTAAACGACTATACCAAACAATTAGTTCAATCAGCTTTTGAGGTTATAGGTGAATAGTAAAAACTATTTTGTAACAAGTGATGACGGAAGAAAATATAAAATCCCAGATATAAATAATTTTTTTAAGCATCTTACAGATTTTCATACTGAAAATGGTCATGGAAATAATTCGTTACATGAGGAAAATGGCTTTTATTTTACTGTAACTGAAGATTTTTACAATGCAGTTAAAAAAATGTTTATTTCCTAAAATAACTATTATTAAAATATTTATAATAATCTATAAGGTAAAAAAAAAGGGCTCTTAGCTCAGTTGGTTAGAGCGCCCCGCTCATAACGGGGTGGTCCGGGGTTCAAGTCCCTGAGGGCCCACCATTTAAAGTATTTTATTCAAAATCTTTTTGAAAATTTGGAATTAATATTTTGCGACCACCATCCATTGCGGATTCATGTGCACAAATTCCTGCTGCCGTCCAATTAGCAGTAATTGATCCATTTGGCCATGGTTGCCGATTTTCATGAATACTTATTACAAATTCATTAACAAGATGTGGGTGAGATCCATGATGACCACCACCTTGAATAAAACTAAGATGCTCTTTATCTTTATTAAATATTTCTTCTTTAGTAAAACGAGCTATTTCTTTAGGTAGTAAATCTTGGCGATCTGGTACATTGATATGCTCAAAAGTAATTTTATTACCTCTGCCCAAGCTTGGAATATGTGAAGATTTTTCATCTGGGTTCATTTCAAATACTACAGGATTATCATTTTCAAGTTGCTGCCATTCAAACGTTCCCTTTTCTCCGTATACATTAAAACTTTCAGTATAATCTCTTGCCGTGTGAAATAAACTTCGAGTTACTTCAGCTGCAAGAGGTGTATCATATTCTAATTCAAAAATTGCCGTTTCAACTGGGTAAGGATTATTGTATTGATTTATTAGTTCTTTACGCATAACTCCTGAACCAAAACAATGTACAGATTTGGCATGTGTATTGGCTAAAGCAAGAACAGGAGAAATTGCGTGTGTAGCATAATGCATAGGTGGTAATCCCATCCAATAAGAAGGCCATTTTTCCATATCTTGATAATGCGCTCCTCTAAGCAATTGAATTCTACCAATTTTATCATTTTTTAACATTTCTTGTGCGTATATGAAATGACGTGTGTAAACTGCAGTTTCCATTCCCATATAAACTTTATTACTTTTTTTTTGGGCTTTTAATATTTCTAATAGATCTTTAATACTTGTCGCCATTGGAACAGTACACGCACAATGTTTACCAGATTGAAAGACATCAATTGTTTGTTTTGCATGTAGAGGTATTGGTGTTACTAAATGTACTGCATCAATACTTTTATCATCAAGTATTTCTTCAAAGCTTCTAGCTTTAATTGCCAATTCAAATCGATTTCCAACCTCTTCTAAAACTTGAATATTTGTATCAAAAATTGTTAATTTTCTAACTAATGGATGATTAAGATAGATCGGAATAAAATCAGCTCCAAAACCTAAGCCTATTAGAGCTATACTTAAATTTTTTTCCATATTTTATTATTTTATAGTCATTTAAAATTATTAAAATTAAATAATCCTATAATTAAAATATAGATAACAAAAAAAACTAAAAAGAAATAATTTATATTTATATTAATAATATTTCCAATAAGATTAGGTCCAAGAAAACTCCCGATATTCTCACTTATATAGTGTCCTGCTATTCCAAAAACTATAACTCCTCCTTCAAGTTTTTTTCCAACAATATTAAATGTAATTAAAAAAACTGTCCCAATTGTATAATAGTAAAAAGCAACACAAATTACATAGATATAAAAATCACTAATTGAATAAAGTACTAATAAGTTAATTAAGTTAATGAAGCAAAATAAATTAAAAATTATAGTTTTATTATAATTGTCAACTAGCTTGCCCATAAATGGATAAAAAAATAATGCTATTGCTCCTGCTAAAAAATTAATTCTTCCAATTTGCTTATCACTATAATTTTCTTCTAATAAGTAAGATGGAAATAAAGAACTGAATCCAGCATCACATACACCAAATAATATTACACAAAAAAGTAAATATTTAATTTTACTTAAAACGTTTTTAGATAATTTAAGACTAAGGTTTTCAATAGCAATTTTACTAATAGATAAACGAAATAAATAGATTGGAATAAAATGCATAAGAAAAAATAAAACAGCTAAATAATAGGTAAAATTATTTATACCATTAATTGCTATAAATAGACTTCCAGTAATTGCGCCTAATCCAGCAGATGACCAAAATAAAGATATGTAGAAACCAGATGATTTTTTAAATTTAGAGCTGATGTGTGATTCAAGCGTTAATGAATTAATTGTGCTTGTTATACCCATAACAAATTGCATTAAAGCTACAAGGAAAGTATTCTGATCAAATAAAAAAATTAATGAGAATGTAAATTGAATCAATGAACCATACAAAATTGTTGAAATCAAATTTAATTTTTTTCTTATTAAATTATGTAATAATGCTCCTAAAATAACTCCAATACCCCATAATGATAACGATAGACCTATGTAACGTTCTTCATAACCTTTTATTTTTAAATCAATAGCAAAACATGTTGCTAAATAACTATGTGACAATGCATATAAAAAAATTAGGCAAGAATATTTTAAAATTTCTTTCACTGTTTAGTTGAATTAATTGTTATTATGTTTATTAGAGTTGTCATATGTCATTAATTTCGCTTCGACAACTATTAGATCATGCTGCTGAAAATAATTATGGTGTACCAGCTTTTAATGTAAATAACTTAGAAGCAATAAGAGCAATAATGGAAGGGGCTAAAGAATTAAATAGCCCTGTAATTCTGCAAGCGTCTGGAGCTGCTAGAAAATATGCTGGACCAATTTTTGTTAAAAAATTAGTTGAAGCAGCAATGGATGAGTTTTCAGACATCCCAACTGTTTTACATCAAGATCACGGTGGTTCTCCATCAGATTGTAAAAATTGCATCGATCTTGGTTTTACCTCCGTAATGATGGATGGTTCTTTATTAGATGATCAAAAAACACCTTCAGATTTTGATTATAATGTTAGAGTTACAAGAGAAACTACGGATATGGCTCATGCATTGGGAGTGTCAGTAGAAGGTGAAATTGGATGTTTAGGCTCTTTAGAAACTGGAACTGGTGAAAAAGAAGATGGTGTTGGAGCAGAAGGTAAACTTGATCATGACCAATTGTTAACAGATCCAAATGAGGCTTCAGATTTTGTTAAAGCAACAAATGTTGATGCTCTAGCAATTGCCATAGGAACAAGTCATGGTGCATATAAATTTTCTAGACCACCTACAGGTGATATTTTAGCAATCGATAGAATTAAAGAAATACATTCAAGACTTCCAAATACTCATTTAGTTATGCATGGATCATCTTCTGTACCACAAAAATTAATAAAAACTATTAATGAATATGGTGGAAAAATTAAAGAAACTTATGGTGTGCCTGTTTCCGAAATTCAAGAAGGTATTAAACATGGTGTTAGAAAAGTTAATGTTGATACAGATTTAAGACTAGCAGCCACAGCTGCAGTGAGAAAATATTTCCATGAAAACCCCTCTCAATTTGATCCTAGAAAATATTTATTACTTTCAAAAGACGCAATGAAAGAAGTTGTAAAAAGTAGACTTCAAGAATTTGGAACAGCAGGGAATGCCTCTTCTATTAATTCCATATCTTTGGGGGAAATGGCTACAAGATATAAATCTGGCGAATTTAAAGCAGTCATTAATTAATTTTAATTGAAAAAAAATAATTTTTGCTTCAAATAATAAATATGAAAAAAGTTTCAAAGCTTGATGAATATTTGTTTGATCTAAATGGATATTTAATAATTGAAAATGCATTAACTAAAAAAGAACTAAAAGATCTTAATAAAATTTTAGATAAATTAAAAATTTTAAAAAATAATGAATGGGCTGGATATGTTCATGGTCATAATTACGGTGGCAAAGAAGGTTTAAATCTTCAACAAATTTATGAAGCTGGAAAACCGTTTGAAAAATTAATTGATCATCCTTCATGGATAAATCATATGCTTCATTTTGTTGGAGGTAAAAATACTTTTGATCAACATCATGGACCTTTATTTATTGATGAAAACTTTGCTAATATAAGAGGGCCGGGTGAAGCTATAGGAATTCACTCTGGTCATCATGAAGGACTTCAAAGAAATCATTTTAGATTTCAGGAAGGGAAGTTTCATTGCGGACAAGTAAATATTTTATTGGCACTAAGTGATATCGGTCCAGGTGATGGTGGTACAGTTATTATACCTTCTTCTCATAAATCAAATATACGTCATCCAGAATTTGAAAAACATTCTATGAAAAAAGGAAAAGTTACATCTGCTGAGAATATGACAGCTTCAAAAGAAATTTATTTAAAAGCTGGTGATGGACTATTATTTGTTGATTCACTTTGTCATGGTTCTGCAAAAAGAACAAATAAAGGAGAAAGAAGAATTGTTGTTTACAGATATGGGCCTTCTTGGGGTTTTTTCAGACACCCTTATCGACCTTCAAAAAAACTACTTTCAAATCTCACTGAATTTCAAAAAAAAATAGTAATGCCTCACGAGCAAGTGCTTTCACCAAATAACTAAAAAAACAAGATTATTTAATAGTTAAATACATTTTTTTTATCTTGATTTTTCGATCAATTTAACTTTTAAAAGATATATTAAAGGGAGGAATAGATGAAATTAATTAAATCCTTAATTTTGTCTCTTGCAGTTTTAGTTGGGTTTTCATCAACTTCAAATGCTAGAGATATTACACTTTCAATGTGGACGCATAACCAGCTCTATGTTGATTATTTCAATACTTATCTTGAAGAAGTGCAAGCTGCATTTCCAGATGATAATATTACTTTTGATTTTCAAGTTACGCCTGATATGGCTACAAACAGTTTAACGGCGATTGCTTCAGGTTCTGAACATACTGATCTTTTAGGAATTGAGATAAGCGGTTTTGGTCTATTTATGGTTGATGATATTATTTCAGACAACTTTGTACCACTAACAGATATGTACGGTGACATGTCTCAATGGAATCCAGGAAAAGTAGCTGCTTGGACTCACACTAATGGTGAGATATATGGAATTGAAAGTGAAGGCTGTTATATGGTCTATTACTACAACCCAAGCATTCTTGAAAGTTATGGTAAATCAGTACCAAAAACTTGGGATGAGTTTATGGAAACTGGAAAAATTTTAGCAAAAGATGGAATTTCAATGATGCTATCTGAGTTAAGATTTATTGGAATGTACCAACAAGCTGGTGGTAAATTCTTCAATGAAGATGGTGAATTTGAAATGGATGAAGATCTTTTCATGGAGGTTTTAAAATTCCAAGAAGAAGCTTTTGCATCCGGAGTAATTAATTATACTACTGACTATTGGGGTCAAACACCTGGTGTTCTTTACAATTCAAAGCAAACTGTAGGAACTATGGCGCCTGACTGGTATAACAACTGTTGTTTACAACCTACAGTTAAGGATACACAATCTGGTGAGTGGAGAGTTGCTCCTCTTCCTACTTGGGGAGATGAAGGATATAAAACTTTTCACTGGGGTGGAACTGGTTTTGCCATTCATAAATCTTCAGAAGCTGTAGACGTTGCTAAAAAGTTACTTGAACTCGCTTACTTTTCATATGAAGGTCAAATTGCAAAATATGATTTCTTCGGAGGAATGCCTACTTTATTGGCTGCTCTTGAAGATCCAAGAATTGCAGATAAAAAATTTGATTTTTATGGAGGTCAAAAATTTGCTGAACCATTCATTTCTGTAGCTGGTTCAAGTGCTGATGACTATCAGCATGTTGGTCGAGCTATTATTGATAGTGTTTCTCGTGATTTAACAACATTACTAGCTAATGGAGAAATCACGGCTGAGGAAGCTCATGAAAGGTTCATTTCACAAGTTCAGGATGAACTTGACTTTTTATAGACGATAATTTTTAAAGCAGGGTTTTTACCCTGCTTTTTAAAAATCAAATCAAAATAATAATATGTCAGTTGTGAGTAATAGTCGAAGATTAAGACCCGAAAAGGTTGCACCGTATTTTTTTATATCTCCATTTTATATTATTTTTACAATTTTTTTTCTATTACCTACCATAGCTTCTTTTATTTTAGCTTTTTACAAATGGAAAGGTGTAAAAGCTCCTAAACCTAGGGGGTGGGGAAATTTTGAATATTTATTCTTTAAAGACCAAAATTTTTGGGAAACTTTTCAAAATACAGTATTTTATTCTGCTGGCAGTGTATTTATTACTATTCCTCTGGCTCTTTTATTAGCTCTTGCTCTAAATAGTCATAGCTTAAAACTAAAACCTTTTTGGCGTTTAGTATTTTTCTCACCGATTGTTACTTCGGTTGTTGCGGCTGCATTAACTTTCAAGATGATATTAAATAGTGAATTTGGATTACTTAATTATGTAATTGGATTTATTGGAATTGAACCAATCAATTGGGTTGAATCTTCAGCAACCTCAAAGTGGTCTGTGATGATGTTAGTAATATGGAGATGGACTGGTTTAACCTGTATTTATTTTTTAGCTGGTTTGCAATTTATAGATAGAACTTTGTATGAAGCTGCAAAAATAGATGGTGCAACGGCTTGGCATCAATTTTGGTATGTTACGCTTCCTCAACTAGCACCAGTAACACTATTTGTTTGTATAATTGTTTCTATTGGATCATTCCAAATATTCGAGGATGTATTTGTTATGTATAGTGGAAACGATGTTCCAACTCATGCTAAATCAATGGTTGTTTACATGATGGAAAGAGGTTTCAATCAACTCAAATTAGGGTTCGGTTCTTCTATTGGTGTATTTATGTTCATCTGTATTTTAGCTATATCATTATTTCAATTTAGATCATTTGCATCCAATTTAGATCAGGACGCTAAAAAAAGTTTTATTGAGAGAATTTTATCTCCTATTATAGATTTTATTGCTAATATTTTTCCAATAGAGTCTTCTAGTTCTAGTAAAAAATCTTTATCTCCAAAAATTGGTAAATATTCATTAAATTTTATAATAACAATCATAGGTTTGATAACACTTATACCTTATGCTTTTATGCTTACCTCTTCAGTAAAATCAACAGCAGAAATAATGGCATGGCCTCCAATTATGTGGTCTAAAAGTCCTAATTGGGAAAATGTAACAAAATTGTTTACTGAGTTTCCAGCAAGTTTATGGATATTCAATTCCTTCTTTGTTGCTATTGCTGTTACTATTCTAACAATTTTTTTATGTACTTTAGCCGGGTATGCATTTGCAAAATATAACTTTAAAGGAAAAAACAGGCTTTTCATATTTATGGTAGCAACTGCAATGATACCTTTTCCAATTATAATGATTCCTCTTTATGTTTTAGTGGGTAGAATGGGAATGAATGATACTTTATCGGGACTAATCATTCCTTTTGTTGCTCCTGCTATAGGAATTTTTATGATGAGACAATTCATCACGTCTGTTCCTGATGAATTAATTCAAGCAGCAAGATCAGATGGGGCTGGTGAATTCAGAATATTTTGGCAAATAGTTGTCCCACTTGTGTGGCCTGGTATTGCTACTCTAGCAATCATTACATTTGTTAATTCATGGAATAGTTTCTTATGGCCTCTTATAATATTAAGGGATGACCTTAATTACACTATCCCTCTTGGCATGACGGAAGTATTTGCGCTTAGTGTTGGACAAGAGCCGCAGTATGGACAAGCTATGGCTTTTGCAACCTTAACGACAATTCCAATTATAGTTATTTTTTCTTTTGTTCAAAAATATTACATTGCAGGCCTATCAGCTGGAGCTGTCAAAGGTTAATATGGAAAAAATTAAATGGGGAATTATTGGGCCAGGAAGTATAGCAAATAATTTTGCAGACGGACTAAAAGGTTCTTACTCTGGGCAGCTGGTTAGTATAGCAAGTAAAAATGATGATCGCCGAAAAAACTTTGGCGATAAATACGATATTCATCCTGATTTTAGATTTGATAATTATGATGATATTATAAACTCAGAACATATCGATGCTATTTATATTTCCACACCACATACTTTGCACGCTGAATGGACAATAAAAGCTGCAGGTAAAGGAAAACATGTTCTTTGTGAAAAACCAGGTGCTGTAAATTTAATCGAAGGTAAAAAAATTATAGAGGCAGTAAAAGAAGCTGGAGTATTCTATATGGAAGGCTTTATGTATCGTTGTCATCCTCAAATTCCAAAACTTTTAGAGGTAATAAAAAATAAAACGATAGGAGATATAACATCAATTGAAGCTTCTTTTGGTTTTGATATGGGTAAAACTATACCAGATCACAGATTATTTAATAAAAATTTAGCAGGCGGAGGTATTCTTGATGTTGGTCTTTATCCTATTTCTTTTTCTAGATTAATTGCTGGTGTAGCAACTGGTGAAAAATTTTTAGAACCTAAATTTATAGATGCTGAAGCGAGAATAGGGGAAACAGGTGTTGATGAAGTTGCACATGCAAATTTAGAATTCAAAAATGGTATCAAAGCAAAAGTCTCAACAGCAGTTATGGAAAGTATGAAAAATAATGCAGTTATTACTGGGTCGGAAGGTACAATTGAGTTGCCAGACCCATGGATGCCTGGAAGAGAAGGTGGGCCTTACCATGCTAAAATAATTATTACAAAAAATGGTAACGAAGATATTATAGATGTTAAAGGCCCAGAGCATTTGTTTTTCTTTGAAGGAGAACTTGCAAGTCAGTGTATTGCAAAAGAAAAAACACAACCTCCTCATCCAGCAATGACTTGGGAAGATACATTAGGAAATCTTCAAGCTCTTGATACATGGAGAGAGAAAGTAAATTATAAACTACCACAGGATGAAATATGAAATATGATAGAATAGAAGGAATAGATAAAGACATTTCCAAACTTGTTATGGGATGTGATAACCAAGATGATATTAACGAAGCTTCAAAGTTGTGGGATCATTGGATTGAAGTCGGTGGTAATATGTTTGATACAGCATTCATCTATGGTGGCGGTAATCACGAAAAAGTTTTAGGACAATGGTTAAAAAACAATAACAACAGAAAAGATGTTTTAATACTTGGCAAAGGTGCTCACACGCCTGATTGCAATCCTGAAGCTATTTCAAAACAATTAACAATCTCTCTTGAAAGAATGAATACTGATTATGTTGATATTTATATTATGCACCGAGATAATACTGATTATCCTGTTGAAGAATTTATGGATGTTTTAAATAAAGAGAAAGAAAGAGGCAGAATTAAAATATTTGGCGGCTCTAATTGGACTATTGAAAGATTCAAAGAAGGAAATGAATGGGCACAAAAAAATAATAAACAAGAAATGTCTATTCTTAATAATAATTTAGCTCTTGCTAAAATGATTAATCCACTTTGGAGTGGTTGCTTGTCATCTAATGTAAATGAAACATTAGAGTATCTACATTCTACTCAAAAATCTCATATGTCTTGGTCTAGTCAGGCAAGAGGTTATTTTTTACCTGATGCTATTACACAAGAAATTGAAGACAAAATTACTAAAGCAGAAACTTATAGAGCTCCAGGTGAGAACTCAAGTGGCCCTATTAGTTGTTATGACAGTGAAGATAATAGAGAAAGAAAAAAAAGAGCAATGGAACTAGCTGAAAAAAAAGGATGTACTGCACATAATATAGCAGCAAGCTGGACCATCAATCAATCTTTTCCATCATTTGCATTAATTGGACCACGAACAATTGATGAGCTTGACACTACACTACCTTGCTTAGATATAGAATTAACAAAGGAAGAAATTAATTGGTTAAATCTATCTTAATTTAGTTTTTTTGATTTTGTGACTTGTTCCTTCATTTAATATTGGCTCAATTAAAGTAGATATTTTTTTTATTGATATATCTTGTTCTAGGTTCTGTAAAATTTTTACAGATTGTTTCCCCATTTCCATTAATGGGTGTGAAATATATGTAAGATTTTGAGAGCTTAAATAACTATCCTGGTCATTAAATCCTACCACAGAAATATCTTTTCCAATTTCTAATTTCATATCCTGACATTTTAACAAACAACCAGTAAAAAAACGAAGATGAGAACAAATTATGGCAGTGGGAGGTTTTTTTAAACTTAATAAATACTTTGTTATGGCTGATCCTGACTCAACAGTTTCGATTAAACTATCTTGATAATATTCATTTGAATATTGCAGTTGTAAATTTTTTATTGAACTTTCATAAGCAGCTTTTCTTTGTGCTCCATAATTAAAACTTCGATGAACATTGATAAAAGCAATTCTTTTATGACCATTATTTGAAAGCTTATCCATTAACAGTTCTATACTTTTCTTATTATCCAGATCAATCCAAGCATGCTCTGTTTGATTGTTAGTTCTACCCCAAGTTACAAATTTAATTCCTCTTTGGTTTAAGAAATGAACTCTTTCATCATTTTTTTTAATTTTATAAAAAATAAATTTATCTGCTTGACCTGTGCTAATGAGTTTTTTGAAATAATTCATTTCTTCATCTTCATTTAAGCAAAATTTTGTTATTAATTCAGTGTTTGTATTTTTTATCCCAAGAGTAATTCCTGCAAGAAACTGCAAAACAACGTGATCTGGTGCGTCAGGATCTATAGATGAAATAAAAGCAATTGTATCCGTTTTTTTGGAAGCTAATCTTTTGGCATTTAAATCTGGAAAGTAGTTATATTTCTTTGCTGTTTTAAAAATTTTATCTTTTGTTTTCTGTGATATATTGTCATATCCATTCAGTGCTCTTGATACTGAACTTACTGATAAACCTAATTTTTGAGATAAACCAACAATATTTATTTTCTTATTTTTCTTCATAATAATTAAAATCTATTAATTAAATTAAATAATACTATTTGGCTTGACAAGTAAAACGTTTTACTAAATTGTCAATTTATTTTAAAAAAGGGAGGAAAATAATGAAAAAATTTTTTTCAATATTATTAACTATATTTGTACCCCTATCTTTTACTAACGCTTCCAAGGCTGCTGGCCACATGGAAGCTGAAGTTATTCACTGGTGGACTTCTGGTGGAGAGCAAGCTGCAATTTCAGAATTTGCTAAAGCTTGGGAAGAAATGGGTAATACTTGGATTGACACTGCAATCACTGGTGGTGATAATGCAAGAGGAACTACTGTAAACAGAATTATTGGTGGAAACCCACCAACTGCAGCACAGTTCAACGTATCAAAACAATTTGTTGATTTAGTGGAGCAAGGTTTACTTCAATCACTTGAAGAAGTTGCTTCTGCAGAGGGTTGGAGAGATTTTATTTACCCACCTGAATTAATTGAAACTTGTGAATTTGAAGGTGAATTTTATTGTGTACCTGTAAATATTCACAGCTGGCAATGGATGTGGATCAACAATGATGTTTACAAACAAGTTGGTTTACCAGTGCCTCAAACTTTTGAGGAATTTTTAGCTGGAGCTCCAAAAATTCAAGAAGCTGGAATCATTCCATTGGCACTAGGTGGTCAGGGATGGCAAGAATCTGGTATGTTTGATGTTGTTGCATCTTCAATCATGGGCTTTCCTCTAATGCAGTCAATTTATAGAGATAAAGATCTAGATGCGTTTAGAGATGGAAGATTTGAGTCAGTTTTAAATACTTACAGAGAATTAAATCAATTCACAGATGAAGGTTCTCCTGGAAGATTATGGAATGATACTACAGCTATGGTTATCGAAGGAAAAGCTGCAATGCAAGTTATGGGAGACTGGGCAAGAGGTGAATTTGCTGTTGCTGGACAAGAAGCAATGGTTGATTATTCTTGTGTAATTCCTGGTAAAGAAAAATATGTTGCTCTTGGTGGTGATGTATTTGTTTTTCCTAAAAATGATGATCCAAAAGTAAAAGATGCTCAGCTAGCAATGGCAAGTATGATGGTTAATCCAACTGTACAGGCTAAATTTAACAATGCTAAAGGTTCTCTACCAATGAGACTTGACGTTGATACTTCTGCAGCTGACGCATGTATGCAAATGGGTTTAGATTTAATTCAAAATCCAGATGCAATTATGAGAGAAAGTGATGATTGGAATACTCCTGCATTCACTGCAGCATGGGGTGATATTATTTCTGAATTTAGAAATGATCCTAATTACACTGTTGCTCAAGTAATGGACGACTTAGAAGGCGTTTTAACAAGCGGACTTTAAATATATACGAAATGGCAGGATTAATTTATCCTGCCATTTAACATTTTATGCCTTTTTATAGAAATATAGCTGCAAAAATAGCACTGTTACCGATGATAGTTATATCTTTAACTGTCTTTGTTGGATGTATTATTTATTCCTTTGTTTATTCTCTAACAAATTCGAAATTAGTTCCAGTAATGAACTATGTTGGTTTCGATCAATACGAAAGATTATTTAAACAAAGAAAATGGGATGTAGCTGTAGAAAATATTTTTATTTATGGTTTTGTGTTTACAATTGGGTGTCTGATCATTGGTTTTCTATTAGCAGTTTTAATTGATCAAAAAATAAGAGGTGAGAGTTTATTTAGAACAATTTTTTTATACCCTTATGCTATGTCCTTCGTTGTTACTGGTTTAGTCTGGAAATGGGTTTTAAACCCAACATTTGGTCTAGAGAATTCAATGCACATGTGGGGTATGACATGGTTTGAACTAGACTGGTTGGTAAATAGAGATCTTGCAATCTATGCTGTTTGTATAGCTGCTGTTTGGCAAGGTGCAGGTTTTGTAATGGTGTTAATGTTAGCAGGACTCAGAGGAATTGATGAAGATATTTGGAAATCACTTAGTATTGAAGGTGTAGCTAAATGGAAATCTTATATTTTTGTTATTCTGCCGATGTTAAGACCAATGGTAGTAACTGCAATTGTCTTGATTGCAGCAGGTGTAGTAAAAGTCTATGATTTAATTTTAGCCCTTACATCTGGTGGACCAGGATATGCTACCACAACACCAGCAATGTATGTAATGGAGAATTTTTTTAGTAGAGCAAATTTAGGACAAGCTTTTGCAGCTTCTATAATAATGTTTATTTCAGTTGTATGTATTCTTGCTCCTTGGGCTTTTTATGAATTTTATCTAAGAAACAAATACGCAAATAACTAATGTCTACTATTCCTAAAGGACCTCGACCAAAACACCTTACAGTTGGAAGAGTAGGTTTGTATTGTTTCATAATTATGTGTGCATTATTTTTTTTAATGCCCTTATATGTAATGATCATTACTTCTCTTAAAGATATGGATGAAATAAGAGCTGCTAATATTTTAAACCTCCCGAAAGAACTTAGTTTTTATGCTTGGCCAAAAGCCTGGTCTCAAGCCTGTACAGGATTTGTATGTGAGGGATTGAAACCAGGTTTTGTTAACTCCGTAAAGATAACTGTACCTAGTGTAATTGTATCCGTAGCTTTAAGTGCACTTAATGGATATGCATTAGCTTTTTGGCGTTTTAGGGGAGCATACTTCTTTTTTGGCCTATGTATGTTTGGTGCATTTATTCCTTATCAAGTAATGGTGTACCCACTTTTAAAAATAGAAGACTTCTTAGGTATTTATTCTTCTTTACCAGGCATCATACTTGTTCATACTATTTTTGGTATGCCAATACTAACACTTATCTTCAGAAATTTTTACGCGAGTCTTCCAATAGATCTATTTAAAGCTGCCAGAATAGATGGCGGTAATTTTATAAAAATATTTTTTTATGTAATAATTCCAATGTCTACTCCCATAACTATCGTAGCTGTCATTCTTCAAGTTACAGGAATTTGGAATGATTTTCTTCTAGGATTAGTTTTTGCAGGAAGAGATAACCAACCAATGACAGTTCAATTAAATAATATTGTGCAAGTAGATTATGGTGTTGCCGAGTATAATGTAGATATGTCAGCAACAATATTAACTTCTCTAGTTCCTCTTTTTGTATACTTTATTTCTGGAAGATGGTTTGTGCGTGGAATAGCAGCTGGGGCAATAAAGGGGTGAGTATGAAAAATAGTGTTGAAGTAAAAAATATATCCTTCAGTTATGGAAAAACTGAAATATTAAATGATTTAAGTCTAGATATTAAAGAGGGAGAATTCATGGTTTTGCTTGGCCCTTCAGGTTGTGGAAAAACTACTTTATTAAACTGTATAGCAGGTCTTTTGGATTTAACTGATGGACAGATTTGGATTGAAGATGATAACGTTACATGGAAAGAGCCAAAAGATAGACACATAGGAATGGTATTTCAATCTTACGCATTATACCCAAGTATGACTGTCGAGAAAAATTTATCATTTGGTTTAAGAATGATGGGTACGGCAAAAGATTTAATTAATGAAAAAATTAAAAAAGCTGCAAATCTCCTACAAATAAATGAATTACTTAAAAGAAAGCCTTCTCAACTCTCTGGAGGTCAAAGGCAGCGTGTTGCTATTGGTAGAGCTTTGGTTAGAGATGCAAAAGTTTTTTTATTTGACGAACCTTTAAGTAACCTTGATGCAAAATTAAGAGCTGAACTACGCTATGAAATTAAAAAACTTCATAGAGATTTATCAAACACTATGATTTACGTTACTCATGATCAAATAGAAGCTATGACGCTTGCGGACCGTATATCTGTTATGAAAGATGGATTAATACAGCAATTAGATACACCTAAACAAATTTATAACAAACCAGCTAATTTATTTGTGGCTGGGTTTATTGGATCTCCGAGCATGAATTTTTTAAAAGCTAAATTTGATAAATCAAGTCAAAATATAATTGTTGGAAAAAAACAAATTGATATTTCTAAGTATGAAAATATAAATAATTTGATGAATGATCAAGAGGTTGTCTTTGGAATAAGACCTGAAAATATAAACATAGAAAAAAATGAAAATTCTATTCAATGTAAAGTTGAATTAGTGGAACCTATGGGTGCAGATACTCTTGTGTGGACTAGTGTTGAAGGTAACCCAATATCTATAAGGCTAGAAGGAAGTTCAAATTTTAATTTAAATGATGAAATAAACATTTCATTTGATATAAATAAATCTTCAATATTCGATAGTAAATCTGAGGAGAGAATTTAATGAATAGAAACGAAGTAACAATGCAGTTGTACACAACAAGAAAATTTCAACCTTACGAGCCAATATTTAAATTCCTATCTGAGTCTGGAATTAAAAATATTGAATTATTTGATTTAGATAAAATTGATTTAGATAATTTTAAATCAATGATGGAAGAAAATAGTATTTCTATAAAATCTTCTCACATAAGTTTTCAAGCAATTACAAATACAGAAGATACAATTAGTAGGATGAAATATCTAAATATTAAGCATGCGATAGTGCCTTCTGTACCTGAAAAATTTAGTAAAGATTTTGCTTCAAATTTTGATCTTGATGAAGACACTTGGAATAACTTTGGTAAAGATCTCTCATCATATGTACAAACGTATGAAGATAATGGTCTAACTCTTGGTTATCATAATCATTCATTTGAATTTAGACCTCTTCCTAGTGGTAAGCTTCCAATAGAATGTATGATGGATCACAATGAAAATCTAAAAATGGAACTTGATCTTGGATGGGCAGTTGCTGGAAAAGCAGATCCACTTGATTGGATAGGAAAATACAAAAATAAAATTATTGGCTGTCACTTGAAAGATTTTTTTGATGAAACAAAAAATCTATTAGATCATAGTGAACAATCTGCTGTAGGAGAAGGTTTCATAGATTGGCCAAAGTTTCTTGCAGAAGTTAAAAAAACACCATGTGAAGTTTTTGTACTAGAACACGATGATCCAAAAGATTATAAAGAATACACAACAAAGTCTTTAGAATATTTAGAGACAATTTAATGAATATTGGAATTATTGGTTGTGGGAATATTTCTGAGACTTATTTTGAATGTCAAAAAATATTTAATAATTTCGAAATAGTTGCTTGCGCTGATATTAATAAGGAAGCTGCTTCTAATGCTGCATCTAAATATAATGTTAAATCTCTCTCAGTTGAGGAAATTTTAGAAAGTAATGAAATTGATTTAATCATTAACTTAACAATTCCTGCTGCTCATAAAGAAATTATTACAAAATCACTACATAATGGAAAACACTGTTTTAGTGAAAAGCCTTTAGCAATGAATTTTAAAGAAGGTTTAGAGATACAAAAATTAGCAGATGAAAAGGGTTTATATGTTGGGTGTGCACCAGATACTTTTCTAGGAGCTGCAGGCCAAAAAGCTAGAAAATTAATTGAAGACAATAAGATAGGTAAAATTGTTCTAGGTACATTTAATTTAATGTCTCACGGGATGGAGCATTGGCATCCTAATCCTGATTTTTTCTTTAAGCCTGGAGCCGGACCAGTTTTTGATGTTGGTGTTTATTACATTACTCAATTAGTAAACCTAATTGGATCAATTAAACAAATAAATTCAATTAGTGGAACTGCTACAAACGAGCGAACAATAACAAGCCAACCTAGATACGGTGATAAAATTAAAGTTGAAACACCAACAACATTAATGGGATCGTTAGAATTTACAAATAATGCTAAAATCCAGTTTTTTTGTACTTGGGATGTTTGGAAAAATAATCACTCCACGATCGAGCTCTATGGATTAGATGGAAGTATGATTGTGCCTGACCCCAATTTTTTTAGTGGCGATTTATTAATATCTCAAAAAGATAAAGATTGGGAAGTAATCAATAATGATAAAATGTTATTAGGTATACCTAACAAGAGTGATAATGATGGAAATAAAAAAGCAAATTATAGAGGTATTGGGCTTTCAGAAATGATTGATTCAATTGCTAAAAATCGTAAAGCAAGGTGTTCACTTGAATTATCTCTTCATGTTTTAGAAATAATGGATGGTATAATAAAATCTGCAGAAGAAAAAAGATCTTATATTTTAACTACAAATCCTGAACAACCAGATTTACTAACTGAAGAAGAAATAAGTAAACTTAAAATTTAAATATGTCAGAAATTAAATTTCCATCTGATTTTATTTGGGGTGCATCATCTGCAGCCTATCAAATAGAAGGTGCTTGGAATATTGATGGAAAATCTCCCAGTATTTGGGATACTTTTACTCAAACTAAAGGTAATGTTCATAATGATGAAAATGCAAATATAACTTGTGATTTTTACAATAATTATAAAGAAGATATTTCCTTAATGAAAGAAGCTGGATTAAAAAGTTTCCGCCTTTCTACTGCATGGTCTAGAATTCTCCCAGATGGTATTGGCAAAGTAAATCAAAAAGGTTTAGATTTTTACAATCGTGTTATTGACACACTTTTAGAAAAAAATATTGAACCTTTTATATGTCTTTATCATTGGGATTTACCTCAAATTTTACAAGATAAAGGTGGTTGGTCAAATAGAGAATCTTCAGATTGGTTTACAGAATTTACAAATATTGTTGTATCAAATACTTGTGATAGGGTTAAAAAATTCTCAACATTTAATGAACCTGTAGTTTTTACTCTTGCTGGATACGGACAAGGAATAATGGCTCCTGGTATAAGTGATTTTACAAAAACATTACAGGCTGTACATCATGTGAATTTATCACACGGATATTCTATTAAAGAAATGAGATCAATTTCATCCGATCTTAAATGTGGTTGTGTTAATGTTATGGCTCCAATTAAATCAAATTCCAATAAAGAAAAAGACATTGAGGCCTCAAGAATTGCAAATGTTTTTTTCAATACTTTATTTACAGATCCTCAATATTTAGGAAATTATGATCTATATATTGCTCAGCAAATGAAAGATATAATTAAGGATGGAGATATGAAAATAATTAAACAAAAATTAGATTATTTTGGACTTAATTTTTATTCACATTTTCATGTTCAAGCAGATCCAAGTGACAAATTATTTATGGGAGCTAAAACAAATAATGATGCAGGTTTTACTTTACTTCCTCCTCCTGATGATGCTGAAATAAATCCGATGGGTTGGGAAATTGCTCCATCTTCTTTTTATGATCAAATTATGCAAGTAAAAGAAAAATATGGAAGTCCGGTAATTTATATAACCGAAAATGGTGTAGCAACTGAAGATGTATTATCAGAAAAAAATACGATATCAGATGAAGAAAGAATTAGTTTTTATAAACGATATCTAACTTGCTTAAATAAAGCAATCTATGATGGGGCTGATGTTCGAGGTTTTTATGCGTGGTCTTTTACAGATAATTTTGAATGGCATAGGGGATATGATATGAGATTTGGTATGGTTTATATAGACTATGAAAATCAGAAAAGAATTCCAAAAGATTCATTTTTCTTTTATAAAAATCTTATAGAAAGTTCAGTAATTAGTTAGCAATTTTGTTGTAACTTATCTGATTTTGTTCAAACAAAACTTCATTAAATTTTGAAAGATCATTATCAACTTTTTTTAACATTGAATTAAATTCTGATCTTTTTGTTACTACTAAAGAAATATCAGCAACAATTAAATCAATAACAAAAAATCGATCTTTTGATTCTTTTACTCTCCATGTTACAACTACTGATCCAGTATCTGAAAAAATCTCCATATCTATCAAAGTGACTTGATTTTTGTTATCATGTTTTGATTTTGTTAATTCATAAGTTTGGTCTGAATAACCTTGCATCATTGAGGCTATATTTAGTGCCAAATGTCTTTTAAAATTTTCAATATATATTGTTTTTGTATTTTTATTTGATTTTTTCCAAGCTTCTCCTGCAACAAATTTAGCAATGCCAGTTCCAGCAAAATTATTGTTTATCGTTTTTTCAATTAAAAGAAACCTGTTTTCATTTGAGAGATTTTGATTTTTGTAAGCTTCAAGAATAATATCTATTTCTCTTTTAAGCCATTCTGAGGTTTCGTCAGAATATAAATTTTTTGAAATAAAGATTATAAAAAAAATTATAATTAAATTAAACTTCATTATTCAAATTCAATGCTAATTAGAGGTAGAGGTGTTAATTCTGAGTCATCGACATTATTAATTGCCGCATTACGATTTTGATAGTATGAGCTTCTTACTGCAGCATAATAATCAATAGAATTATCTCTTAATGCATTTACTTCATCAATGATTTGTGATCTTTGATCTACTGCATTAGCAGCTGTTCGCATTGGTACAAGCCAAGCTTCTCCTTCACTAACCGCATAGGCATTGATCGGGTCAGTTAACATTGTTAAGACCATCCCAGATGCATCTCTTAGATTTGACGGGCCAAATAAAGGAAGGACAATATAAAAACCATCTCCAATGCCCCAAGTTGCAAGAGTTTGGCCATAATCTTCCTCTTTTTCTTCGAGTCCCATCTTTTCAGCTACATCAAATAACCCAAATACACCCACGGTGCTATTAAGAATAAATCTTCCTGATGATTGAATGGCATTTTCGCCTTGACCTTGTAATAATTGATTCACAACAACCAAGGGAGCTCTTAAATTACTCAAAAAATTATTTATTCCACTTTGTAGTGGAGAAGGTAATTTTTTGTAGCCTTTTGAAATTGGCTCTAAAACAATTCTATCAGCTACATTATTAAAACTAAATATGGCTCTATTCACTGATTCAAAAGGATCATATATTTCATCCTCAATCGTGGTTGTTTCAAAATCCTCTGAGTCAGTACGTACTTGATCAGCATCACTTGCAATTACTTTATAGGAAAGTAAGCTGAAAAATACAAAAAATAGAATTATAATTCTTTTACTCATAGACTGATCACTAATATCTAAACTATTATTTAATATAGTTTATAAATTACATTATATATATCTCTAATATAGCAAAAAAATGACAGAAAATTCGCAAAATTATCTTGATTTATTAAATAAAGAGCAAAGAAATGCTGTGCAGCAAACTGATGGCTCATTACTCGTTTTAGCTGGGGCTGGTAGTGGAAAAACCAGGGTATTAACCTTCAGAATCTTAAATATATTAATTAAAAAACTAGCCACTCCTAGGCAAATTTTGGCAGTCACTTTTACAAATAAAGCTGCTAGCGAAATGAAGTCACGAATCGGAGATGCATTAAATTTTCCTATAGACAATATGTGGGTAGGAACATTTCACTCTTTATCTTTAAGAATACTAAGACAACATTATGAGGAAGTAGGATTAAGAAAAAATTTTTTAATTATTGATGTAGATGATCAGTTAAAATTGATTAAAAATATTTGTGAGGTAGAAAAAATAGATACAAAAGAAACTTCTCCTAAATATTATTTATCAGCAATAGATAATTTTAAAAACAAAGGAATAAGCCCGAATGAATTGAGTGAAAATAAATATCGTAAAAATGATAAAGAAATTCGAAAAATCTATAGCATTTATCAGTCTGAACTCCTTCGATTAAATAGTGTTGATTTTGGTGACTTAATTTTATTTTGTATAAAAATTTTTCAAAAAAATAATAATGTATTATCGAAATATCAAAACATCTTTAAATATATTCATGTAGATGAATATCAAGATATTAATCCGATACAACAACAATGGATTCATTTTTTATATAAAGGAAATAAAAATATATGTTGTGTTGGTGATGATGATCAATCAATATACTCTTGGAGAGGTGCTGATGTTAATAATTTATTAAATTTTGAAAAAAATTTTGAGAATGTAACAATTGTAAGATTAGAACAAAATTATCGATCTACAAGAAATATATTAAGTTGTGCATCAACTCTTATTTCTAAAAATAAAGGAAGATATGGAAAAGAATTGTGGAGTAAAAATCAGATTGGTGAAAAAATTACAATTAATGGATTTTGGGAAACAAAAGAGGAGTCTGTATTCGTAACAGACAAAATAGAAAATATAATAAAAGACAAAATAAACTTGAGTGAGATCTCCATCTTATTTCGAGTTGCTGCGCATACGAGATCTTTTGAAGAAAGACTAATCAATCTTGGATTACCTTATAAAATTATTGGAGGATTACGATTTTACGAAAGAAAAGAAATCAAAGATATTATTGCGTATTTAAGATTAACAAATAATTTATCTGATGATTTAGCTTTTGAAAGAATTATTAATGTACCTAAAAGAGGAATAGGTAAATCAACAGTTAGCAAAATTAGTAGTTATGCAAGAATGAATAATATTTCTCTATTTGAATCTGCTCAACAATTGACTTTTAAAAGTAATTCTAAAGCTAAGGGTGAATTATATAATTTTACTGACAACATCTTAAAATGGCAAAAGGTTAAGAAAAAATTTGACCATATTGAATTAGCTAAAGTAATAATAGAAGACTCGGGTTATTTAGATTATTTAAAAAAAGAGGAAGAGAGCTCAAATAAACCAGACAGCCTATCAAGAATAGATAATTTAAACGAATTTATAGAAAGTTTAAAAGAATTTGAAAACATAGAAGGTTTTTTGGAACATGTATCTTTGGTTATGGAAAATATAACAAATACTTCAGAAGAAACACTAACTCTCATGACAATGCATGCAGCTAAAGGATTGGAGTTTGATTATGTATTTTTAGCTGGCTGGGAGGAGGGAGTTTTTCCAAGTCAAAGATCAATAGAGGAATCAGGCAATCAGGGATTAGAAGAAGAAAGAAGGTTGGCCTATGTTGCACTAACGAGAGCAAGAAAAAAAATTTATATAACTTATGTAAATCAAAATAGATATTCTTTTGCATCACATGATTATAATTTACCATCAAGATTTATAAGCGAGCTTCCAGAAGATAAAGTAGAGATAAATGACTCTAAATATATTCAAGATAATAACTTTTTAGATAATTTTTTAGAAACTGATTCATTTAGTGAAGAAATTATTACGCCAGGAAGAAAAAGATTATTAGAAAACTCAAAAAAAAATAATATCGATTGGGATTTTAATCAAGATTTCCAATATGATCTCGATATATCTAAAGGGAAAAATGTTTATCATCAAAAATTTGGTAACGGAAAAATCATCAAATTAGATGGTGATAAAGCTTTAATTGATTTTGAGAATTTTTCTTCAAAAAAAGTATATTTAAAATTCTTGAAAATTATAGATTAATTTTTTTAAGGAATTCTTTTTCATTTAAAATTTTAACTCCTAATTGTGATGCCTTATCTATTTTCGACCCTGCTTTTTCTCCAGCAATTAGAAAATCTGTTTTTTTACTAATACTAGATAATATTTTTGCTCCTTTAGTTTTAGCTAAGTACTTAGCTTCATCTCTTGATAATTCAGATAAAGTGCCTGTAAAAACTAAATGTTTATTTGAAAAAAAATTATCTATTGTTTCATTTTCTATAAATATAATTGTTAAATGATTTTTTAAATTTTTAATAGTTTCTTTATTTATTTTATTAGAAAAAAAATCTATGATTGAAGATATTGCTTTAGGTCCTAGACCATCAATATTTTCTAACACGCTTATATTACTTGAAGATGAAATCAATACATCTAGGTCTTTAAACTCGTTTGCTAAAATTTCAGCATTTACTTCTCCAATAAATCTAATTCCAAGAGAATAAATAAATTTATCGAATGATATTTTTTTAGAATTATTAATAGAATTAATTAAATTTGAAAAAGATAATTCACCCCAGCCATCTAATTCAACTATTTCTGATCTAAATTTTTCAAGATTAAATATATCTTCTACCTTATTTATATATTTTAGATTAAATAATTGTTTAACTTGTTTTTCACCAAATCCATCTATGTTTAAACTTTTCTTACTAACGAAATGAATTATTCTTCCTATTTTTTGAGAACTACAACCATATGTATTTGAACACCTTAGTATTGCTTCATCTTTTTCTTTTAAAACATTACTCTTACAGATAGGGCAATTTCTAGGAGGTTTTATCTTAGTATTTAATTTACTATTTTTTTTTACTAATCTTGTAACATACGGAATAACATCTCCTGCTCTTTCAATTTCAACGAGATCCAAAATATTTATATTTTTTTTATTTATTTCATCAAAATTATGTAAAGAAGCATTGGATATAATTACACCACCTAAATTAACAGGTTGCAATCTAGCTACAGGGGTAATAGCACCAGTTCTCCCAACTTGGTAATCAATTGATTGAATTATAGTATTAGCTTTTTCAGCAGAAAACTTTATGGCAATTGCCCATCTTGGATTTTTTCCTACATAACCTAATCTTTCTTGTAGTTTAAAACTATTTATTTTTACGACTAATCCATCAATATCATAATCAATAGCTGAGCGTTTTTGATTTATTTGATTATAAAATTTTATAATTTCTTCAACTGACTGACATTTTTTACTTAAATTATTTGGAGCAATGTTCCAATACTTAAGTTGATCATAATAATTCTCAATTTTATCAAAATTATATGAACATTTACCAATACCGTGAGGTATAAATTTAAGTGGTCTACTATGACTAATAGAAATATCAAGTTGTCTTAGGCTACCAGCTGCGGCATTCCTTGGATTTGCAAATTTAGATTTATTATCTAATTCAGAATTAAGTTTTTCAAAATCACTCTTATTTAAGAATACCTCTCCTCTAATTTCAATAAATTCAGGAAAATCTTTTTTTAATTTTGATGGGATATTTTTAATATTTAATATATTTTCCGTAACATCTTCTCCTATAAATCCATCTCCTCTTGTACCAGCAGAAATTAAATTACCATTTTTATAGACAAGATTTAATGATAACCCATCAATTTTAGGTTCACAGATATATTGAAAATCATCATCATTATGTAAATTTAAAAATTTTACTGAACGTTTTATAAAATCTTTTATATCATTATCATCAAAAGCATTTGCGAGTGAAAACATTTGTGAATCATGCTGTATTTTTGTAAAATTATTTTTAATTTTACTTCCATAAATTCTATTAGGGCTATCCTTTAATATTAATTTTGGATATTTTTTTTCTAAAACATCATTTTCTTTAACTAGCTTGTCAAATTCCTGATCAGATATTTTAGGCTTATCTAATGTATGATAATTATGATTATGTTTTTTTATTAAAACTGCAAGCTCTTTTAACCGTTTTAATATTTTCTGTTCTTTATCCATCAAAAAAATTTCTAATTTTTTTCAAGAAAGTTTCCTCACCATCGATTTGTGTAACTAAATTATAACTATATTTATACCATTTAGATTCAGGATAATTATATCCTAGTAACGCAGCGGTATTGTAACTTTCTTCATACATGCCCATTTCATAATAAGCTTCCACCATTCTATGTAATGCTTCCGGGGTAAATTTAGTTATTGAAAATTCATCAACTACAACTTTAAATCTATTTAATGCGGCAATGTATTTTTTATTGTTTAAATAAAACCTTCCTATTTCCATGTGTTTAGCAGCAATATTTGATTGAACTAATATTATTTTTTGACGACTATCTTTTGCATATTTACTTTCAGGAAATCTCTTAATAACTTGATTAAAAGAAGTTAAAGCTAAATTATTGAAATATCCATCTAATGACTCGTTCTGCAGTTGCTCATAATTACACATTGCTATCATATAATACACATAGTCTAGATCTTTGTGAGATGGATACTTATTTATTATTCTTTTATAATTTAAAATTGCATTATTATAATCCATGTTTATATAATCTATAAAAGCAATCATTATTTCTGATTGAATTGCTTCGTTAGAAAGTGGAAATAATCTATTAATTTCTAAAAACTGAATTCTTGCTTGCTCAAAATTTTTTTCATCAAAACTTATTTTAGCTAATCTATAAAGACTTTCTGGCTCTACAAATAAATTTGTCTCTTTATCAATATTTTTATTGTTATTACTATTTGTACAACTAATACAAAATAATAACATTAGACAGATAATTTTTTTTATCATATTTTATTTATATATTTTAATTTAAAAATTTGAATGAAATATATAACCAAATACAAATCTCCAAATTATAATTCAAGAAGAAATTCAAAAATAAAGTTAATTATAATTCATTATACAGCCTTAAAAAATAATAAAGATGCTATCTTGCATTTATGCGATAAAGAAAAAAAAGTCAGCTCTCATTATCTTATATCTCAAAATGGAACAATATACGCCTTGGTAGATGATAAATTTAGAGCTTGGCATGCGGGTAAGTCATTTTGGAATAATATTACAAATATTAATTCAATATCAATTGGAATAGAGCTTGATTACAATCCATTTGGAAAGAATAATAAATTTACTTATAAAATGATGTCTTCATTAAAAAAACTTTTAACAAAATTACAAAAAAATTATAAAATTAATAAAAGTAGTGTTTTAGGACATTCTGATATTGCTCCTTTTAGGAAACAAGACCCTGGTAAAAACTTTCCATGGAAGTCACTTTTATCATCAAAAATTGTTTTAAAATTTAAAAAGTTAAAAGTTAGTGAAATTAAAATAATTGAAGAATGGTTTAAAAATTGTAATTTAAAGTTACAAAAACATAAGATAATTTTAGCACTATCATTAATAGGATACGATACTCGTGAAGTTTATAACAATTCTAAACTTTATAGCAAACTTATTAGCGCATATAGAAATAGATATTTAAATAACGAGGATAGACTAAAAAACAAACTTTTATATATATCTTTAATTACACATCTATTTAATTTTATGTTGACGAAAAAATAAATAAATTTAATAGAAATTTAGATGGTGCGATGATCGCTTGAGTAATCAAGAGGAAAGTCCGGGCTCCACTGGAAAAAAAACCAGGTAACACCTGGCAAGTGAAAGCTTAGGGAAAGTGCAACAGAAAATATACCGCCTGAAAAGGTAAGGGTGAAAAGGTAAGGTAAGAGCTTACCGCTTTTTTGGTAACAAAAAAGGCTTTGCAAACCCTTTTTGGAGCAAGGTCAAATAGGAATAGCAATCAGTTCCAGCTGAGCTATTCGGGTAGACTGCTTGAAACAAATGGTGACATTTGTTCTAGATTAATGATCATCAATTTTTATTAAATTACAGAACCCGGCTTATGCACCATCTATATTTATTGAGAACATACAAAGAACATTTATGAATAATTCATATACCCATTGACGCCCATATAATCCCATGATAACCCATTTAAGATGGATTTATTTGTATCTAAATATTTTAATAAAATAGATAAAAAGGGAAGAATTTCTCTCCCTTCTAGTTTTAGAAATGTTCTTCCTAAAGCTAACAGAAATGAAATTATTTTATACAAATCTATTAAATCATCATCTATTGAAGGATGTGGTGTTGGAAGATTAAAAGAAATCGCAAAAAGAATTAACAACCTAGATTTTTTTTCGGAAGATTATGATGATTTCTCAACATCAATATTTTCTGAAATAGTTACAACTAATATTGATAAAGAAGGAAGGTTTTTAATTCCAGAAGAATTAAAATTATATGCAGGTATAAAAACAGAGGCAGCTTTTTTCGGTCAAGGACATTTTTTTCAGATATGGGAACCTAAACAAGGTTTAAAAAATACTGAAGATTCAAGAAGACGTCTTTTAAAAGAAAAAAAATCATTACGTATGATGTTAACACAACAAAAATAATATGGAAAATTTACATAATTCAGTAATGATTAATGAAATAATATCCTTTCTACCATTAAAAAAATCCATAAATGTAATAGATGCAACTTTTGGTGGTGGTGGCTATTCAAAAACTATTCTTGAAAAATTTAATGTAAATCAATTGTTAGCAATAGATAGAGATCCAATTTCAAAAATATTTGCAAAAGAAATAAAATCTAAATTTTCAAATTTTATTCTAATAAATGATAAATTTAGTAAAATTGAAGAAATAGTAAATAATACAAAATTTAAAGATAAAAAATTTGACATAATTCTTTTTGATATAGGTACAAGCTCAAATCAAATAGATAATGCGCAAAGAGGTTTTTCATTCAACAAATCTGGACCACTAGATATGAGAATGGGTGTTTCAGATAAAAATGCTTATGATATAATTAATAATTATGAAGAAAAAAATTTAGCTGACATAATTTATCAATATGGAGAAGAACGTTATTCAAGAGTTATTGCAAAAGAAATAGTAAAAAATAGAAAAATAAAATTTATTAGTGACACAATAGAATTATCAAATATTATTAAAAAAAGTTTACCAAAAAAGAATCAATTAAAAAACAAGATTCATCCAGCTACAAAAACATTTCAGGCAATTAGAATTTATGTAAATGATGAGTTAAATGAACTAAAGACTAGTTTAGAAAAAACTTTAAAGATTTTAAATAAAGATGGTTTAATTTTAGTAGTTTCTTTCCAAAGTCTAGAAGATAGAATTGTGAAAGATTTTTTTAACCACAATAGTGGTAAACGATGGCGTTCCTCCCGCCACTACCCGGAGTTACCTGATAAACTGGCAACTCAACTTAAAATAATCACCAAAAAACCAATATTGCCATCAGCTTCTGAGATTTTAGAAAATCCCAGATCTAGATCAGCAAAACTTCGGGTAGCTCAGAAAATTTAATAATGAAATATACTAAATCAATTATATTCTTTTTAATTCTTAATTTAATATTAGTTTTTTCAATGATTTTTATTGCCAACAATACAAGAGAAATCGAAAAAAATAATCTTAATCTGAAAATGAAAATTTCTAAGATTTCAGAAAACTTAAAAATAAATAAGATTGAACTAGCTGCTCATCAAAATAGCTCATATTTAAAAACATTATATGAATTGTATTTTCATGAAACTCATAACAATAATGTTCCTCTTATTGTAAGAATGAAAGAACTTTCAAATCAAGATAAAAATATAAAGCTTGTCAGTTCAAATAATTAATTTATGTTAAATAAACTTAAGTTATTTGATAGTGACTCTTTAAAATTACTTCATAGAAGAGTTTTTTTTTCAATTACAATTTTTATCTTTGTTTATTTTATTTCTATTTATAGAATCTCTTCAATTATGCTCTTTCCCGATCTGATTGATGATACTACTAATTATGTAAAAAAAGATATTAGGGGTAGTATTTATGATAGGAATGGAAATATAATTGCTACCTCAATTGAAAGTATCTCTATATCAATTAACCCTAATAAGATAAAAAATAAAAAAGAACTAGCAAATAAATTGGGATTAATTCTTGATTTAGATATAAAAAAAATAGAAAAAAAATTATTATCAACAAGTAAATTTATTTGGATAAAAAGAAATATATCTCCAGTTGAATATCAAGAAATAATTAATCTTGGTGAAATAAACATCAAAGCTCATAAGGAATTTAAAAGAATATATCCCTATAAGAATACGTTGTCACATATTCTTGGATATGTAGATATTGATCAAATTGGCCAGAGTGGAATTGAGAGGTATTTTGAAAATGATCTCGCAAAATCACAAGATATAATTATTAGTATTGATACTAATTTGCAGCAGTTGGTTAGAGAAAATCTTTTAAAAACCATAAATAATTATAAAGCTGAATCCGGTTTAGCTATAGTTATGGATATTACTAACGGTCAAATCTTATCATCAGTAAGCTTACCTGATTATAATCCTGAGGACAAATCCTCATATAATAACAATAATTTAATGAATAGAGTTTTTCAGTCTAATTATGAAATGGGATCAACTTTCAAACCAATAACTGCCGCTATTGGATTTGATTTAGATATTATAGATCCTCAAATGACTTTTGATGTTACAAAAAAATATTTAAATATAAGTGATCATGATAAATACAAAGATAATGGTATTTATGATGTTGAAAAAATAATTGTTGAATCATCCAACATTGGTACAGCTCAGATTGCTACTTTGATTGGAAAAAAAAACCAAATAGAATTTTTTGAAAAAATAGGTTTCAATAAAAAAATAAATATAGAAAATAAAGAAAGCTCAGCTCCTTTAGGAAATAAATATAATTGGGGTAAGCTAGAAACAGCAACGATAGGATTTGGTCATGGATTTGCAATTACACCTCTTCATTTAGTTAAAGCTTATGCTTCATTAGCGAATAATGGGAATGAGGTTTTTCCTACACTTCAATTAAACAAACAATTTGAACAAAATCAAATTTTTAATAATAAAGAATCATCTAAATTCTTTATCAATTTATTAAATTCTGTCGTTCTCAAGACCGAATACACTGGTCCTAGAGTAAAAGTAGATGGTTATTCTGTAGGAGGTAAAACGGGAACATCAGAATTACTAAATCCAAATGGTGGATACTATAAGGATAGAAATTTAACATCCTTTATTGGAATATTCCCAACAAATAATCCAAAATATGTAGTTTACACTGCTATTGAGTATCCAAAAAAAGAAACAGGCACTAAACAAAGAATGACTGGAGCAAGAGTAAATGCACCCTTGGTAAAAGATATTATTATTAATATTATAAGCCTGTTTAATATTTCAAAAGATAAAAATGATAATCTTCTAAAAGTAGACACAAATTTTTTATATAGAAAATTAAATGCTACTGTCTAATTTATCAAATGTTATAAGAGTAAATAAAACGTACAACTTTAATAAAAATAAATATTTCTCTGCAATTACCTCTAACTCAAAATTTACTAATAACAAAACGTTGTTTGTTTATGACAAAAATACAAAGGTAAAAAAGATTTATTTAGATGAAGTACTTAAGAATAAAACTCCTGCTATAATTTCAAATAAATATATTAAAAACTTAAAAATTCCTCAATTTGTTGTATCTAATATTAATTTTGAGATATATTATTTATTAAATAAGCTTCATAGTAATCTTCCCTTTAAAACACTAGCAGTTACAGGTACCAATGGAAAGACATCAGTTGTTTGGTATATTTCAAAAATTCTTAATTCACTAAAATATAATAATACAATGGTTGGTACTTTAGGACATTTTGTAAACGGAAAAAAAATAAATGATATAAATTTAACAACACCTGCCTATGAAGAATTATTTAGATACGGATCTTCGAATAAAAAAGACAAAAATATTTTCATTTTTGAAGCTTCAAGTCACGCTCTAGAACAAAACAGGTTAAGAAATTATCCTATAAATATTGCAGCTATTACAAACATTTCAAAAGATCATCTTGATTACCATAAAACATTCTCAAATTATAAAAAATCTAAAATTAAACTTTTCTCTAATCATTTAGTAAATTCTGGATTTGCTATAATTAATTCAAGATTAAACATCTTATCCGAATTAAAAAAAACATTGATAAAAAAAAACGTAAAATTTAAATATTTCGGAAATAAAAATATAAAATTAATGAAAATCAATGATTTTGTATATTTGAATATTAACAATACTAAATATAAACTAGAAAATCTAAAACTTAAAACAAATATAGAATTAGAAAATTTAGAATGCGCAATTACATGTTGCTTAGCACTTAATATTAGTCAAAGTAAAATTATAAGAGTATTATCAAAAGTTACAAATCCATCAGGTCGTTTGCAAACAATTGAGTATAAGAAAAAAAAATCAAAAATTATTATTGATTATGCACATACACCAGACGCGTTGAAAAAAATTCTACTTGCTTATAAAATCAAAAAAATGAAACCATCAATTTTATTTGGTTGCGGCGGTGATAGAGATAAAAGTAAGCGAAAATCTATGGCATTAATTGCAAATAAATATGCTGATAAAATTTATATAACGGATGACAATCCTAGAAACGAAAATCCATCTAAAATAAGGAAAAATATTCTTAAGTATTGTTCTAGAGCTATGGAAGTATCTGATAGAAGAAAAGCAATTAAATTAGCTATTAAAGAATTAAAAATGAATGAAATTTTAATAGTAGCAGGTAAAGGGCACGAAAAATTTCAAGTTTTAAAAAATAAAACAATTAAGTTTGATGATTTTACAGTTGTTAAACAATTATTAAATTAATGATCGAATTAAATCAATTAGAGAAATATATAATATCTAAAAAAGATAAAATTCAAATATCAAGTAAAGATATTAAAAGTGGTGATATATTTCTTGCTTTAAAAGGTAAAAGGTTTCATGGAAACAATTTTTTAAATGAAGCAATAGATAAAGGTGCAAAGTTTTGTGTAACTGATAATAAAAATTTCAAAAAAAATAAAAAAATTTTATATGTAAATGATATTTATAAATATCTTTCAAAAATAGCAAAAACGAAACGAGATTTATACAAAGGTAAAGTAATAGGCATTACTGGCAGTGCTGGTAAAACTACTTTAAAAGAAACTTTAGCATTTTTCTTAAAAAAAGATCGTACCATTTCTTATTCAAAGAAAAGTTATAATAATCAGTTAGGTGTATTAATTTCTTTACTAAATTTAAATTTAAAATCAAATTATGCAATTTTTGAAATTGGAACAAATAATTTTGGTGAGATAAAATTTCTTAGTAATTTAGTTAAACCATCAGAGGTATTTATTACAAATATACAATCTACTCACCTTGAAAATTTTCAAACTAAAAATAATATTGCCAGAGAAAAAGCTGATATATTTATTTCTAAATATAATAATAATAGGAAAAAGCTATATCTCAATGTTTCTTCTAAATCTGAAAATATTTTAATCACAAAAGCAAAAAAAGAAAAAAATCTTAAAATAATTCGAATTGATAATTCTTCAAAAAAATATTTTATTAAAAAAATATCTCCCTTTAAAAAATTACATAAAGTAACTTTATCAATTAATAAAAAAAAGGTTAACATTGTTACTGATGAAATAGTAATGCATAGATTAAATAACTTATTATTTTGTCTTGCATTTTATAATGAAAATTCTCTGAACATTAAATCAGTTTTAAATCGTTTCAAGTTTTTAAAACCAGTGGAAGGTAGGGGATTGGTTCATAAAATTTCTTTAAATAAAAAAAAAATAAATATTATTGATGAATCTTATAATGCTAATCCTGATACAATGTTGCAAAGCATAAAAAACTTAGAAAATATCAAAGTAAAAAATAATAAAAAAATAATAATTCTAGGGACAATGAATGAATTAGGAAATAATTCTTATAAAATTCATTATAAATTACTACAACAATTAGATGCCACTATTTTTAAATTTGTAATTTTATGTGGCGAATTCTTTGAATTATCTGTAAAAAATTTAAATCCAAATAATGAATTTATCCATTTTAAAAATACAAATAAAATTATGCAATTTTTAAAAGAGAAAGTGCATAATAATGACATTATTTTAATTAAATGTTCTAATTCGACAAAAATAAATAAGTTTGCAAAAATATTATTAAAACAGGTATCGATTTGATTAAATATTTGGCCTTTGAATACCAATCTTTATTTAGTTTTCTAAATATTTTTAGTTATATAACATTTAGAACTGGCGCCTCTATTCTTACTGGATTATTTTTTTCTCTCATATTTGGAAATTATATTATTAACAAATTATCAAATGTTCAGCCAACTGGCCAGCCAATAAGAGATGATGGTCCAGAGTCACATATAATTGCAAAAAAAGGTACTCCTACAATGGGTGGCCTGTTGATTATTCTAAGTGTTTTTGTTTCAACAATTATTTGGGCTGATTTACAAAATATTTTTATATGGATTTTACTTTTAACTATTTTAATTTTTGGATCTATTGGTTTTGCAGATGACTACAGTAAAATCAAATCAAATACAAGTAAGGGTATTTCATCAAAAATAAGAATTATATTTCAAATCATTTTTTCTTTTTTCATTACATATTTAATTCTTATAAATTTAGATCCAAGTATAAGCAAATCTATGACATTTCCTTTCTTTAAAAATTTAATTATAGATTTTGGAATATTTTATTTTCTAATTTCCATATTTATAATTATTGGATCAGCTAATGCAGTAAATCTAACTGATGGACTTGATGGTTTAGCAATTGTCCCTGTAATGATAGTTGCTATGTCTTTTGCTTTCATAGCTTATGTTTCAGGTAATATAGTTTTTTCTAATTATTTACTTATCCAATATATTCCTGGAACCGGTGAATTAGCAGTTTTTTGTGGTTCTTTAATTGGAGCGGCTTTAGGTTTTCTTTGGTTTAACGCACCACCTGCTAAAGTTTTTATGGGTGATACAGGATCTTTAGCATTAGGCGGCTCTTTAGGCTCAGTAGCAATAATATGCAAACATGAAATTCTTCTTGCAATAATAGGAGGTTTATTTGTTCTAGAAACCCTGTCTGTAGTAATCCAAGTATTCATTTTTAAAATGACAGGAAAAAGGGTTTTTTTAATGGCTCCACTACATCATCATTTTGAAAAAAAGGGATGGCCTGAGTCAACAATAGTTATTCGTTTTTGGATAATTACAATTGTATTAGCTTTGATAGGTCTTGCAACTTTAAGAATAAGATAATGTATTTAATTTATGGAATTCAAAAATCAGGACTTTCTATAGTAAATTATTTTGAAAATAAAAAAATAAAATTTAAGATGTGGGATGATAATCCAATAGTAAGAAAGGCTATAAAAAAAAATTACAATAAAGATTATTTTTTTAATATAAAAAAAGATAATTTGAGTGATTTTAAAAAAATTTTTGTTAGCCCAGGAATATCCTTAAGACAAAAAAAATTTAAAAGAAAAAATATATCTAAAAAAGTAAATAGAGATTTAAATTTATATATTTCGAATTTAACAAATCAAAAGATTGTAGCTATTACTGGCACAAATGGGAAATCAACAACAACCAAATTAATAGGAGACATTTTAAAAAAAAATAATATTAAAACATTTGTTGGGGGTAATATTGGGGAATCATTATGCAATGCTTTTCTTCTTAAAAAAAAATATAAATTTCATGTTATCGAATTAAGTTCTTTTCAATTAGAAACAGTTAAGTCACTTGATAGTAGAATATCAGTAATAACAAATCTATCTGGTGATCATTTAGATAGATACAAAGGTATTAGTGATTATGTTAGTCAGAAGAAAAATATTATTACTAAAAATGGAATTAATTTGTTATCAATTGATGATATTTATTCTAGAAAGATATTTAATCAAAAAAAAATTAAAAATAAAATTAGTTTTTCTTTAGTCGATAAATCAGCTGATTGTTTTGCTAACAATGATTATATTCTAGATAACTACTTCAAAAAAAACAAAAAATTATTTATAAAAAAAATCTCAAAAGATTTAGAAGGTAATTTTAATATTCAAAATATTTTAATAGCATACATATGTAGCAAAATATTAAAAATTCCAGAATCTAATTTTCTTAAGGTTATTAAAACATTTAAGGGTCTGCCATTTAGATCATCTACAATTTTTACAAATAATAAATTAAAAATAGTAAATAATAGTAAATCTACTAATTTAAATTCAACAATAAATTCAGTTGTAAATTATAATAATATTTACCTAATCTTAGGGGGCATAGCTAAAGAAAAAAATTTTGAAATTCTTCTAAAATATAAAAATAAAATTACCTGTGTATACACTTACGGAAAATCAGGAAATTTCATTGAAAAAAAATTAAAAAAAGAATTAGTTGTAAAAAAATTGGCAAATTTAAAATCAGTTATCAAAGAAACTTTCAAGGATATTAAAAAAAATTCAAATCAATCAACTATATTGTTCGCTCCTGCATGTGCCTCTTATGATCAATACAAAAATTTTGAAGAAAGAGGCATACATTTTAATAAATTAATTAAAAATTATATAAATTAACCATGGAATATTTAAAGAATTGGTGGAGTTCAATTGATAGAATTAACATTACATTAATATTTTCATTGGGTTTTACGGGATTAATACTTTCATTTTCCATAGATGAAAATTTATCCATAAATAGACACTCTATTTTTTTTCTTTTTTCAGTTTTCTTACTTATTGCGTTATCAGACTTAAATAGTAAAAATATAAGAAGAATTTCATTATTTTCATTTATTATTTTATTAATAATAATACTGCTAATACTTTTTTTAGATTACGAAGTTAAAGGCGCTAAGAGATGGTTTCAAATATTTAACTTTACACTTCAACCTTCAGAGATAATTAAGCCTATTTTTGTCATATTGACTGCATGGTGTATAAGTAAATCTATAGAAGATAAAAAATTTTATTTACCTTTACTGTTTGTTTTTTTCTTCTTGCTTTTATCTTTAATACTTATGCAGCCTGATTTGGGAATGACAGTTTTACTGTCAGCAACTTTTTTTTGCCAGTTATTTGTTGCTGGTTTATCGATTTTTTTAGTTATAGTTGCATTTTTATTTATAATAGGAATTTCAATTTTTTCTTATTTTATTTTTGATCATGTTCAATCAAGAATTAATTCATTTCTTGGCGGATTAGGCGGGACTGATACATACCAAATAGATTTAAGTATTCAAGCTTTCAAAAATGGCGGACTACTTGGAAAGGGTCCAGGGCAAGGTATTTTAAAAGAAAAAATTCCTGATGCTAACACTGATTTTATTTTTGCTGTTGCTGGAGAAGAATTAGGATTTATTTTTTGTTTAATAATTATTTTTATAATTCTATCTATTATAATAAGAAGCTTATTAAAAGTTCTACAACTTGAAGATCCTTATAAAATTATAGCAATTAGTGGTTTAATTTGCTCATTTGGATTACAATGCTTAATTAATATCTTTAGCTCGCTGGGCCTTATACCAACAAAGGGTATGACACTGCCATTTGTAAGTTATGGAGGTTCTTCAATGATATCAATAGCAATTTTATTTGGTTTTTTATTATCTCTTACAAACAAAAAAAATGAAGAATTATGAAAGAAAATTTTTTACTAATTACAGGAGGAACAGGTGGACATGTTATACCAGCAAAAAATTTTGCCAATTATTTGTCTGTTAAAAATATAAATTGCTCAATTATAACTGACAAAAGAGGTTATAAATATTTTGAAAATTATAATGGAAAAATTTTTATAATTAGCTCGTCAAATTTGAATGGAAAACTAATATTTAAAATCTTTGGCATATTTCAAATTTTATTAGGATTAATTCAATCATTCATTATTATATTTTTATTAAAACCATCCCATTGTATTTCTTTTGGAAGTTATGCTTCGTTTTCTCCAATGTTAATATGTATGTTATTTAAACCAATTTATAAAGTTAAACTTTATATACATGAACAAAATTCAATAATAGGAAGAACGAATAAATTTTTTTTGAATTTTTCAAATAAATTATTTTTAAATTTTGATATTAAATCTAAAATTAATTCAAAGTTTAAAGATAAAATATTTGTAGTTGGTTCTCCAGAAAATAATTTTCAAAAAAATAATAACATAAGCAATAAAAATTCTGATAGTAAATTTACAATTTTTATTTCTGGTGGCAGTCAAGGATCAGAATTTGTATCAAATTTTGCAACAAATCTCATTAAAATTATAGATGACGAAAAAATTATAAAAGCTAAATTTATATTTCAGTGTTCTAAACATTTAATAAAAAAATATGAAGCGGAATTACAAAATGTTAAATCACAAATAATTATGAAAGATTTTTTTATAAATGTAGATGAAATACTAGCTAATTCTAATTTAGCAATATGCAGAGCTGGAGCAGGAACAATTGTTGATTTAATTAACTTTAAACTTCCCTCGATATTAATTCCTTTACCTTCATCAAAAGATAATCATCAATTTTTTAATGCTGAAATATTAGCTAAACATGACTTAGCCATAATTTTTGATCAAAATAATGATGATTTAGACAAAGCAAAAAGACATATTTATGAAACATATAGTAATGAAAGTAAATTAGAATCAATGAATAAAAAATTTGATATGATTAAAGTTAAAAACTGTAACACTTTAATTTATAAATTAATAGTAAATGCAAATTAACAGTAAAATTCATTTTATAGGTATTTCAGGAATAGGAATGTCTGGTATTGCAGAATTGATGCTAGATAAAGGATATTTGATCCAGGGTAGTGATATATCAGTAAATGACAATACCCAAAGATTAAAGAAAAAAGGTATAAAATTTTTTTTAGGACATAATAAAAAAAATATTAAAAATGCTCATGCTATTGTTTATTCATCAGCTATTAAAAAAAATAATCCTGAAATAAAAGAGGCATATATCAAAAAAATCCCTGTTCTTTCTCGAGCTGATATGCTTGCAGAATTAATGAAAAATAAAAAATCTATTGCCATAGCTGGATCTCACGGAAAAACTACTACTACTAGTTTGGTAGGAAATATTTTTAATGAAGCAGGTTTAGATCCTACTATTGTTAATGGCGGTATTATAAATTCTTTTTCTAAAAATAATCGTTATGGAAAAGGGGAGTGGATGATTGTTGAAGCTGACGAAAGTGATGGAAGCTTTTTAAAACTCCCACATCAAATATCAATAATTACTAATTTAGATATTGAACACATGGATTTTTATAAGTCAAAGAAAAATTTAATTAATGCTTTTGAAAAATTTATAAACCTTCTTCCGTTTTATGGAACTACAATAATGTGTTACGATGATAAGAATCTAAAACTATTAATTAACAAAATAAAAACTAGAAATATTTTAACTTATTCAATGAAAAATAAAAAAGCAGATGTATTAATCTTTGACATTATACAAAATAAACTAAAAACTTCTTTTAAATTAAATATTAAGAATAAAATTATTCATTCTTCTAATTATAAATTTACTATCAATGCAATCGGCAATCATAATATTTTAAATGCAACTGCAAGTATTATTGCAGCCAAACTAAGTGGAATAAAAAATAAAGATATTAATAACGCATTGACTAATTATGTAGGTGTAAAAAGAAGATTCTCATTTATTGGAAAAAAAAATAAATCCTTTGTGTATGATGATTATGCACATCATCCAACAGAAATTGCAGCTACATTAAGTGCAGCTAAAAGTCTAAAAAATAAAGTAATAGTTGTTTTTCAACCACACAGATACACTAGAACTAAAATACTAATTAGAGAATTCATAAAAGTTTTATCTAAAGTTGATTATTTATTTTTATTAGAAACTTATTCAGCTGGAGAAAAGATTATCAAAGGCGCAACTTCAAAAGACATATATTCTAAAATATTAAAAAAAAACAAAAATACTACATATTTAAAGAATATAGCTGATTTAAATAAATTAATGAAACCTCATACAATGTATCAAACTACAATTGTTTTTATGGGCGCGGGTTCAATATCAAGTATTGCAAAAAAATATTTGAATAACTAATGTCAAAAAAAATTATAGAATTAGCTGATCAACTTAAAAGTAAAATTTACTCAGATTATAATGCTGGTAAACATACTTGGTTTAGAACAGGAGGTAATGCAAAAATATTTGCAATAGTTGAAGATAATTTAGAGTTAGAAATTATATTAAATGAAATAAATAATGAAAATTTTTATATAATAGGCTCAGGTTCAAATCTTTTAATTAGAGATAATGGTTATAATGGAACTCTTATAAAATTAGGAAAAGGTTTTAATACTATTAAAATTAATGATAACAAACTTGAAGTTGGTGCTAGTATTTTAGATATTAATTTATCAAATTATGCATTGAGACAAAATATAGAGGGTTTTGAATTTTATAGTGGTATTCCAGGATCAATAGGTGGAGCAGTTAAAATGAATGCAGGCTGTTATGGTTCTGAAACTGCAGATGTTATAAATAGCATTGAGATTTGTGATAATTTTGGTCAAAGAAGAATAATTACTAAAGATAAACTAAATCTAAAATATAGATCTTCAAAAATAAATAATACAGATATAGTTACAAAAGCTATATTTAATTTTAATTATGGAGAAAAAAATTTAATAAAAGACAAGATTAATGCAATAAAGAATAAACGTTTAGAATCTCAGCCAATAAAAAATAAAACTTCTGGTAGTACTTTCAAAAATCCTGAAAATCTTCATGCAGCAAAACTAATTGAGGAAGCAGGATGTAAAGGTGCCAATTTTGGAGATGCATATGTGAGTGATAAACATGCAAATTTTTTAATTAATAGGGGAAGTGCTTCAGCAACAGATATAGAAAACCTAGGTAAAAGTATTGTTGAGAAAGTATATGCCAAATTTAATGTAAAATTGGAATGGGAGGTAAAAATAATAGGTGAGAAATAAAAAAATTTTAATTCTAGAAGGAGGTAATAATGAAGAGCATGATGTATCTTTGGTAACCTCTAGGGAAATTCAAAAAATTCTTAATCAAAATAAATTAAAGTTTAAGACATTAAGAGTTAATCCTAAAAACTTTCATAAAAAAATAATTAATTATAAAAATTTTGTTTGTATTAATGCTTTACATGGCCCCTTTGGTGAAGATGGACAAAGTCAAAAAATTTTAAAAAAAAATAAAATACCTTTTTCTCATTCAAATATAAAATCATCTAATCTATGTTTTAATAAATCTGCCTCTAAGAAAAAAATTATTAAAAATAAATTAATGTCTCCAAAATATTATCTTTTAAAAATAAATGATTTGAATGAGAAGAAATTAATTACTATCAAAAGTAAGTTAAAAAAATTTGTTATTAAGCCCAATAGAAGTGGTTCAAGTTTTGGTATAAAAATAATAAAAAATCAAAAAGAATTTAATATTTTAATTTCTAATTTAGAAAAATTTAAAAAGGAACTTAATAATCACAAAGAAATTTTAATAGAAGAGTATATATCTGGAAGGGAGCTTACAGTTTCAACTATTAAATTAGATAAAAAAATTCAAGCACTCGCAGTTACAGAGATAAAATCAAAAAATAATTTCTTCGATTATAAGGCAAAATATTCTAAAGGTTACGCTAAACATATTTTGCCAGCTAAGTTAAACAAAATAAATTATGCTAAATGTCTTAAACTTGCTACTAAAGCTCATAAACTCTTAGGTTGTAATTCACTTGCAAGAACTGATTTTATTTTTGATACAAAAAAAAATAAAATTTTCTTTTTAGAAACAAATACTCAACCTGGGCTTACTCCTATATCTCTATTACCTGAACAAGCTAATTATAAAGGTTTACCTTTTTCTAAAATCATTTTTATTTTGATCAAAAATTTAAATTATTAGTATGAATAATATTAATAGAAGAAGATTTGTCTTAAGTTTCAGATCACTTACTTATTTTTGTATTTTCTTATTTTTAATTATTTTTTCTTTTTTTCTATATTCTAATAAAAATAGTATAATTGAGATTTCAAAAAATATAATTCAGAGTTTTTCAGAAAACTTCCAATATCAATTTACACAGTTTGATATTTCGGGTTTAGAGAAAATTGAATCAAAATTTATAGAAGACAAACTGCAAAATTATATAGAAACTTCAATTTTTTTGTTACCATTGGATAAAATTAATGATTCTATAAAAGAAAATAATTGGGTCAAAGAAATATATTTAAATACGAATTATAAAGATACTTTATTTATTACAATTGAAGAATATAAGCCTATAGGAATTTATTTTTTTAACAAGAAATACTTTGCTTTTGATGAAAATGGAAAAATTATAGATCAAATTTATATTAAAGATTTCACTAATCAGTCATTGTTAATCTTTAAGGGTAATTCTTCAAACTTAAAAGCTAATTCATTAATTAATATTTTAAAAAACAATGATTTTGAGAATAAATATCAAATAGAGAGTTTAGAATTCCTGAATAAAAGAAGATGGGATATAAATTTATACGGTGATGTGAAATTAATGCTTTCAGAAGAAGATCCAAATACATCTATTCAGAATTTTATTATGATACAAAATAAACTTAGCGAAACAGATATTAATAATGTAAAAACATATGATTTAAGAAATTTAAAAAAAACAATCTTAATTAATTTAAATGATTAAAGCTGGTTTAGATATTGGTAATTCAAAAATATCGTTTGTTATTGCTGATTATAAGAATACTGAGAATATTAATATCTTATCGATTTCTACTGCTCCTAATAATAATATTAAAAAAAATATTATTTTAAATTTTGAAAATTTACATGACCAGATAAAATCTTTGGTTATAGAGGCTGAAAAACAATCTCAAACCAAATTAAATTCTATTAACCTTAATTTATCTTTGTTGAATTCTAATTCTCATTATTACAGCTCAGAAATAGAATTAAAAAATGAGAGAATTTCTGAACTACATCTAAAAAAAATAATTAATCAATCGGAATATTTTAATAATCCTAATGAAAAATTTGAAATATTTAATAATATAACCTCATATGATATCGATAATAATCTATATTTCAACGCCCCGATTGGAAATTATTCAGATAATATTAAAATTAACTTTTATAAAATATATATTCTAAAAAAATATTCAGATAATATTTCTAGTGTTATCAAAAAATTAAAACTTAATATTGATAATTATATACCTTCTCCATTATCTTCATCTTTATCATCACTTACAACAGATGAAAAAGAACTTGGAACTATTTGCATAGACTTAGGTCATTCAACATCCTCTATATCAGTTTTTGAAAATAATAAATTTGTGTATGGAGATGCAATAGGTGTTGGTAGTAATAACGTTACATTAGATATTGCTAGAGGATTATCAACTACTATTTCAAGCGCTGAAAGGTTAAAAACTTTATATGGTTCTTTAGTTTCATCACCAAGCGATGATCATGAAATAATAGAAATTCCAGTCGTTTCAGGTGACAAAAATACATTTAAACAGATAACAAGATCAAGTTTAAATGCAATTATTAGACCTCGTATTGAAGAAACTTTAGAAATGATTTGGCAAAAAATTAGAGACAATAATTTAAGAAGTAAAAAATTAAATAACGTAGTTTTAACTGGTGGTGGTGCAATGATGGATAATATTACGAAATATGTAGAAACAATTTTTGCAAGTGGTGTAAGAGTATCAAGTCCATTAGATCAATTAAATTTGGAAAATAATTTTAAAAAACCAAATTTTTGCGACATTATCGGATCTATATTGTATGACCGAGACTTGTTTAAAATTGATTTTCTATCAAATCAATCAAAAAACTCAAAAAAACAAGGAATATCAAGCTTTTTTTCTTGGCTTGATCAATATATTTAGATAATACTATATCTAGTAAATTATATTGACGATTTCGAACATAAATCGTTAAAAACTATATAAAAACGGCGGAGATTACAATGACTATCAATATTTCAATACAAGATGTAGCACAAAACTTACATCCTAAAATTACAGTTTTAGGAGTAGGCGGATCTGGTGGAAATGCAGTTAACAACATGATTAATGCTAATTTAGAAGGCGTAGACTTTTTAATAGCTAATACAGATGCACAAGCTTTACAAATTTCAAGTTGTACAAACAAAATTCAATTAGGATTAAACAGCACAAAAGGTTTAGGTGCTGGAATGAGGCCTGATATTGGAAGACAGGCTGCAGAAGAAGCAATTCAAGATTTAAGTGAAAAGTTTGAAGGTAGTCATATGCTTTTTATAGCTGCTGGTATGGGTGGTGGTACTGGTACAGGAGCTGCACCAGTTATTGCAAAATTAGCAAGAGAAAAAGGAATACTTACTGTTGGTGTAGTAACTAAACCTTTTCATTTTGAGGGCTCTCAAAGGATGAAGTTAGCTGAGAAAGGGATTGAAGAACTGCAACAGTATGTTGATACATTGCTAACAATACCAAACCAAAATTTGTTTAGGATCGCCAATGAAAAAACCACTTTCTCTGATGCTTTTAAGATGGCAGATGATGTCCTGTATGCAGGTGTCAGAGGTGTAACTGATCTTATGGTTCAGCCTGGAATGATAAATTTAGATTTCTCAGATATCAAAACTGTTATGTCTGAAATGGGTAAAGCTATGATGGGTACTGGTGAAGCGCAAGGTGAAGGTAGAGCAATTGCAGCTGCTGAAGCAGCTATTGCAAATCCATTAATTGATGATGTGTCTCTTAAAGGTGCAAAAGGTCTAATAATTAATATTACTGGCGGCAAAGACATCACATTATATGAAGTTGATGAAGCTGCAAATAGAATCAAACAAGAAGTTGATGAAGAAGCAAACATAATTTATGGAACAACATGTGATGATAGACTTGAAGGTGTTGTAAGAGTTAGTATTGTTGCAACAGGTATTGATGCAAACAATAATATATTAGCTAAACCTATAGAAAACTTTGCTCCAATAAATATAAATAATGATATATATAAACAAGATTTTGAAAAGCCTGAGTCATTCACCAAAAGTTCAGTATTGCAGGATCATTCTTTGCAAAATGAAAGCATCTTAGATGAAGAGATTAATGAGGGCTCAAAAGAGGAAATTCCCAATAATCAAAATACCGAAAATATTGATCTAGATGAGCAAATAAATATTAATCAAATAGAGACTGCAAGTTCAGAAGAAAATATTGATGACAAAGTATTTGAACAAAATGAAGTTTTAGAAGCTGCAGATCAAATTGAAACTGATAATATTTCTGAGGAAATTTTAGACTCATCTTCAAATATTGAAAAACCAAATGAAACAAGTGTAAGAAGGTTGAGCTTATTTGATACTCTTTCTACTGAAAATAAATTTGAAGATATTGCTTCAGAAAATGAAGTTCTACAGAAGACTGAACCAGTTTTTGCATCTTCAGATGAAAAAATTGAAGAAAATGATTCAGAATATAAAAACTCTGAAGATAATAACCTAAGTGTTGATGAAAAAGAGGAGTTTAGTGCTGAAGAGACTGAAACTTCAGAAATTGATGAAGAGTTCAATCAGGAGACAGAGGAAGAACTTCTGGATATACCTACCTTCCTTAGAAGACAAGCTAACTAATATTTAGGATATTATTTGCAATATTTTGAAATATTAGGTTAGTTGTTAAGATCGCCAAAAATATATATTAAAAAAAGTGCTGAAATCAGCACTTTTTTAAAATGATAGACATATCTAAAACATCTAGCCATCAGCAACAGACAATTGGCAAACCACTATTAATAAGAGGCATAGGACTTCATACTGGAAAAGAAGTAACAATGAAATTATTTCCAGCTGAAGCTGATTACGGAATTAACTTTATTCGAAAAGATATAAAAGATAATAATCTAATTGAGGCTTTATGGTCAAATGTAAGCAGTACAAAACTAAGTACAACTATAAGCAATCAAACTGGTACTAGTGTATCAACCATAGAGCATTTAATGAGTGCTTTATCAGGATTGCATATAGATAATATTAAAATTGAGATTGATGGACCAGAGGTGCCTATCATGGATGGTAGTTCAATTAAGTTTGTTGATCTGATTGATCAAACTTCTATTCAAAGTTTAAATAAAAGAAGAAAAATTTTAAAAGTTAAAAAAAATATTAAAGTAGAAAATAACGATGCATCTGTAGAATTAAAACCTAATGATCAGTTTTCAATAGATTTTGAAATCGATTTTCCTAGCAAGTTAGTTAGTAAACAAAGCTGTCATTTACAATTAGTAAATGGGAATTATAAAACTGACATTGCTTCAGCCCGTACTTTTGGATTTGAAAGAGATGTTGATATGTTAAGATCAAATGGTTTAGCACTTGGTGGTTCCTTAGATAATGCTGTTGTTGTTGGAGAAAGTAAAATACTAAATTCAGATGGTTTGCGTTTCAAAGATGAGTTTGTGAGACATAAAATTCTTGATTCTATCGGTGATTTGTATTTAGCAGGCTCTCCAATTCAAGGTTATTTCTTAGGAAATAAATCAGGCCATCACTTAAATAATTTGCTATTAAGATCTTTGTTTGCCGATAAAAATAATTACGAATACATTTAGTTAGATCATTTTTTTTGGATCGACTATTTTATCAAAATCTTTTTCTGAAATTAGTTTTAATTTTAAAGCCGCTTCCTTTAGAGTTAAATTCTCACTGAAGGCTTTTTTTGCAATCTTAGCTGCATTATCATATCCAATACTTTTATTTAAGGCGGTAACAAGCATTAAAGAATTATTTAAATGATTATCAATAATTTCTTTATTTGCTTTTAATCCTTTTAAACAATTATTATTAAAACTTTTAATTCCATCACTAAGAAGGTTTAATGACTGAATAATGTTAAAGGCTATAACTGGTTTATAAGTATTTAATTGAAAGTGACCATTTGATCCTGCAAGATCCACGGTTGTACTATTTCCAATTACTTGAACACAAACCATGCTTAAGGCCTCAATTTGTGTGGGATTAACTTTTCCAGGCATAATTGATGATCCAGGTTCATTAGCAGGTAAAATTAATTCTCCTAATCCTGATCTAGGTCCAGATGCTAAAAATCTAATATCATTTATGATTTTTAATAATGATATTGATAAAGTTTTTAAAGAATTTGAAAAATTTACCAGTGAGTCATGAGATGATAAGGCTTCAAATTTATTTTGTGAAGGTTTGTAATTATCTTTTGTAAGTTTATTTAAATATTTACAAAATACTTTATCAAATTTTTTTGGTGCATTGATGCCTGACCCCACAGCAGTACCACCTTGAGCAAGATATTTCAATTCTGATTGTGAAATTTCTATTCTACTTAAACAGCATTGTAATTGAGTATAAAATGCAGAAAATTCATCACCTAAAGTTATTGGAGTTGCATCTTGTGTATGTGTTCTTCCTATTTTTATTATTTTTTGAAAAACTTTTTTCTTTTTTTGAAATTCTTTTATCAAATTTTTTAAATTTGGAATTAGTTTTTTTATTGATAACTCATTAATTGCAACATGCATTATTGTTGGGAAAGTATCATTAGAAGATTGAGATAAATTTACGTGGTCATTTGGATGGATAGGTTCTTTACTTCCAATCTTACCTCTTATTTTTTTAATTACATAATTACTAATTACTTCATTAGCATTCATATTTGTTTGAGTTCCAGATCCAGTCTGCCAAACTACTAATGGAAACTCTTCAATAAGTTTTAAATTAATTATATCATTACATGCGCCTATAATTAAAGATCCTAATTTTTTATTCAAAACACCGAGTTCTATATTAGCTTCTGCAGCAGCTTTCTTTTGCTGTCCTAACGCTACTATTAATTCAACTGGCATTCTTTCATTGCCAATTTTAAAATTCTCTAAAGATCTTTGAGTCTGTGCACCCCAAAGTCTTTTTTTATCTATGTTTTTTGAACCTAAACTATCAAATTCTATTCTGTTTTTATTTTTCATTATTTGTTAACAAATTAACTATAACATATTATATGTGACATATGAACAAACTTGTTTTACTTAGACATGGTCAAAGTCAATGGAATCTAGAAAATAGATTTACCGGATGGAAAGATGTTCCATTAACAGAAAAAGGTATTAATGAAGCTAATAATGCAGGACTTCTATTAAAAAAACATAAAATAACAATTGATATAGTTTTTAGCAGTGTTCTTCAAAGAGCAAATAGAACGGCAGAAATAGCATTAAATGCATCTGGAATAGAAAATTTGTTTAAGAATGGAATATTAAATTATGAAAAAGATGAAAGATTAAACGAAAGAAATTATGGTGATCTTGTTGGTTTAAATAAAGCTGAAACTGCAAATAAATTTGGTGAAAAGCAAGTTCATATCTGGAGAAGATCGTACGATACACCTCCGCCTAATGGAGAGAGTTTGAAAGATGTAGTTGATAGGGTATCACCATACTTTACTGAAAAAATTGAACCCGAAATAACTGATGGTAAAAATATATTAATAGCAGCACATGGAAATTCATTGAGAGCTATAATGATCAAAGTTGGTATGTACAAACCAGATGAAATTTCTTCAATAGAACTTCCAACAGGTAGTCCATTATGTTTAGAATATGAAGATGGAGATTTAAAGAATCACTATTACTTGGATTAATTTTTTTTAAAATTAGCGAAATTTATTACATTATCTTTTTTAGATTTAATTTTCTTTGTTTCTTTTTTTTCTATTATTTTACTTTTATTTTTAAGTATTAAACCAAAATTTGATGAAGGATCAGCAAATGAAATTATTGAGTCATATCCAATTTTTAACTTGGTTTTAATATCATTAAAAGAAAGGGTAATTGAAAAATTATCTTTATCTAATTCTAAATCATAATACTCGTATTGAATAATTATTGTCATTTCTTCAGTATATTTTTTTTTAAGCCAATTTGGTAACTTAACTTTTTTATGATTAGTTAAAAAGGTAATGTATAGATGGTTATTATTTGATAAACCATTATTTTGTATTTGTTTCAATATATCTTTTAAAACATTTAGCATGTTTTTATTTAATATATTTTGATACTCAATCATTGATAATTTAATTTAATTTAACCAAGATAAGTTTATTTTTTCTGTATTACTTTTAAGGTTTTTATCAAAAATTAATGGTTCTAATGAAATTAATTTTTTTTCTTCCCAAATCTTTAACCACTCATAAAGCTCAAAAAATGGAATTTCATGTCTATTTGCAATTTCAAGAATAGACATATTACCCTCCATATATCTAAAGATACAATCCTGCAGATATCCTAACCTTTCATTATCGTAATTATGTAAATGTTTGTATGTTGGATCTATTCTGTTTTTATAGAGGTTATATTTTGGGTTTGATAATGCAATTAAGCCTTTAAATTTTCTTTTAATTATCGCATTTTTTTCAAAAATATTTATTGAATTTTTTAAAAAATTATAGGCTTCATTTAATTTATCGTTATCGATTATATCTGGAGTATCTAAGCTTGAGTGATATTCTTCAAATGGAAAGCCAAATTTTTTTGTCCTGTTAATTTGAACAAAAGGTATTTCATAACCAGGAGATTCCCACACTGTTTCATCATTTCCCACAGTTTGCCTGAAAGGTAGCATCTTAAATTCTTCTAAATAAAACTTTCCAACGTGTCCCATTACAGAATCCAAGTAATGATTGCCCCAAAATGTGGATCCCATAGTTATATATGAACTGGAACCTAGCATTTCACTAAAAACACCTCCTACAAAATTATTAATTTCATTTGAATTAATTTGATTTAAATAAAAAATTGTTCCTAAGTGCTCTGGGCATAGAATTAATCTATAAGAAAACAAATTTTTCTGACTCATTAAATTTTGCATCAATCTTATCATTATTGAGGTACCAGCAAATCCATCGTTAGCCATATGCGGATGACAAGTATGACTCTGCAATATGATTGTTTCATCTTTTTCTCCTTTAATATGGCAATCAGCTATAATCATTTCACCTGATTTAAAAGATGTTTCAAGTTCTATTTGATATTCTCCATCTTTTAAATTTTTAACAAATGATGCTGGGGGAGTTAATCCCCAATCCTTTATCCATGGTTTATATAACCATGAACAATGATACATATGAGCATTATTAGTTGCAGGATTGTCATTGAAATAAAGATGTTTTTTCAATTCATCTAATGTTAATTTACCTGAAAAAGATTGCGAATAAAAAGCTACTCCTAATGGGTTTTTAGTTCCATCATAAATTTCATTGCCATTAAAATATATAGATGCTTTTTTAACAGACCATTGTTTTGGTACAACCCAACCGTTAAATTCAGATTCTGAAGGAACTGAAAAATATCTTAAAGGAATTTCCTTTTCAACTCTTTCAAAAAATTTTTTATTATTATTTTCAACAATTCCAGTTTTAATTTTACACAAATCTTTTGTCAAATTTGAAAAATCAAATTTATCATTCATAAATATTTATATTTTTTTTAATACTGGCATAAATCCTGAAGCTGTAAAATACCCAATCCAATCTCTACAATATTCCTTTTCGAACTTGTATGATAATTTTTCTAATTCAGGATTTTCTTCAAATAAAAGTGGAGGAGCTACATGAAATCTATAAAAAACTAAATCTTCCTGACTAAAACCTCTCTTTTTAACCGTTTCCTTGAATGTTAAGGGATTTTCTCCTCGAGTATAGACCTGATCTCTGGTAGTTGAATATTTACCTTTTTTGTCTGGTTTCTCTGGCATAGTTACAAGTTTTTTTATTTTTTCGGTTATTTCATCAACATTTTTTTTATCATCAAAAAAACGATTAAGTATATTTTCTTTGTAAAAGTTTACTGTAAATCTATTAAATGTTGCAATATCAAAAATTAGATTAATATATTCAGGAATAAATATTCCATTATTTTTGAGCACTCTTTTTGTTTCTTTAAAAAAATTTAATTCTTGTTCCTCTGTCAAGTATTCGATTACACCCATAGAAAATACAACATCAAAATGTTCATCTGGAAACATTGATAAATCTTCAACCGCACCTACAGAAACAATATTGGGATCATAATTTTTCTCAATTAAATTTTCCTTTGCAAAATCTATCATTTTAGCAGATGAATCAACTCCATTAGCTTCCCATCCATTATCTAAAAATGGTAACATTGCTTTAGCCATGCCACATCCTGCATCTAAACATCTTCCTTTTGGCAAGTTTGACATTAATTCTATAAGCCTCTCCAATCTTACTTCATAAAATGGGTACCTTGCATTTTTATTTTCTTTATACATATAAGCAAATTCTTTATGGTTTTCTGCTTCATCATCCCAAAATTTTTTTACATCAAATTTCATAAAATCCTCATTTTAAAGTAATTATAAATATATAAAATAATTATAAATAAATTATATTTATAAACAATTATGAATGTAAATGAAACTAAAAGTAATTACAGTTTAATTGCAAAACTACTTCATTGGGGTTTTGTAATTTTATTTGTTTATGGTGTAGCAAAACAAGTAGATGAATTATCTCAACTAGAAGATGATTCTTTTTTTAAATTTGAAATTATATTTGCAATAATATTTTTGATTCTACTTGTTGTTCGTTTTATCTATATGAAAAAAACACAAAAATCTTCCTTACCAAAAGAAACATCTCATATACAAAAAACGGCTGCCAAAATTATTCACAACGGAATGTACGTATTGCTTCTTTTAACAATTTTATCAGGATTACTGATTGGTTTTTTATTTTGGCTAGGTTTAAAAAATAATTTCTTAATCAATCTAGTTATAAGTTCACATGAATTAGTAATAAATTTATTATATATTTTTATTGGAATACATATTTTAGCTGCTTCTTATCATCGAATAAGAAAAGATGGGGTTTGGAGTTCAATGGTTCCATTTTTTAAAGAAGAAAAGGGTAAATAAATTTTAAATCACCTATTAAGCATTAAATATTTTAAATTAAATATTATTTTTTTATTTTTTCCCACTCGGCCATTCCTCCAGAAATATTTTTTACATTTTTTAAACCCATGTCTTTCATAGTTTTGGTTGCCAATGTACCTTGGCCTCCAACACCACAAAAAACAATATATTCTTTGTCTGGATTATTTTTAAAAAATTCATTCTCTAAGGGGCTACCTTCAGCTAAATAAAATTCAAGAAAGGCTTTATCTAAATGTATAGCGTTTCCGATTGTGCCCTTAGAAAAACTCTCTTTGTCTCTAACATCAATAAATTGTACATTTGGATCATTCAATTTATTTTTTGCATCTTTTGCTGTAATATTTTCAATTTCATTTTTAACACTCATTAAATCATCAAACTTTTTCATAATATCCTCTATGTTATAATAGTGGAGCGTTCTGTAGAACAATCACTTCATCATTATTAACAGAAAATAAGGACTTTTGGAAACTTCTTCGTAGAAACTTTGTAGTTAGTTTTCAATATTAATCATATTTATTTTGAGACGAGAGAATTTTTAATTATGTTACTCACATTTTACTCACGATATATAATAATTTAATTAAATTATTTAAAATTTATTGTATGTTTAATTATGTTTTTAAAATTAATAAAAAAAATCACAGTCTTCTTATTTTTTGTTAACCCTGCTCTAGCATTTCATGATGTAGAAGTTTCTAATGAGGATATAGCTACTTTAGGAGGATTGTGGGTTCAAATATTTGTTTATGAAGAAAACTGTATAGATAATCAATATTACACTTTAATAACAGAAAGATTACAAGAAAGTCCTAGATTTGAAAGATACTCATCAGAGCTAGATCATCTAACTGAAAGTCAAGAATTGGCTTGGGAAAATGGTGCAGAAGGCGCAGCTTTAGTAATTGAATCAGGTGAAACAAGCTGTGATATTATTGCCGAAGTTATTTGGGAATGGTTTGGTGAAAATTAGAAAAATTTTAATTTAATTTAGCACATGTTACGCATAAATTTAGAGCAACTTAAAAAAAAGAAAATAATTAGAATTTAAGTATTTAGTGGGGCGTTTTGTTTTCCGGTGCGTCAACCAAACTAAAAGAAAACTTGGTTTTTTTATATAATAAATTTCAATTTTTATAACTTTACTCCTGCGAGATTACGGCGATTATTTAGTATTTGTAATTAATGTGTTAAAATATTTTATGGATAAATTTTATTATAATTTCTAATGAATAATAAATCTTTTTTAAATCAAATCATATGGATACCAAATTATGTAGTTAGGCCAAAAGGTATTAGTCAATGGCTTGCAATGTTTTATAATATTTTTCTCGTTATTGCAATTTATAGACTTAGTAGCGCTGCCGATAATTTTATTCAATTTTTAGGAGTAGTAGCTTTTGTTTTTGGTATATTTAATTTCCTTCCTTTCCAAATTTTTTTGATATTTAGATTTTTAACAAGAAGAATTATAAATAAATCAGAACAAAGAATAAAAGCTCCTATAGGTCTATATTTTTTTTTAATAATAATTTTATTATTGCTTTTGATAGTATTGGATGCAAATCTTAATGATGGGAGGATTATGGATCTTTGGATTTGTAGAGGTAGCCCTCCCGTATCTTCTGGTTGTTATGATTAATTAATTTAATTATCTACAGCATAGCTACGGCAGATTTAATTACAAGATATAAAAAACCTATAATTAACTGAGATATTTTGAAATTTAGTATGGGGCGTTCTGTTGCCTTGTGCTTGAACAATCACATTAATTTATATATTTTAATATTCCATCATATGAAACAAAAATTAGTAAAAACATTAGCAACAATTGGTTTGGTTATTTGTATATTTTTGATCTTAAGAGGAATATTTAATTTAGGATTTGCAATATTTTAAAAGTGGGGCGTTCTGTTGCTTTGTGCTTTAAATTTAATCAAATTCTCCATGTGAATACGCTATTAATAATAATATACCAAAAAAAATTACCCCAAAAACTAATCTAGGTTTATTTCTTAGAAAAGTTACCTTTGATTGTACACCCCAACTAGCAATCATTATAATTACACATACTACTATAAAAATAATTCCAACTAGTAACCTTGCTCCAATGTATTCTATCAAATCCATATCTTTAAATGGGGCGTTCTGTTGCTCGGTGCCCCTGACCGCGCTCACCTAGAATCTAGGCAGCAAGTGCTAATCTATTATCGTTAGCGTTTATAAAATAGCCCGATAACGGTGGTACAATACCGGATAAAGTCTTTGTCTTTGAATTACCGTCAAACCTATTTCGTCCCCATATTTGGTGGAGACGCCGGGTACCGCCCCCGGGTCCGAATAACTTATTGCACAAAGCATTTATTATCTTAGTTGCAAAGCAACATTTTCATTATACCTTAAACTAATTATACTTGAAAGTTTTGTCTTGAAATCTAGCAATTAAAAAAAAAAATTGTTACTAATTAAGACATAAAATAAAAAAATATGATTAAAGCAATAATGGCAGTAGATGAAAAGGGTGGGATAAGTAAGGGCCAAAGTATGCCCTGGCCTAAAAATTCAATTGACTTAAAATGGTTTAAAGAAAATACTTTAAATAACATCGTTGTAATGGGAAGGAAGACTTGGGAAGATCCTTTTATGCCTACACCTTTAAAATCAAGAATAAATGTTCTGATTACAAGTAAAGATAAACAATTAATAGAAGGGGCAGATTATTACTTTAGTGGAAACATAAATGATCAAATTCAAAATCTTCAATCAGAGCACAAAGATATGGATATTTTTATAATTGGAGGTTCAGAAATAATAAATTTAACTTTTAAATCTATAGAACAATTTTATCTTACAAGAATCTACGGTAATTATAAATGTGAAAAATTTATAAATATATCTTTAATAGAAAATAATATGAAAATGATTAAAAAAATAAATGGAGACTCAACTTGCCATTTTGAGATTTGGGAAAGATGAAACAATACCTAGATGCTTTGAGATATTGTTATGATAATGGCTCTGATGTTGAAAGTAGAGCGGGTGGTGTTAGAAAGTCTTTTGGTTATCAAATGCATTATGATCTATCAAAAGGTTTTCCTGCTATAACAACTAAAAAACTAGCATGGAAATCTGTAGTTTCAGAGTTATTGTGGTTCATCGAAGGTTCAGACGATGAGAGAAGACTTGCTGAAATTTTATACAATGATTCAAGAGAAAATTTAAAAGATAAAAAAACTATTTGGACGCAAAATGCTCAAGCTGATTACTGGAAATCACAAGCTCGTTTTGAAGGTGATGTTGGTAAAATTTATGGAGTTCAATGGAGAAATTTTAATGGAGAAGATCAAGTTTTAAATTTAATTAAAGGATTAAAAGAAGATCCAAATGGTAGGCGTCATATAATTTCTGCTTGGAACCCTCCGGAAATTAAAAATATGTCGTTGCCAGCATGTCATGCATTTTCACAATTTTTTATTTCTAATAACAAATTAAGCTGCCAATTATATCAAAGGTCATGTGACATGTTTTTGGGTGTTCCATTTAATATAGCTAGTTATAGTCTTTTAACTCATATATTGGCTAGAGAGTGTAAATTAGAAGTTGGAACTTTTATTCATACTTTAGGAGATTTTCACATTTACAAAGAACATTTTGAGCAGGTTAAAATCCAATTAGAAAGAGTGCCTAAAAAATTACCTGAACTTCAATTCGAAACAAAAGATTTTTTTAAATACAATGTAAATGATTTTAAATTAATAAACTATCAGCATCATGAAAAAATTGATGCTAAGATGAATGTTTAATCGAGAGTTTTTTTTAAGTTTTTAGCAATTGATATAAATTTTTTTGAAATTTCACCATCTGGATTATCTATCAAAGCAGGTATTCCCTTATCAGATTGAATTCTTAAATTTGTATCAATAGGAATTTCTCCTAAAAAAGGTATTTTAAATTCATCAGCTTCTTTTTTCACACCATCTTTTGAAAATATATAATGTTTTTGATTACAATTATCACATAAAAAATAACTCATATTTTCAACAATACCAAGAATATTAACATTTACTTTTTTAAACATATTTATTCCTTTTCTAGCATCAGTAAGAGCTACATCTTGAGGTGTGGAAATTACTATTGATCCTGAAAGCTTTGAACTTTGAGCTAAAGTAAGCTGAGCATCTCCAGTACCAGGTGGTAGATCTATTATCAGGTAATCTAATTCACCCCATTCAACTCCATTAAACATTTGTTCTAATGCTTTCATAACCATTGGTCCTCTCCAAATTGTTGGAGCTTCTGAGTCTAAAATAAAACCAATTGACATTAATTTTATTCGGTAATTTTCTAAAGGTACAAGTTTTTTGTTTTCATTCATTATAGGTTTTTGAGAAATACCCATCATTCTAGGAATGCTAGGGCCATAAATATCTGCATCAAGTAAGCCGATATTAAGATCTAGTGAGCTTAAAGCTGTAGCAAGATTTACTGAAAATGTTGATTTGCCAACTCCACCCTTACCACTAGCAATCGCTACTATATTTTTTGCATTAATCTTAAATCTTTTATTATCATTATTATTTGTTTTAGTACTTTCTACATCTGAGTTAATGATTACATTCACAGAAAGTATTCCAGAAATTTGTTCAACATTTTTTTTAAGCAATCTTGCTATATTTAGATATAGATCTTCTTTTTGACCTTTTACAAGTAAAGAAATATTTACATTACCCTCTTTTACAACTGCTGAAATATTTTGATTTTTAGGATCAAAACTAAGATTTGTTTCAGGATCACTATATTTCTTAGAAAAAGTATAAATTAAAGATAAAATTTCATCAGACATACTTGATTTTTCCAGATTTACTCAAATATTAGTTATTAATTAATATAATTAGTGTTAGTAGATACAGCCAATTTTATCAATAATATATGAACTGGAATAAAAATAACAATGACAATAATCCTTGGGGATCAGGGGGAAATAACAACCCTTGGGGCTCAGGTGGTTCCGGAGATGGTCCAAATAGAAGAGATTTTGAAGACTCAATAAGAAAAGCAAAAGATAGATTTGGAAATTTTAAATTTGGCGGAAGGCGTAATTTTTCTATTTTTATTATTGTAGCTATTTTACTATGGTTAGCTACTGGTTTTTACAGGGTTGAACCTGATGAACAGGGTGTAGAGCTTTTATTTGGAAAATGGAATGGTCAAACAACTGATCCTGGATTACATTACTTTTTTCCTACTCCAATTGGTAAAACTGTTACACCTAAAGTTGAAGTAATTAGAAAAATCAATGTTGGATTTAGAAGTGCAAGTGATCTTGGTTTTGGCTCAAATTCAAATGCAGAGAGAAAAGTTATTGAAGAAAGTTTAATGCTTACGGGTGATCAAAACATAGCAGATGTTGCATTCACAGTACTCTTCAAAATCAAAGATGCTGGAAATTTTTTATTCAAGCTTAGAAATCCAGAACTTACCGTCAAAGATATGTCTGAAAGTGTTGTTCGTGAAGTCGTAGGTCAAAGGGATCTTCAATTTTTACTTACAGAAGGTCGTCAAGAGGTTGAACAAGTTGTAAGAAATGAATTACAATTAGTTTTAGATTCTTATGAAAGTGGTGTTTTAATTCAATCAGTGCAGCTTCAAAGTGTTGATCCACCTGATCAAGTTATTGATGCTTTTGACGAGGTTCAAAGAGCAAGACAAGATAAAGAAAGATTAGTTAACGAAGCAAACACTTATTTAAATAGAATTGTGCCTAATGCTCGTGGTGAAGCAGCCAAACTTGTTGAAGCAGCTACAGCATATAAAGAGCAGGTGGTTAAACAAGCAGAAGGTGTGGCACAAAACTTTATTGATGTTTATAATAGTTATAAAGATGCGAAAGAAGTAACTAAGAGAAGAATTTATTTAGAAACTTTAAGAGAAGTTTTAGAAGGTAAGAACAAAATAATTTTAGATGATACTGGAAATGGACAGGGTGTAGTTCCTTACCTTCCATTGAATGAACTTAAAAAGTCAGGAAATAATTAAGATGAGATTTAGTGCAAGAAATTTACTTATAGTTTTAGTTTTATTTATTCTTTTCCTTACTTTTACTGGAGCTTTTTTTATTGTAAATGAAACTAAGCAAGCTTTAGTACTTCAATTTGGTGACCCAAGAAAAGTTGTTACAAAACCTGGCCTTCAATTTAAAATTCCTTTTATTCAAGATGCTGTTTTTTTAGATTCTAGATTACTTAATCTCGATCCCCAGCCTGAAGAAATGATACTTTCAGATCAAAAAAGGATTATTGTTGATTCATTTGCAAGATACAACATTGTTGATCCTTTAAAGTTTTATCAGACAGTTAGAAATGAAACAACTTTTTCGGATAGATTTGGAAGAATTATAAATGCAGCAGTTAGAGGTGTAATTGCACAATACTCTTTAACATCACTACTGAGTGATGAACGTATTAATATTATGAATGAAATTGAAAAACAAATTAAGGTTAATGAGGATTCTTTTGGCGTTAAAATAGTAGATATAAGAATTGGAAGAACAGATTTAACAGAACAAGTATCTAATAATGTTTATCAAAGAATGCGTTCTGAACGTGAAAAAGAAGCCAATTTATTAAGAGCAGAAGGTGAAGAACTTTCTAAAGAAATTGTTGCATCAGCAGATAGACAACAAACAGTAATTTTAGCCGAAGCCGAAAGAACTTCATCAATACTAAGAGGTGAAGGAGATGCTGCTAAAAATAAAATATTAGGTGATGCTTATAGTCGTGATGAGGAATTTTTTGATTTCTTAAGAACAATGCAAGCTTGTAAAGATACCTTTGGAGACACAGAAATGTCCATGGTAATTGCTCCTGGAGAAGTTTGTGAAAAATTTTTTGGTGAAATAGATATCCAAAATTAATGTTTGAAATATTACTAATAAGCATAGGTCTAGTGCTGATCATTGAAGGCATACTCTATTTTGTCTTAGCGAACAATTTAAAGAAATATCTTGATATGGTTTCCCTTATTAATCCACAAACTGTAAAAAATATTAGTTTATTTTTTGCTCTTGTAGGACTGTGCCTTATTTATTTCACGTTCAAATACTATGACAATTAATATGAGAATTAAATTTTTATTCTTAATTTCAATTTTATTTTCGAAACCATTACTTGCTGTACCTGAGAGTTTTGCTGATTTAGTAGAACAATTATCTCCTGCGGTAGTTAGTATTGCATCAACCACTATTGTTGAAAATAATAATCAAAATCAAATACCTCAATTTCCGGAGGGATCTCCCTTTGATGATTTTTTTAAAGAATATTTTGATCGTGATCAAAGACGATCACAACGACCAATGACAGGACTTGGTTCAGGTTTTATAATAAGTGAAGATGGTATAGTTGTTACAAATAATCATGTAATTGAAGGAGCTGATGAAATAACTGTTATACTAAATGATGAAACAGAGTTTACAGCTGAATTACTTGGAAGAGATCCCAAAGCAGACATAGCTGTATTGAAAATTGATTCAAAAAATAAAAAACTTACATATGTTGGTTGGGGAGACTCGGATAAGATGAGAGTTGGAGATTGGTCAATTGCAATTGGAAATCCTCTTGGTTTGGGTGGAACTGTCACTGCAGGAATTATATCTGCAATTTCAAGAGATTTAGGCAGTGGACCATATGTTAAATTTTTACAAACAGATGCATCTATTAACCGTGGTAATTCCGGTGGACCATTATTTAATTTAGATGGAGAGGTAATAGGAATTAATACGGCAATTGTCTCGCAAACAGGTGGAAGTATTGGTTTAGGATTTGCAATACCTGCGAATAGTGCCAAAAAAATAGTACAACAATTAAAAGATTTTGGAAAAACTAAGAGAGGTTGGTTAGGTGTACAAATTCAACCTGTTACAAAGGATTTTGCGGAAAGTCTTGGTTTACCTGATCAAAAAGGTGCATTCATATCCAATGTCAATCCTAATGGTCCCTCAAAAACTGCTGGATTAGAACCAGGCGATGTAATTTTAAAATTTAATAATATAGAAATTAAAAAGATGCCTGATTTACCAAGAGTTGTTGCAGAGTCAGATGTGGGCTCGACTGCAATATTAGAAGTTTGGAGAAAAAATAAAAAAATTCGTATTGAGGTAATATTAGGAGAATTACCTGGAGAGGTAGTTACGGAAAGAAAAACAACTACAAATATTGAAAAAAACTTAAAAATTGAATCTTTAGGAATTACTATTGAAGATCATGAAAGTGGGGTTAAAGTAATTTCAATTGACGACATTGATAGTAGTTTGCAAAATGATGACATAATCACAGAAGTTAATAGAGAGGTTATTAACAATATGAATTCATTTGAAGAATTAGTAAATTCTTTAGAAAAAACAGGTAGATCCTCATTATTACTTAAAATAATTAGAGATGATGAGCAAAATTGGGTAACAATTAAATTTAAGAATAATTGAAAACTCAAATCTATTTTGTATTAGGCCCAACTGCATCAGGAAAATCAAAATTTGCTTTAAGCCTAGCGAACAAACTTAATGGTGAAATTATAAATGCTGATAGTATGCAGATTTATAATGAGTTAAGTATCTTAACTGCTAGACCAACTATAAATGATCAAAAAAAAATCAATCATCATCTTTATGGTTTTGTTAAAGGTGATGTTAGATTTAATGTTCAAAAATGGTGTGAGGAGGCATCAAAAAAAATTAATTATTTAGTTAATAAAAATATAACACCTATTTTAGTTGGAGGTACAGGTCTTTACATAGAATCTTTAATTAATGGAATAGTTTCAATTCCATCTATTCCAGAAAAAGTAAAAATAGAATCAGAAAAAATGATTTTAAAAATTGGTAAGGAAAATTTTTATAATTTAGTTAAAGAGCTTGACAGTGATGCAATGATTAATATTGCGCCTAACGATATCCAAAGAATAAGAAGAATATGGGAAGTAAATTTTTTTACTAAGAAAAAATTTAGTGACTGGAAAAAAAGTAAAAATAAAAATTTTATTAATTTAAAGAATTACAAAATATTATTATTTCTTCCAGATAGAAAAGAAAACTATAGAAGAGTAGATCATAGAACACACTTAATGATGAAAGATGGTGCGATAGAGGAAGTCAAAAATTTGCTCAAATTAAATTATAATAATAGTTTACCAATAATGAAAGCGCACGGAGTTCCTGAAATTCAATCTTATCTTAATAATGAAGTATCAATTGAGGAATGTATTTCTAAAATACAGCAAGTAACAAGAAACTATGTAAAAAGACAACATACTTGGTGGAGATCTTCAAATCTTAATATTTTTAAAAAATTTAATCAATTTCCGGATGAAATTGACTTAAAATCCATTAATTTAGAGCAAAATTGAACTAATTTATTGATTTTATTTTATCCACAGCCTATGAGCTAAAATCAATGAATAATGAAATAACAGGCGCTGAAATTGTCTTAAAAAGCTTAGCTGAACAAGGCGTAGAAGTTGTATTTGGATATCCTGGTGGTGCGGTATTACCCATATACGATACTTTATTTAAACAGAATTCAATTAAGCACGTTTTAGTAAGACAAGAGGGTGGTGCGATACATGCAGCTGAAGGTTATGCTAGGTCGACTGGTAAAACTGGAGTAGTTCTTGTGACGTCAGGACCTGGTGCAACAAATGTTGTAACCGGTTTAACTGATGCAATGATGGATAGTGTACCAATTGTATGTATAACTGGACAGGTACCTCAACACTTAATTGGCAGTGATGCATTTCAAGAATGTGACACGACAGGTATAACGAGACCTTGTACTAAACATAATTACTTAGTTAAGGATGTTAATAAATTATCTTCTGTATTTCATGAAGCATTTACTATTGCTCAAAATGGAAGACCAGGTCCTGTATTAATTGATATACCTAAAGATGTTCAATTTGCTTCAGGAACTTATGAAGAAAAAAATAAAATTATTATTCCCTCTCATAGATTGTTTGAGCCAAGTCCTGATTTTGAAAAAAATAAAATTGAAGAAGCAGTAGAATTAATTTCAAAAGCTAAAAAACCAATTTTTTATATTGGTGGTGGATGTATTAATTCTGGTCCAAAAGCTTCAAAATTAGTTAGACAATTTATAAATATGGTTGGTTCACCAGTTACAATGACATTAATGGGTCTTGGTGTAGTAGGTTCATCAGATAAAAACTCACTTGGCATGCTTGGAATGCACGGAATGTATGAGGCTAATATGGCAATGCATGAATGTGATGTCATGATTAATATCGGTGCAAGATTTGATGATAGAGTTACAGGAAGATTAGATGCCTTCTCTCCAAATTCAAAAAAAATCCATATTGATATCGATGAAAGTAATATTAATAAAACTATAAATGTAGATGTTCCAATAATAGGCGATGTAAAACAGGTTGTTGAAAAGATGATCGAAGTTTGGAAAGAAAAGAAATTTAAAATAGATGATCATGCTCTAAAATTATGGTGGGACAAAATAAATAAATGGAAAGAAGTAGATTGTTTAAACTATAATAATGAAGGTAAACAGATTAAACCTCAGTATGCGGTTCAAAGACTCTATGAATTAACAAAAAATACAAAAACATTTATTACTACTGAAGTAGGTCAGCATCAAATGTGGGCTGCTCAATTTTATAAATTTGAGGAGCCAAACAGATGGCTGACTTCAGGTGGTTTAGGAACTATGGGATATGGATTTCCTGCCGCTATTGGAGCTCAAGTTGGACATCCAGATGCTCTAGTAGTTGATATAGCAGGGGACGCGTCTATACTCATGAACATTCAAGAAATGAGTACAGCTGTTCAATATAGATTGCCTGTAAAAATATTTATTCTTAACAATGAATACATGGGAATGGTAAGGCAATGGCAAGAACTTTTACATGGTGGAAGATATTCTGAGAGTTATACTGATAGTTTACCTGATTTTGTAAAGTTAGCTGAAAGTTATAAAGCTGTTGGCTTAAGAGCAAAAACTACTGATGAACTTGATGATGTAATAACTCAAATGATAGAAACAAAAAATACAGTTATTGCAGATATTTGGGTTACTAAGGAAGAAAATTGTTTTCCAATGATTCAAAGTGGATCTGCTCATAATGAAATGATGTTAAGTAAAGATCAAAAACAAGATAAAAAATCAGCCGAAAAAGGAAAAATTTTAGTTTAATGAATAAATCTGTTTATGCTTCTCCTGATCAAGTATCAGAAACCAAGAGACATATATTAACTGTATTAGTTGATAATGAGCCAGGAGTTTTAGCTAGAGTGATAGGAATGTTCTCAGGTAGAGGATATAATATTGATAGTTTAAATGTCGCTGAAGTTAGTAATGATGAAAATATTTCAAGAATTACTATTGTAACTCATGGTACTTCAGAAGTTGTTAGTCAAATTGAAAAACAGTTACTAAGAATTGTTCCTGTTCATAGTGTAACAAATTTAGATCAAGAGGGCAGTTCAGTAGAAGCTGAGGTTGCTTTAATTTACATTTATATTTCAGATACAAATAAAAAGAAAGTTTATCAGCTTTGTGATTTATACAGAGCTAGAAAAATTGAAAATGAAAATAATACCACAGTTTTTGAAATTGCTGGTGCTTCAGAAAGGGTAAATAGATTTATAAAAGAAATTAATGAAATTACTAAAGTAGAAATTGTTAGAAGTGGTCCCGTTGCAATATCATCAATTCAAAAAAATGAGGAGGAATAATGAGAGTATATTACGATAGAGATGCAGATTTAAACTTAATAAAAGATAAAAAAATATCTATTGTAGGATATGGTAGTCAAGGTCATGCACATGCAATGAACTTAAGAGATTCTGGAATAGAAAATATTTCAATTGCTTTAAGAGAAGGTTCAAATTCAAGAAGTAAAGCAGAACAAGCTAATTTCAAAGTAATGACGCCTGCAGAGGCTGCTGGCTGGGCTGATGTGATTATGATGCTTACTCCTGATGAACTTCAATCTGAAATCTATAAAAATGATATTGCTGAAAATATTAAAGAAGGTACAACAATTGCATTTGCTCATGGATTAAATATTCACTTTGATTTAATTAAGCCTAAGGAAGGTATAGATGTAATAATGGTTGCGCCTAAAGGTCCTGGTCATACAGTAAGAGCTGAATATGTAAGAGGTGCTGGAGTGCCTTGTTTAGTAGCTGTAGATAAAAATCCTTCAGGTAATGCACTGGAAATAGGAATTGCATATGCATCAGCAATTGGTGGAGGAAGAGCCGGAATTATAGAAACAACTTTTAAAGAAGAATGTGAAACAGATCTTTTTGGGGAACAATCCGTTTTATGTGGAGGTTTAACACATTTAATTTTAGCCGGTTATGAAACTCTTGTCGAAGCTGGATATGCTCCTGAAATGGCATATTTTGAATGTCTACATGAAGTCAAACTTATTGTTGATCTTTTATATGAAGGTGGAATGGCAAATATGAGATATTCAATCTCAAATACTGCTGAGTATGGAGATTATTCAAGAGGTCCTAGACTTATAACTGATGAAACAAAAAAAGAAATGAAAAAAATTCTTTCAGAAATTCAATCTGGTCAATTTGCTAAAGAGTGGATGCAAGAGCATAAGAGTGGTCAAACCAAATTTAAAGTAATGAGAAAAGAACAAGCTGAACATCCTATTGAAGCAGTCGGAGAAAAGTTGCGAACATTGATGCCTTGGATCGCTGAAGGAAAAATGGTTGATAAATCAAAAAACTAGATGAAAGTTTAATAAAATTTTGATTAGTGTATAATTAAAGAAATGACTGAAAAAATTTATATTTTTGATACAACTCTTCGAGATGGAGAACAATCTCCAGGAGCATCCATGAATTTAGATGAAAAGCTTCAAATAGCTGAGGTACTTGACTCTATGAAAGTTGATATTATTGAGGCAGGTTTTCCAATTGCTTCAAATGGAGATTTTGAAGCAGTTTCTGAAGTTAGTAAGCATGTCAAAAATTCTACGATTGCTGGTTTAGCAAGAGCAAGCTTTAAAGATATTGACCGTGCTTGGGAAGCAGTACAATATGCGAAGTCTCCAAGAATTCATACTTTTATTGCTACAAGTCCTCTTCATATGAAATATAAATTGAAGAAAAGTGAAGCAGAAGTTTTAGAAGCTATTCAAAAGACAGTCTCTCATGCAAGAAATCTTTGTGATAATATCGAATGGAGTTGTGAAGACGGTGGAAGATCTGAGTTAGAATTTTTATACAAATGTATTGAGCTTGCAATTAATTGTGGTGCATCAACTATTAATATCCCTGATACCGTTGGTTATACACTGCCAGAGGAGTTTGGTAAAATTTTTAAAAATGTAAAAAATAATGTTATAAATATTGATAAAGCAATTCTTTCAACTCACACACATAATGATTTAGGTTTAGCCACAGCAAATAATGTTGCAGCAATTAAAGAAGGTGCAAGACAAGTAGAGTGTACTATTAATGGTATGGGAGAAAGAGCTGGAAATTCATCATTGGAAGAAATTGTTATGACTTTAAAAGTAAAAAAAGATCTTATGCCTTACCATACAGATATTAAAACAGAGTCAATTATGAAAGCCTCTAGATTGGTGTCATCAATAACAGGTTTTCCTGTTCAGCCAAACAAAGCGATAGTTGGTGCTAATGCTTTTGCACATGAAGCTGGAATACATCAAGATGGTATGCTTAAACACTCTGGTACGTATGAAATTATGACACCTGAATCAATAGGACTTAACAAATCTTCATTAGTTCTTGGCAAACATTCGGGCAAACACGCTTTTTCAGAAAAATTAAAAGAACTCGGTTATGAAGTTGGTGACAATGCCTTGATGGAATTGTTTGGAAGATTTAAAGATTTAGCCGATAAGAAAAAAGAAATATTCGAAGAAGATTTAATTGCATTAGCAGAAGATAGAACTTCGTCATACGATGAACACATTAAATTTGTATCATTAGAAGTAAATGCTGGATCTGTTGAAAAAGCTGAAGCAAAATTAAAGATAGAAATTAACGATAAAGTGGAAAATATTAAAATTAATGGTAATGGTCCTGTTGATGCTACTTTTAATGCAATAAAAAAACTTACTAATACTGAATTTAAACTTAAACTTTACCAAGTAAATGCAATTACAGCCGGGACTGATGCTCAGGGAGAAGTGACTGTCAGACTTGAAGATGACAATCTATCATCCCAAGCAAAAGGAAGTGATCCTGATATTATTGTTGCTTCCGCAAAAGCATACATAAATGCATTAAACAGATTGATCTTTAAAAAAACTAAATCTATTAAAGAGAATGCCGCAAGTCTAAAAATAGAAGGAGTTTAATTAATGGTAATAGATCGTTTTTTCAGCTTATTTTCTAAAGATATGGCTATTGATTTGGGTACAGCAAATACTCTAGTATATGTAAAAGGGGAAGGTGTTATTCTTAATGAACCTTCAGTTGTTGCAACAATTGAAAATGATGGAAATACACAAGTTTTAGCTGTTGGTAATGAAGCAAAACAAATGCTTGGAAGAACTCCAGGTAAAATTAAAGCCATTCGCCCTATGAAAGATGGTGTAATAGCTGATTTTGATGTTGCTGAACAGATGATAAAAAGTTTTATTAAAAAAGTTCATAAAGGAAGATCTTTATCTAATCCTCAAATTGTTATTTGCGTACCTTCTGGAGCAACAAATGTCGAAAGAAGAGCTATTAGAGAGTCAGCTGATGCTGCTGGAGCTAGGAGAGTATATTTAATAGAAGAGCCAGTTGCAGCAGCAATTGGAGCAGGTCTACCAGTTGCAGAACCAACAGGTTCTATGGTTGTTGATATTGGTGGAGGTACAACTGAGGTGGCAGTTTTATCTCTTGGAGGAGTTGTAAATTCTACTTCAGTTAAAGCTGCCGGTGATCGATTTGATGAAGCAATAATGGAATATATGAGAACCACGCATAAATTAGCAATTGGAGAGACAACAGCTGAAAGAATGAAAAAAGATATAGGTTCTGCTAGCCCTCCAGATGATGGAGATGGTAGAAGCATGAGTGTAAAAGGTAGAGATTTAATAACAGGGCTTCCAAAAGAAATTTCTATTTCTCAAAGACAAATCGCCGAAGCTCTAGCTGAACCTGTTGCCCAAATAATTGATACCATTAAAAGAGCTTTAGAACAAACACCGGCTGAATTATCTGCAGATATTGTTGAAAGAGGTATTATGTTAACTGGTGGTGGTTCTCTTTTGCACAATCTTGATAAAGTATTAAGAAGATCAACAAGTTTACCAGTTTCAATCGCTGAAGATCCTCTTTTGTGTGTTGTAATGGGGACAGGACAGGCACTTGAAGAAAAGTCAAGATTGAGTGATGTATTTGCCACTGATTAAAATTTAAAATGGCACCTAAGTTTCAAATTAAGGTTTTTCAATTATCCAGATTTGTAAAAAACTTTACAATCATATCTGTTGTAACACTTTCTTTTCTTTTAATATTTTTTTCAAAAACTGATTACTATCTTATAAGTGGAATTAAAAATTTATCTAGTTCTGTAATTATTCCTATTACAAGATTTATTTCTGCACCAGTAAATGTCTTCTCAAATTTTATAGAAGAATATAATCAGTTTAGAAGTTTAAAATTTGAAAACAAAATTCTCCAAGAAGAAATAATACGTCTAAAAAAATGGCAAACACTTGCAATCCAAAACTCAAGAGAGAATAATGTTTTAAAAAAATTGCTAAATGCAACTGATAATAATTTAACTTTAGTAAAGACAGCATCTCTAATTAATAGAAATGACACAATTTATAGTAAATTAATTAATTTAAATGCAGGTTATGAAGATAAAATTGAAAAAAATATGTCAGCTATAAATGAACGCGGATTATTAGGTAAGGTCATTGATACAACTTCAAATAATTCTAGAGTAATTCTTTTGACTGATCCTAATTTATCTATTTCAGTAAAATCTATATCTGATGGTATTTTTTCTTTAATTTCTGGCAGTGGGGATGGAAAATATTTAGTAAGTTCATTTACAAAAGATAATAAAATGCCAAGATTAGGAGATATTGTAGTAACAAGTGGCACAGCACAAATCTTTCCAGTAGATTTATTAGTTGGAAAAGTAGCTAAAGTCGAAAAAAATAGATTTTTTGTTTTACCATTTGTAGATTTTAAAAATATTGATTATGTGCAAATTGTTACTTCTAAATAATGGAGTTTTCCAAATTTTTTAATTCCACAATTAAATTAAATATCATTTTAATTATTAGCTTTTCAATTTCTGTAAACTCTTTTATTTTACTTCCTAATATCAATAATGCATTCTATGTGTTATTTCATTTGACTTTTATTTATTTAATTTTTTACCATTATCATTATTATTTATATTTAGTTGCCTTGGTATATGGAATTTTATTCGATATATTACTATTAAATAATATAGGTGCACATATAATCACTTTTTTATTTCTCTTAATGTTATTTGTATTATTAAGAAAATATTTAATTAGATTATCTTCGTATCAAATAATTTTTATTTATTTTATCACTTTAATTATTTTGCTCGTAATCGAGCAATTTTTAGCAAATTTAATACACAATTATAAGTTTAATATAAGTTCAATTTTCAATTTCATTTTAATTTCTTTAATTATATTTATTCCTACTATATTTCTGTTTATTAAATTGGATAAGTGAAATGTTTTACTCCGAAGATAAAAAACAATATTCAGTTCTAAATAGAAGAACTTTTTTATTATATTTATTAAAAGTTTCTTTTTTTGGTATTGTAGGCTGGAGATTGTATGATATTCAAATAAAAGATTCACAAAAATATAAAACTCTTTCAAAAAATAATCAAATAGACATTGAGATTATATACCCCATAAGAGGTAAGATTTATGATACTAATAACAAGGTTTTAGCATCTAATATAAAAGTATTTGATGTTTACATAATTCCAGAAAATACAAAAAATATAAATAAATCCTTAAATGAATTAAATCAAATTATAAAAATTAATTTTAGTGATAGAAGGAAAATAATAGAATTATCTAAAAAAGTTAAAAAATTTCAAAAAATAAAAGTCTTTGAAAATATTAATTGGTCACAACTTGAAAAAATAGAATCAAACAAAATTAATATTGAGGGCATATTTATTTCTCAAGATTATATGCGAACTTATCAGTTTGATAATACTGTTTCACATTTGATCGGTTATACAAACAAACCCAATCGAGAAGAAGTTGAATTACCTTTTATTTCTAATATGCCTAATCTAGAGATTGGAAAAGATGGTATTGAAAAAAGTTTTAATCTTAACTTAATAGGTAAATCTGGACAAAGAGAGATTGAAGTTAATTCTTATGGAAGAGTAATACGTGAAATATCAAGGCAAGATAGTCAAAAAGGAAATGATATTCAGATAACTATCGATCTTAGAATTCAACAATATGCCTTAAATTTATTAAAAGAACACAAAGCGGGATCTATAGTACTTATGGATATTAACAATGGTAACATATTATGTATGGCCTCAACTCCATCTTATAATCCAAATAAAATTATAAAAAAACCAAATAAGGAATATTGGAATTCAATTTTAGAAAATGAATTGTCTCCACTTACTTATAGATCTATTCAAGGTTTATATGCTCCAGGCTCAACCTTTAAAATGGTTGTTGCCATAGCTGGGATAATCCATGGGATTATTGACACAAATACCAAACATTTTTGTAGTGGAAAAATTGGTTTAGGTGACAGACTTTATCATTGTTGGAAAAATAACGGTCACGGCTCAATGAATGTTAGTGACGCAATAAAAGAATCATGTGATGTTTTCTTCTATGAAATTTCAAAAAAAATTGGAATAGATAAAATTTCTAAAGTCGCTGAAGATTTTGGTTTAGGCAAAATATATGATATCCCTTTACCTAATCAAAAAAAGGGAATTATTCCTTCACGTGATTGGAAAAAGAAAAAATATGATGAAAGTTGGTATCCTGGAGAGACCCTAATCTCTGCTATTGGTCAAGGTTTTGTATTAACTAATCCACTACAACTTGCAGTAATGACTTCAATTATTGCTTCTAATGGAAAAAATGTAAAACCGAATATTATCAAGCAAAATAATGACATTGAATTTGAAAAATTAGAAAAATACCAAAATGCAATTCAAATTATTAAAAGTTCGATGTTTAAAGTCGTTAATGAAAGTAAAGGTACAGCTTATAACTCAAGATCTACGTCTGCCCCTTTTGCTGGTAAGACAGGAACTTCTCAAGTTAGAAGAATAACAGTAGCAGAGAGAGAAAGTGAAGATTTTAGGAAAAGAGAAATAGAATGGAAAAAAAGAGATCATGCTTTATTTGTTGGATATATGCCAGTTGAAATTCCTAGATATGCTGTTTCAGTTGTTATTGAACATGGAGGTTCGGGTGCATCAACTGCGGCACCTATAGCTAAAGAAATTTTTCAATTTACTAAAAATTTAGAAATTTAATGTTGAATAAAATTCGAAACTTAAATTATTTATTAATTTTCTTAGTAATATTAATTTCTTTTATTGGTGCAGCAGGTTTATATTCTGCAGCAGGAGGATCGTATAATCCTTGGGCATCAAGACATTTAACTCGATTAGTATTTTTTATATTTTTAGCAATAATCTTAGCTTTAATAAATATTAAATTTATTTATCAATTTGCTTATGCCTTATTTATTTTATCATTATTACTTTTGCTATCTGTTGAATTAATAGGTGTTTTTGGAAAGGGAGCAGCTAGATGGATAAATGTATTTGGTTTTAGCATCCAACCATCAGAATTAATAAAAATAACTATAATTCTAGCATTAGCTAGATTTTATCATGACTTAAAATTTGATGAAATAAAGCGAATAAAAAATTTATTTTTTCCAATATTAATTTTATTTTTACCATTTGCTTTAGTTGTTATACAACCAGATCTTGGAACTGCTTTAAGTATAGTAATGCTTGGAATTCTTATTTTATTTGCAAGTGGAATAAGAATTTGGAAGTTTGTATTGGGATTTTTTGTTTTGCTTTTATCAATTCCTTTGTCATTAAATTATTTACAACCATATCAAAAAGATAGAATTTTCTCTTTTTTAAACCCTGAGGCTGACGCACTTGGACGAGGATATCAACTTATACAATCTAAAATCGCTTTAGGATCTGGTGGTTTAACTGGTAAAGGATTTCTAGAAGGGTCTCAATCATATCTTCAGTATTTACCTGAAAAACAGACTGATTTTATATTTACATTAATTGGAGAAGAATTTGGTTTTATTGGTACTATATTCATAATTTTATTATTTCTATTATTAATATCAGTGTGTTTTTATATAAGTATTAAATCAAATCATATTTTTGGTAGAATTCTCTCTTTAGGCGTTGGCAGCAATTTATTTATATATGTGATAATGAACATTTCTATGGTATCTGGATTAATGCCTGTTGTTGGAATTCCATTGCCATTAGTTTCTTATGGGGGTTCAGCAATGCTTGCTATATTTATATCTCTAGGATTAGTTCTTAATGCAGAATTAAATGGAAATTTAAAAAAATTAAATAATGCTTGAAATAAATAACGTTAACAAATTTTTTGGAGGATTAAAAGCTGTTCATAACGCATCGATGAAAGTTGAGATGGGTTCAATTACAGGTTTGATAGGGCCAAATGGAGCAGGAAAAACAACATTATTTAATACTATTGCAGGATTATATGATCCAGATGAGGGGAATATAATTCTTAATAATGAAGATATTTCTTTTTTAAAACCTCACGAATTATTTGCAAAAGGAGTTCTAAGAACTTTTCAAATTGCCCATGAGTTTTCAACTTTAACTGTTCTTGAAAATTTAATGATGGTACCACCAAATCAATTTGGCGAAAAATTGTCATACGCTCTATTAAGTAACGCTAAAGTAAAACAACAAGAAGAAGAAATAAGACAAAAAGCTATCGAGGTTATAAACTTTTTGAATTTGACTCACTTAACTCAAGAACTTGCAGGTAATTTATCTGGCGGTCAAAAAAAACTACTTGAACTAGGGAGAACTATGATGGTCGATCCTCAAATAGTTTTACTTGATGAGGTGGGAGCAGGAGTTAATAGAACACTTCTTAATGAAATTACAGATGCAATATTAAGATTAAATAAAGAAAAGAATTATACTTTTTTTGTAATTGAACATGATATGGATCTCATAGAAAAAATTTGTGATCCTGTAATTGTGATGGCAGAAGGTTCAGTTTTATTTAAAGGAAATTTTAATGAAGTTAAAAATAACGATACAGTTATAGAAGCTTATTTAGGAAAAGGTATTAATAAGAGTTAAAATCATATGAGTAATTTAGTCGGTAAAAATTTAACAGCTGGATATGGAGGGGTTGATATAATTAAAGATATTAATCTAGAAGTTAACGAGGGTGAAATAGTTGTCATCGTTGGTCCAAATGGAGCAGGTAAATCAACAGCAATGAAAGCATTACTTGGTATGTTAAATTTAACTTCAGGTTCTGTTGAATATTCAAATGAAGAAATTTCTTCAATGTTACCTCAAAATAGAATTAATTTAGGACTCGCTTTTGTTCCTCAAACAAACAATGTATTTACCGGTATGACAGTAGAAGAAAATTTAGAAATGGGAGGGTTTCTAAGAGAGGATGATATTATTCATACCATTAATGATGTTTATGATCTTTTTCCAGTTTTAAAAGAAAAAAGAAATCAAAGTGCAGGAGAATTATCCGGTGGCCAAAGACAACAAGTAGCTTTTGGTAGAGCGCTTATGACTAAACCTAAAATTTTAATGTTAGATGAACCAACTGCAGGAGTATCACCAATAGTAATGGATGAGTTATTCTCAAGAATCATAGAAGTTCGTAAAACTGGGGTTGGTATACTAATGGTTGAACAAAATGCAAAACAAGCACTTGGTATTGCTGATAGAGGATACGTATTAGTAAATGGAAAAAATAGTAGAGAAGGCTCAGGTGAAGAATTATTAAATAATCCAGAAGTTAGAAAATCATTTTTAGGAGGTTAAAATGATTGATTTTCTAAATTCTATAATTGTACTTCTAAATTTTATTATAATTCCAGGCATTTCTTATGGCTCTCAACTTGCACTTGGAGCACTTGGAGTTACATTCGTTTATGCCATACTTCGATTTGCAAATTTTGCACATGGTGAAATCATGTCATTTGGAGCGATGATAACAATTTTATTTACGTGGTTTTTCCAATCGCAAAATATTGGTTTAGGGATTCTACCAACAGCCTTGTTAGCTTTACCTGTGGGAATAATAGCAACAATTATCTTATGTATTATTTCTGATAAATTTGTTTTTCAATATTACAGATATCAAAAAAGTGTTCCTGTTGTTTTAGCGATGGTTTCAATAGGGGTTATGTTCGTAATAAATGCAATAATTAGAATTATAATTGGAACTGAAACTATAAAATTTTCTGATGGACAGAAATTTATAATGAAAGCCAAACAATTTAAAGTAATGACAGGTTTAAATGAAGGATTAGCATTAAAATCGTCTCAAGTTATTACAATATTAATTACTATTTTACTTTTAACTTTTACTTTCTGGTTTTTGCAAAAAACAAAAACTGGAAAATCAATGAGAGCATTTTCTGATAACGAAGATTTAGCATTATTGTCTGGCATTAATCCTGATAGAGTAGTTTTTACTACATGGATTATTGTAGGTGTTTTGGCATGTGTTGCAGGTACACTTTATGGATTAGATAAAAGTTATAAACCTATTATTTATCTCAATTTAGTCTTGCCAATATTTGCATCAGCAATTGTTGGTGGAATTGGTAGTCCCTTTGGAGCTGTAGTAGGTGGTTATGTCATCGCTTTTTCAGAAATTATGGTAACGTATGCTTATAAGAAATTTTTTGTCTATCTACTTCCAAGTTCTATAGAGCCAACAGGTTTAGTACAATTACTTTCAACTGATTATAAATTTGCTGTATCATTCTCAATTTTAGTTATCGTTTTATTGATTAGACCATCTGGAATATTTAAAGGAAGAGTCTTGTGATGAAGTTTGAAGGATATGAATGGTTAGCTATCACAATTATGATCTCTTTATTTATTTTTGTGGGCTTTATTCAAGGATGGTCAGTAAGTTTAGTAATTTTAAACATGTGCATTATTTCTGCAATAATGACAATGGGAGTTAATATTTCTTGGGGATATGCTGGAGTAATTAATTTTGGTGTGATGGGCTTTCTTGCGATGGGTGGATTAGCAGCAGTTCTTGTTTCTTACCCTCCCATTACAGAGTCGTGGCATGCTGGAGGTAGAGGGCTAGGTATCAGTTTTGCTTTGCTTGTCATATTAGTGATTGCTGTAATGTATATTAATAAAACAGTAATCCAAAAAAGAAATAGGTATATTTTAAATTCCCTCATAATTTTTTTTGGTATTTTAATTATCAGACAATTTTATTTAAACGCCACACATAATATTGAAGATGTTAATCCAGCAATAGCAGGTTTCTTAGGTGGTCTTGGACTACCAATAATTTTCTCTTGGATAGTAGGAGGTTTATTTGCTGCAGGTGTTGCATTTGTAATTGGTAAAGTAGCTCTTGGATTACGATCTGATTATTTGGCAATTGTAACTCTAGGAATTTCAGAAATAGTTGTTAGTGTTTTAAAACATGAAGAATGGTTATCTAGAGGGGTCAAAAATGTAATTGGTTTAAAGAGACCAGTTCCTTATGAAATTGATTTACAAAACGCAGATTGGTTTATAAATTTAGTTACATATCTTAATTCATCAAAGTTAAATAATATTATTGATGTAAGTGATAGACAACAAGTATTAAACAATCTTATAATTGATGGTTCAGGAATATTTGTAAAATTATCTTACGCTATTTTATTTCTGATTGTTATGTTGATAATTTTTTATTTTGCGAACAAAGCTCAATTATCTCCATGGGGAAGGATGATGAGGGCTATAAGAGATAATGAAACTGCTGCAAATGCAATGGGTAAAGATGTTGTTAAACAACATTTAATTATATTTGTCATAGGAGCTGCTATTGTAGGTGTTGCAGGTGCAATGTTAGTCACATTAGATGGGTTATTTACTCCATCTGGATATAGACCACTTCGTTTTACTTTTATTATTTGGATTATGGTTATTGTAGGTGGTAGTGGAAATAATTTAGGTGCCATATTTGGGGGTTTTGTTATCTGGTTTTCATGGATAGAAGCTGCACCACTAACAACATTTATTATTAATCAACTTACTATAGGATTAGAGCCAACTAATGCTTTAAAATTACATTTACTAGATAGCGTTCCATATTTCAGGTATTTATTTATGGGATTAATATTATTACTAATTTTACGATATAGACCAAAAGGAATTATTCCTGAGAAAGTAAGACATTCTTAATGAAAATTCTTATAGTTTTATTTGTTTTTTTTATATCTTTTCAAACTGTAGCTCAGCCACCCGTATTAAAGTGTGAAAAAGATTGTGGCACATTAGATATTAATGATGATTTTACTTTTCAAGCTAGAATGGCACAAGGTGAAGATATGTGGGGAGCTAATGTAACTTTTATTGAGGATGATATTATATTAAGCTCAGCACATATTTTAGGTTTTGAACCAGATAGAAAAAAAACTCTTTCTTGTGGTGCAGAAGCTGCAAATAAAAAAAAGACTGACTGGTATCATCATAAAGAAAATATGTATGTTGTGGATGGAAAAAATTATCCTAAGAAAAAAATAATTATTGCAAAAGTATTAGATATATCAGCAAGGGCCACCGGTGTCCCACCAGGTTATGATATTTTGGTTGCACATGTCGACCGAAATTGTAAAAAATGTAAAAAAGGTCAAAATATTCAAATCTCTCCTATTCCAATTGCAAATAATTTACCTGAAATGAATACAGAAGCTCTTCACATAGCTGTTCCTGGAAATAGTAAAATGAGCAAAGGAAGATTTTATAATGATCATTTGCTTAATGGAAGAATATGGGGATCCAAAAGAACTCCTTGCTCAAGACAAACTATAAAGCATGATGGTAAGAACAATCCTCCTATGCTTTTTGATACATCAGGTAGTCCTGTAATTTTCAAAGAATGTGGTAAATATGTTGTTCATGGATTGCATGGAAATGGATCAGATGATGGTAAATATATGTACGAATTTCTTCAGTTACTTCAAACACAAAAAGAATGGATCCAATCAGAGATTTATAAATGGACTGGGAGAACAGTTATGTTAGATTCTTGTGCACCAACAGGAACAAGATCTTTTATGCCTGGAAGTGATTTTGATATCCCTCAAAGTAATTGTAAGAAAAAGAGATATGATAAACATCCTGCAGAATTTCCATCATGCAAAATCATAGATCAAGAAGTAGCTATAAAATTTCCTTTTAATTAATTTTAAACCAAAAAAACCCAGCTTAATAAGCTGGGTTTCTAAAATAAATTATTTAGTAAATATTATTACAGAGCGCCAACAGTAACAAATTCGCCACCACTAACTTCTAACTCTTTAAACGCACCAGCTGCATCACCAAACGCGTTAAATTCTACGTCTGTAGCACCTTGGTAATCAATATCTTTACCTGCAGCTAACATTTGTAAGCCGTATGATAATTGACCAGGGTTAATTACAATACCTGGAGCGTTAGATACTTTAGCAATATTGTTTAGGATTGATTGCTTATCAGCAGATCCACCAGCTTGAATTGCAAGAGCAATAATTGCTGCAGCATCATAAGACTCTCCAACATATGGAGCACTTCCATCCATGCCATTTGCAGCTGCTAGTTCTCCGAACTTAGCTGAACCTTTTGAAATTGCACCTGGCATAGAGCCAAATGATCCTTCAAGATCAGATCCGATATTATCTACAATTGATTGACCAATCATACCATCAGAAAGAACAAAAGTGTCAAATGCACCTGAATCTAAAGATGCTTCGATCATTCCTTTTCCACCATCATCGATATAACCAATTACTAGTAGTGCGTCTCCACCAGCTGATGCAAGAACACCAACTTCTGATGAATAATCTGCTTTACCATCTTCGTGTGCAGCTGATGCTGTAATAGTTCCGCCACCACGAGCAAATGAAGCTTCAAATACTTCAGCTAAACCTTTTCCGTAGTCATTGTTAGTATACGTTACAGCTATACTTTCAATTCCTCTGCTTAAAGCAAGTTTAGCTAGTACTTGACCACCTTTTGCATCAGATGGAGCAGTACGCCAAAAAGTTCCATTATCAGGAACTTTACTTAGACCTGGTGAAGTTGCAGATGGAGATACCATTAAGATACCATTTGGTACTGCAACGTTTGCATTAATCGCACCTGTTACACCTGAACAATCAGCACCCATAATAGCAGTTACACCTTGTGCAACTAGATCCTCAGCAGCAGCAGTTGCAGCAGCAGAGTCTACACAAGTTGAGTCAGCTTCTAAGATAGTAATTGATTCACCACCTAAAAGATTTCCAGAGTTTGATGCCTCATCAAATGCCATTCTAGCACCATCTCTCATAGCAGGAGTTAAAGATTCAATTGGTCCTGTAAAACCAAGAATAATTCCTACTTTAATTTCTGCTAATGCAGCAGTCGTTACAGTCGACAAACTTACAATAACAGCTAGAAGTAATTTTTTCATATTTCCTCCAAAAAAGTATACTTTTTATATATGCTACCTCATATACTAGTTCCAAAAATCAATCATGCAGTTTTTTCATAAAAATACCTAAGATTTTAGCCAAAAACCATAAATTGACTTCATTTGACTCACCGGATAAAGATCAAACGTATGACAATTGGAATTTTAGGCGGAGGAGTTTGGGGGAGTGCGCTTGCCAGGGTATTAAGTAATAATAAAGTTATCATTTATGCTCGAGATGAAAAAATTGTTAATTCAATAAATGAACATAAAATTAATCCAAAATTAAAATACAGTTCATTTAATGAAAATGTTACTGCTACTACTTCTTTAAAACAAATTAGAAATGTTAAATTTTTATTTATAACATTACCTGCGCAAAACATTAGGGAGGTAGTTAAGGATTCAACATTACATAATAAAAATCATCATATTATTATATGTTCTAAAGGCATAGAAATATCGTCCTCAAAATTTTTAACAGATGTATTTCAAGAAATGATGCCGTTTAAATCAATTAGTATTTTATCAGGCCCATCTTTTTCAAATGAAGTATCTCAAAGTTTACCAACTGCAGTAACGCTTGCAACAAAAGATAGAAAAGATTTTGAGAAAATTTCTAAACTTATACCTAACAAAGAATTTAGAATTTATTATTCAAATGATTTAATTGGAACGCAAATAGGTGGTGCGTTAAAGAATATATATGCGATAGCAGCCGGTGTTGCAGAAGGATTGAATTTGGGCGAAAATGCTAAAAGCGCACTCATTTCAAGATCTTTTGCAGAAATGACAAGATACGCAAAAAAATTTAAAGCTGATAAAAACACACTATTTGGTTTATCTGGGCTTGGTGATCTCATTTTAACATGTAGTTCTAAAAATTCTCGTAATACACAGTTTGGTATTAAATTAGCTTCTTCAAAATATGATAATTTTTTAGATCTTTTAAAATCGCAAGAAGTAACAGAGGGTTATTATACAGTTAAAGCAGTCTATAATATTTCACAAAAAAAAAATATTGATATGCCAATAATGGAGTCTGTATACAATATACTTTATAAGCAACATGATTTAAAAGAAGAACTAAGTAATTTACTAAGTAGACCAATAAAAGAAGAAAAAATTTAATTCGATGATAAAGAAAACATTTTATAATTTAGATACAAGCTGGGTGAACAATACACAAATTAATTTAAGTGCAGTAGAACGTCGAACATCTACATTAATTAAAAGAAGAACTGTAAAAAAGGAATTTCAAGTCGCTTGGTTGTTAAAAGCTATTACTTTAATTGATCTTACTACGCTAAGTGGCGATGACACTTTTGGAAAAGTTGAAAGACTGTGTAATAAAGCCCTTAATCCGATTGATGATTATATTCTTCAGGATTTAGGAATAGAAAATAATGCAGTAAGAGTAGGAGCTGTGTGTGTCTATCATCATCTAATAAAAGATTGTACAAAACTTATTCAAAATAAAATCCCAATTGCAGCAGTTTCTACGGGTTTTCCTGCAGGTTTATCATCATATACGACTAGAAAAAAAGAAATTTCTGATTCTATTAAAGATGGTGCTGATGAAATCGATATTGTTATCAATAGAGGATATGTTCTCCAAAATAACTGGAAAAAATTATATGATGAGGTTCGCAGTTTTAAAGAAACTGCAGGTAAAACAAAAATTAAAGCTATTCTTGGTGTTGGTGATCTTGAGACTCTTCGAAATGTAGCAAAAGCTTCGTTGGTTTGTATGATGGCTGGTGCCGATTTTATTAAAACATCAACAGGAAAAGAAAGTATAAATGCAAATCTTAATAATAGTCTTGTTATGTTGAGAATGATTAGAGATTTTCATACAAAAACTGGAAAAAAAATTGGCTTTAAGCCTGCAGGTGGAATATCAACGGCCAAATCTGTTTTAGAATTTTTAATATTGGTTGCTGAAGAGCTAGGATTTGAATGGGTTAATCCTAAATTATTGCGAATTGGTGCTTCTAGTTTATTAATTGATATAGAAAGACAACTCTATCACTACACTAGTGGCAGGTATGCAAACAAAGAGAAACTTGCAATAGGATAATATGGATAAAGTTATTAAAAATTTTCAAAATATATCTTATGGGCCAGCACCAGAAGACAGCAAAGAAGTTAATAGTTGGATAAAAAATTTAAACAATCCAAATAATCATTTTATTAATGGTAAATTTGTAAAATCGTCTAGCTCCAAAAAATTAAATATAATTAACCCTTCCACAAATAAAAAAATAGCAACATTGTCTGTTGCTTCAAAAAAAGATGTAAATGCTGCAGTCAGTGCTGCAAAAAAAGCTCATAGCAAATGGTCAAAACTTTCATCATTTGATCGATCAAAATATTTATATGCACTCGCACGTCTGATACAAAAAAATTCTAGGTTTATTTCTGTTTTAGAGACCATTGATAATGGTAAGCCAATTAGAGAAACAAGAGATATAGATATTCCACTTGTTGCAAGACATTTTTATTATCATGCCGGGTGGGCTGCGAGGAATACTAATAATTCTGATAACTCTATTGGTGTTGTTGGGCAAATTATACCGTGGAACTTTCCATTATTAATGTTAGCTTGGAAAATTGCTCCTGCAATTGCTCTTGGCAATACAGTAGTCTTAAAGCCTGCAGAATATACTTCTTTAACAGCACTTTATTTTGCTGAACTTTGTGAAAAAGCTAAAATTCCACAAGGTGTTATTAATATTATTACCGGAGATGGTTCTACCGGTGAATATATAACATTGCATAAAGATATTAAAAAAATTGCCTTTACTGGATCAACTGAAGTTGGAAAGAAAATAATTCAAACAAATACTAACCCAGATAAAAAAATGACAATGGAACTTGGAGGCAAATCACCTTTTATTGTTTTTGAAGATGCTGATTTAGATAGCGCAGTAGAAGGTGTCGTTGATGCGATTTGGTTTAACCAAGGTCAAGTATGTTGTGCTGGATCAAGACTCTTAGTACAAGAAAGTATTGAGAATAAATTTATTCAAAAACTTAAGAAAAGAATGGAAAAACTTCGTGTTGGTGATCCATTAGATAAGTCTATTGATATTGGCGCTATAGTTGCACCAGTCCAACTTAAAAAAATTAATTCTTTAGTAAATAAAGCACAAAAGGATGGAAATAAATTATGGCAACCTTCATGGTCATGTCCAACAAATGGTTTATTTTATCCTCCATCTTTATTTACAAATGTAACACCGTCTTCTTTCATAGCTCAAATAGAAATATTTGGACCAGTTTTAACAACAATGACATTTAGAACACCTAGTGAAGCCGTATCCATCGCAAATAATACTCCATACGGACTTGCGGCAAGTATTTGGTCTGAAAATATTAACTTAGCTTTAGATATTGCTCCAAAAGTAAAAGCTGGTGTCATTTGGATAAATTCTACAAACTTATTTGATGCTGCGTGTGGTTTTGGGGGATACAAAGAAAGTGGTTTTGGAAGAGAAGGTGGTTCGGAGGGTATTAGAGCATATTCAAAATTACCACTTCCTCTTTCTAAGTCAAAAAGAGGAAAGAAATTATCTAAAGGTTCATCATCTAACTCTATCGATAGAACACCAAAATTATATATTGGAGGGAAGCAAAAAAGACCTGATAGTGGTTATTCTTTTTCTTCATATGATGCTCAAAATAATTTTATTTGTGATGTTCCAAACGCAAATCGTAAAGATGTAAGAGATACAGTTGAGGTTGCTTCTAAATCAGTTGGCAAATCTTCAACTAACTTTAATAGAGCTCAAATTCTTTATTACTTAGCAGAAAATTTGCAAGATCGAAAAAATACCTTTTCTAGTTTACTATCATCTCTAATTGGTATTTCACAAAAAGATGCTGAAAAAGAATTTGATCAATCAATTGAAAGATTATTTTATTATGGGGCTATGGCTGATAAGTTTGAAGGCTCTATACATAATCCTCCTATAAGAGGTTTAACACTAGCTGTTAAAGAGCCAATTGGTGTTGTTGCAAATATTTTAAATGATGACTTTCCATTATTAAGTTTAATTACTACCTTAGGAGCAAATTTTGCTGCAGGTAATGCTAGTATTATTATCCCAGGACAAAAGACGTCTCTTTTAGCAACAGAATTATATCAACTACTAGAAACCTCTGATGTTCCAGCGGGATATATTAATATTTTAACAACTAAACAAAATAGTTTGAATAAAATTTTAGCAGAACATGAAAATATCGATGGTATTTGGTATTTTAGTGACAATAATAATGAGCGTTTAAAGGTTATTCAAAGTACAACTTCAAATTTAAAAAGAAATTGGTGTCCACAATCTAAAAATCTTGATTGGTCTTCCAAAGAAGAAGATTTCTTAGAAGAGTTTTTATATCAAAGTACACAAGTAAAAAATATTTGGATCCCGTATGGAGAGTGATATACTAAAAATATGTTAATTAACGTCGATCCTATTTTAAGTCCTGATATATTAAAAACATTACGTGAAATGGGTCATGGTGATAGACTCGTTATATCCGATATTAATTATCCTGCTCATTCGAACCACAATAGAGTTCACCGATTAGATGGACTTGATATGACAACTGTCATGAGAGCTGTTTTATCTGTTTTTCCATTGGATAGTTTCGTAGACTCAGCTGTTCACCGAATGGAAGTTGATAATCAACCAGATGAAATTAATGATGCGAACAAAGAAGTAATTGATGCAATTAAGGAAGTATCAGGAGATCATTGGAAAATTGGTTCATACGAAAGACAAGAATTTTATAAGCAATCAAGATCAACCTATGCATATATTACGACAAGTGAAAGACGACCTTACTGTAATTTTATTTTAACAAAAGGTGTTATTAAACCAGATGGAACCGTTTGGATAATCGATAAATAATTATGTCGATTAGTATTCTTGGTATTTTTGTTGCTGATCTTGTTTTTTTTGGAGAAAAAATTCCAGTAGAGGGTGAAACTATTCTTGGTAAAAATTTTGTTATTGGCCCTGGTGGAAAAGGATCAAATCAAGCTGTAGCTGCAGCTAAAGCTGGTGCAAAAACTTTTTTTATTTCTAAGATTGGTGATGATCAATTTGGCTCTATGGCAACAAAGATTTATGAAAATTCTGGTGTTGATTATAGTAATGTAATTATTTCAAAAGATCATTCGACTGGTGCTGCAGGCATACTTGTTAATGAAGGAACTGGAGCTAATGCTATTAATGTTTTTCCGGGTGCAGCAGGTGCAATTACTATTGAAGATATAGATAAAGCAGAAGAGGCAATTAAAAACTCAAGTATATTTCTTACACAACTAGAGGCACCAAAGGATGTTGTCACCTATGCATTAAAAAAAGCACATAGTTTAGATGTAAAAACAATTTTAAATCCTGCTCCAGCTGCTGAAATAGATGAATCTTTATTTTCTATGATTGATTATTTTACGCCAAATGAAACGGAAGCAAGTTTTTATGTTGATCACAATGTTGAAACTCATGAGGATGCTGAAAAAGCTGCAATTCAATTGTTAGATAAAGGAATTAAAAATGTCGTTATTACTCTTGGAGAAAAAGGAGCTTTTTTTGCTAACAATGACGAAAAATTTTCTTTACCTATAGCTAATCTTTCAAATCCAGTAGTTGATACTACTGGTGCTGGCGATGCATTTAATGCTGGTTTTGCTGCGGCACTTACCGAAGGTCAAAATATTAAAGATGCGCTTAAATTTGCCAGTGCAACAGCTGGTCTATCAACGACGAAAATTGGAACAGCAAATTCCATGCCTTCTAGAGAGGAAATTGATAAACTTCTATAATTATTGTATAATAGAATCAATATGCAATTATTTTTAGAAAGACTGATCTATTTTTGGGCTGGGATAACAGCTATTGGTCTTTTAGTAGCTGTAGCTTATTGGGCAATCGCAACTATAATTTATGTAGCTTTTATCTCTCTTTTTGTTGCCATTGCAGCTACTCTTTTCTATCATTTTTATTGGTCCAAAAGAGATAATTAATAGTCTATAAATACCAATAAGGTTATTTATAAGTGTCAAAATATATATTTTACGATTTAGAAACATCAGGAAGAGGTAAGAAAGAATATCCAACTGCCTTTGGTACTACTCCAAAATGGGAGCAGATAATGCAAATTGCTGCAATAGTTACTGACTCTAAGTTTAATCAAACAAATCAAAATATGAATGAGTTCTGCAGACCTCGAACATCAGTGATTTCTCAACCTGGTGCATTAATAACAACGCTTAAAGGTATGAGAGAGGCACTTGATGCGCCTCAATCATCTTACGAATTAATGAAAAAAATTAATGAAACTTTTGATGAATGGAAAAAAGATGATCCAAGTTCTACTTTTATAGGACACAACATAATAGAGTTTGATGAATCAGTTCTTGAATACAATTTGTTTAGTCATATGTTTTATCCTTATGTAACAAGAAAAAGTAGGGGCGATACATTAAATTTAGCGAGAGGTTTATATGCCATCAACCCATCAAGTATAAAAACACCTATAACTGAAAGAGGTAATCCTAGTTTTAAATTAGAAAAAATTGCAGAGATGAACAACTTGCCTGTTGAATTTGCTCACGATGCATTTTCAGATGTTAAGACATCAATTGCTCTGACAAAATATATTAACGAAGCAGACACTACTAATTGGAATCAGCTTCAAATGACAATGAATAAAGAAGATGCCATTGAATATATAAATAAAAATAAAGGTTTTTGTTTTATGACAAGTTTTGGGGGAAGAATTAAACTTCAAGCATTGTCGATGGTATGTGAATCTCAATACAATGGTTGGTTTCACACAATTGATTTAGCTCATGATCCGACACCATTACTAGAAGCTAATTCTGAGGAATTTAAAAAACTGATCAAAAGAAAAAATAGATACGTTATTACCAATCAGCACCCAATTATTCTGCCAGGTAAAATTGCTTCTAATTATGAGCCATACGATGAGATTGGTTCTGATGTACTAAATGAAAGAGCTAAAATAGTATTCAAAAATAAAGATTTAGCAGACAAGTTTAAACTTATGGAAATTGATAAACGTATTGAAAAAGAGGATGAAAAATCTCAAGATAATGTATTTCCTGAAAGTGCAGCAAATGTTTTTCTTGATTTTAAACAATCAACAGAAATAGCTAAATTTCATGAACAGAATGACTGGAATGAAAAATATAAAATTGCTCTTTCAATTAAAGAGCCAAGAGCAAACTTTATTTTAAAAAGACTTATATTTGATGAAAGTCCAAAAACTTTATCAAAAGAAGATTTTAAAATGATTCACCGGGAGTTACATGAAAGGTTAGTTATTAATCAGGAAAGGCCTTTTACGACAATACCAGAAGCAATGTCTCAAACTGATACGGAATTAGTTAAAATGGAAGAAAGTGATGATGAAAATAAAGATCAAAAAATGCAAATTTTAAAAGATTACAATGTCTATTTAAATTTTATGGAGAAATATTTTTCTAATAAAAATGCGGAACCCCTTCCTAGTGGTAAAGAGCTCAGTAAAATAATTTTTGGTTAATGTTTGAGCCTCAATATTTTATCATTGGCATTGTCCAAGGCTTTACTGAATTTTTGCCAATTAGTTCTTCTGGGCATTTAGTTCTTGTATCACAATTAACCAGTTGGCAAGATCAAGGTCTTTTTACTGATGTTGCTGTACATGTTGGAACATTATTAGCAGTTATAATCTATCTAAGATCTCATATAATATCATTAATTAAAAGTTTTTTATCTTTTCAACTTATTAAAAATAATAAGTTAATTAAAATCATAATCGCAACAATACCTGCAGTCATAGTTGGATTTTTTATTTTTGATTTTGTTCAATTATATTTTCGAGATATTAAAGTTGTTGCAGTCACAAGTGTTGTTTTTGCTGCTTTATTATTTGTAGCAGATCATTTTAAGATGAAAATATCTTCCTGGGAGAATATGAGTTATGTGCAGGCCTTTATCATAGGTATATTTCAAGTTTTAGCTTTTATCCCTGGGGCAAGTAGAGCAGGTGTTACAATTACTGGAGCTCGTTTTTTAGGATTTGATAGATCATCGGCAGCAATTTTTTCTATGCTTTTATCTATCCCCATTATTTTAGCATCTTTAGTTTTAACAAGTTTAGATTTTATAAGTAGTTCTGAGATTAATATTAATTTATACCAATCTTTATTTGCAGCAATCGTTGCGTGTATTACTGCTCTAATATCAATTAACATCATGATGCGAATAATACAAAGTTCAACCTTTAATATTTTTATTATTTATAGAGTTTTACTAGGATTTATTTTATTGTATTTTTATGCATAAAATATCTGGAGTCTTTAGCGCTGCACTAACACCAGTAAAAAGTGATTTATCAATTAATAAAGACCTCTACCTTCGTCATTGTCAGTATTTAATGAGAGAAGGGCACGATGGTCTTGCCATTTTTGGTACTACAGGTGAAGCAAATAGTTTTTCTGTTCAAGAAAAAAAAGATCATATAGATTTTTTAATCTTAAATCGAATAGACCCCAAAATTCTGATGCCTGGTACAGGGTCATCTTCATTGAAAGAAGCAATTGATATGACAAAACATGCTGCCAGTCACAAAGTAAGAGCAGTCCTTTTACTACCACCATTCTATTATAAGAATGTAACAGATGAAGGTGTGATAAACTACTATCGTCATATTATTGAAAATGTTGGTGATAGTGAACTTCATTATGTTTTATATCACATACCGCAAAACACATATGTTCCTATAAGTTTTAAAACTATTGAAATACTATTAAAATTGTATCCAAATAATATTGTTGGTTTAAAAGATTCTAGTGGTGACGGTGAACGTATGATGAAGGTTATAAAATATTTCAATAATTTTTCAGTATTTTGTGGTCATGATAGTTTAGCTTTAAGTATAAGTAAAAGGGGAGGAGCTGGAGCAATTACTGCAGGTACAAATGTATGTGGAAAATTACTTAGCTTTATTTTGAAAAATTATAAAAATGAAAATTCAATTAAAAATTTTAATGAATTACAGAGTCTTTTAGAAAAAATAAGACAAGTGATTACGTCACATGAACCTATTAGTTTAATGAAAGCTTATTTATCCATTGTAGATAATATTTCTGAATGGAATAATATATTACCACCGTTAAAAAAAATTGATGATCCCAAAAATCATAAACTTGTTTTAATATTAAAAGAGTTGGTAAAAAAAATAGATCCGTTAATAGCGAATACGTGAGTTAAAATATTTTTTTGCTTGAGTAGCAATTAAATTTTGGACAGGTTTTAAAAAGACAGCAAAACCGATACAATCAGTGAAGAAGCCAGGAGTAATCAATAATAACCCTGATACTAATAGAAAAATACCCCCTTTAATTTCTTCGGTTGGCATTACACCTTGTGATAAGTTTCGTTGTGCATCAAATAACAATTTGATCCCTTGTCTACGCACAAGAAATATTCCAACTAAAGCAGTGGTTAGTATAATTGCAATAGTATTTAGAATTCCAATATTGGAGCCGATTGTTATAAAAATACTTATTTCAATTATTGGAATAATAATAAACGCTAGAAAAATCACTAACGTACTATACCAGTTTTTTCGTCCTGAATGTTTTTTTCTATTTTATTCTCAAATTCTCTTAATCTTTTATAGACACTAGCAAGTTCTATAATTGTAGGCCATGCTCTGAATAAATATTGTAGTGAACCTTCTACTCTTCCAAAAGCCCTTATAATTTGTTGCATAACACCAAGTGTCATGACACCTGCAACAATTGCTGGTGCTAAAAAAATATACGCTGCAAGAACGTTAGCTTGTAGATAAGCTAACCTTCCAATACTAAAATAGAGATAATACAAATAACTCTTAAAGTGAATTTCTCTAACACCTTGAAAAAGTTCTTCTAATGATTTTGGTCTAATACTTCCATCATCCTCTGCAATAACTAAAATTTTTCTATAAGCTGCTTCTTTTTTTTGAAGATCATACTCAATACCAACTAATCTTAGTAACCATGCTAAAACAATCATTAAAATTGTACCACCTACAGCCCATATAAATGCTCCAGATACTAAACCGTACTGCCAATCACCAAACCACAAAATTGGTATACCAACTGATAGGGTCATTAGGAGAGGGAAGAACTCTACAAGTACAAGAACAGATTCAATTAAACTTGTTCCAAGACCTTCCATAATTCTACTGAATTTTATAGTATCCTCTTGAACCCTTTGACTTGCACCTTCAATAGTCCTAGCTTGATCATAAACACTATGGTACCACTCAACCATTGCTGTTCTCCATCTAAAAAGAAAATGGGAAGTTAGGAAAGAAATTGCTAGTCCTAATGCAATTGAAATAGCAGCAAGTTGAGCAAAACTAAATAGAGCACCCATGTATTCTTGCATAGTTATAGCATTTGGTGTCCCAAGTGCTTTTTGGATCATGTCATAAAATTCACCAAACCATTCGTTGATCTGAACATCAATCTGAACTTGGACCCATATAGAAGTAAGAATAACTACAGAGCCTACATAAGCCCACACATACCACTTTGGTTCAGTGAAAAATTTAAACATTATATATATATATGTTCAATTAGATTTTAAAAAAGAAGGTAGGTATTAATTATTTCTTCTTTTGACGCTTTTTGTTTCTTCTATATTTAGAGCCTCTTTTACGTCTGCCTCTATGTTTTTTTGGATATCCCATAATGTAGATACGGTATACAAAAATAAAAAATTAAGTCAAAGACTAATAATGCCAATCTTTAGCTTCATTAAATAAAAAATCCCTAAAAACTTCAAGTCTTCTATCGTTTTTAAAAGATTCAGAATAAACAAAGTATGTTTGATATGATGGACCTTCTAAGTTTGGCAGAACACGTACAAGCTGAGGTTTATCTGCAACCATGTAATCAGGTAAAGATGCTAAACCTCCACCTTTTTCAATTGCAAGTGACATCGCGTAAATACTATTTACTCTAAATTTAGGTCGTCTTTTTGTTCCTTCTTTTCCAATTTTTAATATCCAATCAATATTAGAAACAGGAGAAGGTAATCCAGCTCCAAAGCAAATTAAATCATGTTTATCTAAATCATTTACATTTCTTGGTATTCCACTTTTTTGTAAGTAATCTGAAGAACCGTAAATGTGGTTATGAAAATTAACAAATTTTTTAAAAATTAAATTTGCCTGTGTTGGTTTCTTTACTCTAACTGCAACATCAGCAACTCTTGCAGATAAATCAACTTCTTCATCACTCATAATTAAATTTACATCTATCTCTGGATATTGATTAGAAAATTTAGTTATTCTTGGTGTGAGCCAAGCCGATCCAAAACCAACAGTTGTGCTTACTGTTAATTTTCCTACTGGTTTAGTTTTTTTATCTAATAATTTTTTTTCAAAATCAGAAATTGAAAAATTTATTTGATTTACAGTATTAAATAAATTTTCACCTTGCTCTGTTAACCTTACACCTTTTTGATGTCTTATAAATAAAGGCGTCTTTAAATCATATTCGAGATCTTGTATTTGTCTACTAAGTGCAGATTGACTAATATTTAGTTTAGCACTTGCCTTAGAAATGCTTCTTGAAATTGCAATTTCGTAAAATGATTTTAATTTATCCCAGTCCATTATCTTAAGGAATTTATAATTTTATTATAGTTATTTTGATTTTGAGATAATAAATAAGAACCTACTGCTAACACATCAGCTCCATTATCTTTACATATTTTTGCATTTTCATTATTTATTCCACCATCAACACCTATCTCATAGTTATAATTATTATTTTTTCTAATTTCATCTAAATCTTTAATTTTTTGCACTTGATCATGCATAAATTTTTGACCGCCAAAACCAGGTGTGACTGTCATAACTATTATTTGTTGAACTTTACTAAATAAATGATCAATATTTGCAATATTTACATCAGGGTGTATGGCAATTCCTGCTTTAATTTCAGCATCACTTATTATTTTAATAATTTCTTCTGGGTTATCATCAGCCTCAGGGTGAAAAGAAATGATATCTGAGCCAGCTTCTACAAAATCATTAATATATTGCTTTACTGGTTTAATCATAAGATGCACATCTAAAATTTTAGAGGTAACCTTTCTTAATGATTTAACTATATTTGGTCCAAAAGTAATATTGGGGACATAGTGGCCATCCATTATGTCTATATGAATATAATCAGCGCCACTCTTGTCTAAAAGTTTAACTTCTTCTTCTAATTTGAGTATATCAGCTGATAATATAGATGGTGAAATTTTTATCATTTAAAAATAGATATATAATATATAAATAAACATTCATAATGAATTCTATTGTTCAAAAACCCTGGGGATACTATGAGATTTTAAAATCTGGTAAAAAATTTCTTGTTAAAAAACTTTTTATTAAACCAGGAGGAATGTTGTCTTTACAAAATCATGAGCATCGTTCTGAGCATTGGCTTGTTGCAGAAGGTGAAGTTGAGGTTACTTTAGATAAAAAGACTATAAATCTTGTAGAAAATGAAAATATTTTTATTCCTAAAGGCGCCCTTCATAGGATTGCTAATAAAGGTTCTAAAGATTTAATAATCATAGAAATGTGGTACGGTGAAATACTCGATGAAAATGATATAAAAAGATATGATGAGAATTATAATATAATCTAATGTTAATTAATACTCCAATCTCCTTAGGCGAATTAGTAGATAAAATATCTATTTTAATGATTAAAAAGAAAAACATCTCTAATTCAATAAAACTTCAACATGTAAATAAAGAATTAGAATTTCTTCAGAAAACATTAAAGAAGTATATTTCTGAAGATGAAATAAATGACTTTCTTCTAAAGCTAGTAAATATAAATTCTAAATTGTGGGATATAGAAGATGATATTAGAGAATGCGAAAGAAAAAAATTATTTAATCAAACATTTATTGATCTAGCAAGAAGTGTCTATTTTACCAATGATGAAAGAGCAAAAGTAAAAAATGATATTAATAAAACTTTTGGATCTGAATTAGTAGAGGTAAAATCTTATGAGGAATATTAATTAATAAATTCTTGAAACGCTTTTTGAAACAAGGGATACTAATTTTTCTTTGTAAATATTATCTTTAAATATATCAACTGAGTCAATAGCTACATTTGAGAAATGATTTGCTCTTGTAAGAGTATCTTCAATACATTGATATTTATTAATTATTTCTAATGCCATTTCAAAATCACCATCATTTTGATTAAGATCAGATATTGTTCTTTCCCAAAATTTTTTTTCTTTATCATTTGATCTTCCATATGCTAATATTATTGGAAGAGTAATTTTACCTTCTTTAAAATCATCTCCAGTATTTTTTCCTAATATTTTTTTGTTTGAAGAATAATCAATAGCATCGTCAATTAATTGAAAAGTCATCCCAAAGTTTGTTCCAAATGATTTTAATGCATTAACCTCAGCTTCTGTTCCAAGAGCACTAATTGATCCAACTTGACATGCTGCACTAAATAAAGAAGCAGTCTTTGCATTTACAACTTCAAAATAAATATTTTCATTTATTTCTAAATTTTTATCATTAGCAAGTTCTAAAACCTCTCCTTCAGAAATTACAACACTAGTATCAGCTAATATTTTTAATGTTTCAGTGTTGCCATATTTTGTCATTAATTGGAAAGCCCTACTGAACAAAAAATCACCAACTAATACACTTGTTTTATTTTTCCATTTCTCATTTGCTGTAGGTTTTCCTCTTCTTTGTTTACTTTCATCTATTACATCATCATGTAATAGTGTTGCTGTATGAATAAATTCTACTGCTGCAGATAGACCGATATGATTCATTTTATTTTCAATTTCACTAGTTTCATTTTTTGTCATATGAAAACTTGAAACAGTTAACAGAGGTCTTAATCGCTTTCCCCCTGATAAGATAAGGTATTTTCCAACTTCATGAACTAAAGGTACATTGCTATCTAATTTATCAAGGATTATAGTATTTACGGATACCAGGTCTTCTTTGCATAGATCTGTTAATTCTCTGATTTCATCTTCAAATGAAAAATCTTTTTTTCTAAGTGGAAGAACATTATCCATATTATTTAACTATTAGAATATTATGTTAATTCATTAACTTAATTGACGCACTTAAACTCAAATTACTAAAATTACAAACAAATGCTACATAACCCTTTAAGAAAAGATTAACATTTGTTATTAGATATTATGTTTAAAAGGTTATTTTCAAAGAGTACTACAATACCGGTTTTACGTTTATCTGGCATTATATCATCACAGTCAGGCTTAACTGGCTCTGGTTTAGCAATCAATAATTTAGAAAAGTTAATTGATAAGTTATTTGCTGATAAAAAATCTCCTGTTGTAGGTTTGGTCATTAATTCACCTGGAGGTTCTCCTACACAATCCTCTTTAATAGCAAAAAGGATCATTGATCTGGCAAAGGAAAAAAACAAAAAAGTATTAGCATTTGTTGAAGATGTTGCAGCTTCTGGTGGTTATTGGTTAGCATGTGCTGCTGATGAAATATATATTGATCAAAACTCTGTTATTGGATCAATAGGTGTTATTTCACCAGGTTTTGGTTTTGTTGATCTTTTAAAAAAAGTTGGAATAGAAAGAAGAGTGTATACATCTGGAAAAAGTAAAAGTTTTCTTGATCCTTTCAAAGAAGAAAAAAAGGAAGACATTGATAGATTAAAAAATATTCAAGAACAAATTCATGATAATTTTATTAATTATGTAAAAAATAGAAGAGGTTCAAAACTCGATCAGAATAAATTAGATGACATCTTTTCTGGTTTATTTTGGGTTGGTAATAAAGCTATCGATTTAGGTTTAGCAGATGGTATTGGTGCAATAAAACCAATTTTAGAAGAGAAGTTTGGAAAAAAAATTAAAATTAAAATAATCAGTCAAAAAAAATCATTTTTACAACGTAGGTTTTCTTCTTCAATATTTAATTCTGATGAAATTTTAAATAAAATTGAAGAACGAATTATGTTTTCTAGGTTTGGTTTGTAATGAAATTTCTAGTTTTATTTGTAATTTTAGCTTCTATTTTATTAATTTTAAGATTTAAGAAAAAAAAACAAGACAAATTCACTAATAATAAAGTAAATAATGACTCAGTAATCGATTTAGAGAAAGATCCAAGAACGAAAGAATATAAACCAAAAGATTAAGAGTTATATGACTGCACAAACAATGGAAGAGTTAGTTTCTCTTTGTAAAAGAAGAGGTTTTCTATTTCAATCAAATGACATCTATGGCGGTATTAAGGGGTTATATGATTATGGACCAATGGGAGTCGAGTTCAAAAATAATCTTAAACAAGCTTGGTGGAAATCAATGGTATATGAACGAGATGATACCGAAGGTTTGGACGCCTCAATTTTAAGTTCTCCAGTAGTTCTAAAACATTCAGGCCATGAAGATACTTTTACCGATCCTCTCGTTGATTGTCGGGCATGTAAGTCAAGGTGGAGAGCAGATCAATTATTTGAAAATAATAAATGCCCAAATTGTAAATCGGAAGATCTTACTGAGCCAAGACCTTTTAATTTAATGTTTAAAACTGCAATTGGACCAGTAGATGATGGTTCGTCATTCGCATATTTAAGACCAGAAACGTGTCAGCAAATTTTTACTAATTTTAAAAATATATTAGATTCAACTTCTAGAACTGTTCCTTTTGGTATCGCACAAATGGGAAAAGCATTTAGAAATGAAATAACACCTCGTAATTTTATTTTTAGAGTTAGAGAGTTTGAACAAATGGAATTAGAGTTTTTTGTTAAACCAGGTACTGATGATGAATGGCATGAATATTGGATAAATAAGAGAATAGAATGGTGGGTTAATCAAGGCATAAAAAAAGAAAATTTAAAAAAAATTGAAGTAGAAAAAAATGAACTAGCTCACTACTCAAAAAGAACCGTGGATATCAATTATGTGTTTCCTCACGGTGAAGAGGAACTAGAAGGGGTAGCCAATAGAACTGACTTTGACTTAGGTTCTCATACTAAAAATCAAAAAGATTTTAAAATTACATCAGAAGTTATGAAAAACTCATCTTCAACTACAAAACTAGCTGTTCAAGATTTAGAAGAAAAAAAATGGTATATTCCTTACGTAATTGAGCCATCAGCTGGTGTTGATAGAGGAGTTCTTGCTTTGTTAAATGAAGCTTATCGTGAAGAAAATGTAGATAAAGATAGTAAAAGAATTCTTTTATCTCTAAAACCTCATCTTTCACCTATTAAAGCCGCAGTTATTCCTCTCAAAAAGAATAATGAGGAATTAGTTAATTTATCTAAAGAAATAAAATCTAATCTACAGAAATTGGGATTAGGTAGAGTTGTTTTAGAAAATTCAGGAAACATTGGTAAGAATTATAGAAGGCATGATGAAATAGGAACACCAATTTGTTTAACTGTAGATTTTGAAACCCTAGAAGATAAAAGTGTTACTGTTAGGGATAGAGATACTATGAAACAGGAAAGAGTTTCTATCGAAAATTTATCTGAATATTACAAAAAATATTTTAATTAATATAATTGAATGAAAAAAGTTAGTGATATTCATGCTATAAAAATTATTTTTTTTATAACCGCTTGTTATGTAGGTTTATGGGCTATTAGGATACCTACCATAAAGGATCAACTTCAAACTGATTATGTTGGTGTTGGATATATTATGTTATCATTTGCAATTGGTTCAATTGTTGCAATGATTTTTGCAAATGCTCTTATTCTTAAAACTTCTACAAAATCTATTTTAACATTCACCTTAATTGCCGAAGGTTGTTTGTGGTTGCCAGTACCTTTCATTCAAGAGTTATGGCTTTTTATGGTTTTCTCATTTGTTTTTGGTATGAGTTATGGTGCATTCGAAATAGCATGCAATGTTTATGCATCAAATTTAGAAGTTAGAGAAAAAAAATCAATGATGTCAGGGTTTCATGCATTTTGGAGTCTTGGAGTTTTATTTGGATCTCTAATTACAAGCTTTTTACTAGAGTGGAATTATACTTTTATTTTTAATATACTTTTGTATGTCATCATTCTTCTTCCTTTGAGTTTGTATTTTGTACTTTGTTTAGAGTCACAAGTTGAAACAAAATCAGAAGACTCCAGTAAAAAAAATATATTTTTTATTTGGCCCTTACTAATTTTTTTATTAGCATTAATTGCAATGGCAAATGCTCTGACGGAAGGTAGTGTTGATGCATGGGGCGCTCTCTATATGAGAGATTTTATTCAAGTTGATGGTTTCTATATCGGCTTAGCAACTCTAAGTTTTAATATTTTTATGGTTATCGGAAGATTTAGTGGTGATTGGGTAAGAGATAAAATTGGAGTTTTTCTTTTGATTTTCTTTTTATTTTTATCGACGATTATAAGTTTAATAATTTTGTCTAATTTCAGCAGCATTTATGCAGCTATTATTGGTTTTTCATTATTAGGTATCGGTGCATCCTCAATTGTTCCTATCGCATATAGTTTAGCTGGAAAAATTGAGGGAATTGACAGTGGAGTAGGCATTACAATAATTTCAATTGCAGTTTACGGAACATTTATAGGGGCTCCAGCATCATTAGGATTTATAGCAAATAACTATGGAATTAATAATATATTTATTCCAATGCTAATAATTTTTATGATTTTAATAATTCCTGTAAGTTTTTATAGAAAAAAATTTTCAGTTTAAAAAATCAAAGGATAATGAATCATTAATTACTAAATTTTGATTTTTATTTTTTATTTCATTAACAAAATTAATATTTAATGCTGCAAAAATATTTGAATTTGCTTTTGATACAATTGTACCTATTTTTTTATTATCTACTATCAACTCATCTCCCTCTAGCACATCTCCACTTTTTATTTTTAAAGCGTAAAGTTTTTTCTTGAGTAATCCACGGTATTTCATTCTTGCAGTAATTTCTTGACCAACATAGCATCCTTTATCCCAATCAATAGCATTTAAATTATCAAAATTATTTTCTAATAATAAAGATTTATTTTCTAAAATATCAAATGGTGAATAGGGTGTTGTATGATTAATTAAAATTTCATGATATTCTGTTTCATTAATTTCTTTCAATCTCTCTTTTTCAATTAAAATTTTTTTATTAGTTATAAGTTTTTTACCTAAGTTGATATTTCTAGGATCATTTAAATAAACATTATAATCACCCTGATAATCTATATTAAATAATGAATAAGAATTAAGATTATTAATTTCTTTAATTTCTAAATCAGAGCGAAGTTTATAAATTTTTAATCGTCCTATTAAATTACTATAAAATTTATCATTAGTTTCAAAAATATAGTTTCCATTGATATTGAATATAAAAAAATCTGCTAAAAATTTACCCTGAGGTGTTAATAGACATGAATAAATAATTGATCCATCGTTACATTTTTCAATGTCATTAGTAATTAAATTTTGAATAAATGATTTACTATCTTTTCCAGAAATCTCAAAAAATCTTGAATTCAGATGATGAAAAAAGTATTTATCTTTCATAATTATCTAAATATATATTGAATATATTAAAAGTGTAATATTTCTGTGAAAATTCTTGTTATTTCGTCAAATCTTATTGGAGATACAATTCTATCAACTGGAGTAATAAATTATTTTAGTAATAAATATCCTGAAACTAAATTTACATTTGTAATTGGTCCATCTGCTAAATCAATTTTCAAAAACTTTAAATCTGTAGAAAACATAATCACTGTTTCAAAAAAAAGATACAATATGCATTGGTTAGATATAATTTCTAATTGTTATGGAAAGAAGTGGGATATAATTATTGATTTTAGAAGTTCATTGTTATCATATTTTTTAAAACATAAGCAAAAATTTATTTTTAAAAAAAAATCTAATCTAAACCATGTACAGCAATTATCTAATTATTTTAAATTTGATTGTTCAGATTTGTTCATTGAGACAAATACAGAAGAAGAAGAAATAGTTACAAAACATTTGTCTGATGAATTTAAATATTTTGTTATATTTCCAGGTGGAAATTGGAAACCAAAAATTTGGAGTATTAAAAATTATAATTCACTATTAATAAAAATTTTATCTCAAAATAAAAATATTAAATTTATTTTAGTTGGTTCAAAGTTAGAAGAAGAAAATTATTTAAATGAAATAACAAAAAATATTGATAGTAATAAGATAATTAATTTATTTGGTGCCTCATTGACTCAAACTGCTGCTTATATGAAGAAATCAAAATTATTTATTGGAAATGATTCAGGATTATCACATATGGCTTCAGCCACAAAATTAAAGTCTATAGTATTATTTGGCCCAACAAATGATATGATTTATGGTCCATTTATGCAAGATTCACAAGTTATAAGAACAAATGAAAGCTATGACTATTTTAAAAGTATAAATATTGATAAAACAAAGTCCTATATGGACTCTATAAGCGTAGAAAAGATTTATTCTACATTACAAAAAAATAACTATTGTGAATAAAAATATTGAAATAATTCAGCCTGATGATTGGCATGTACATTTTAGAGAAGGTGACATGTTAGAAATGGTTACTAATTTCTCCTCAAGAATAAATAATAGATGTGTGGCGATGCCAAATACAGAAATTCCCATAACAGATACTAATAAAGCTTCTGCTTATAAAGAGCTTTTAAATAAAGCATCTAGTAATAATTTTGAACCACTTATACCTTGTTATTTAAATGAAAATTTAGATTTAGAAGATTTTAAAAAAGGTATGCAAAACAAAGTTTTCTTTGGGTCTAAACTTTATCCCTCAAATGCAACTACAAACTCAAGTCATGGAGTTAGTGACATTTCGAAAATCTTTAAATTTTTAGAGATTTTAGAAGAAGAAAAAAGTCCATTACTAATACATGGTGAAAAAGTAGCTGAAGATATAGATATTTTTGATAGAGAAAAATATTTTATAGATGATGAATTAAGCATTATTAGAAAAAAATTTCCCCTTTTAAAAATTACTCTTGAGCATGTATCAACTTCATATGGAGTTAAATATGTGAAAGAAAATGAAAATATTGCAGGAACAATCACACCACACCATATGCTTTTAACAAAAAAAGATGTATTTCATGATGACTTTATTAATCCCCATCATTTTTGTATGCCAGTTGTTAAAAACGAAACAGATTTAATAGAATTAAGAAAAGCAGCATGTCACAATAATTCTAAATTTTTTTTAGGTACTGATTCAGCTCCTCATCCAATTCAAGAAAAAAAACCAGATATCTCATCTAAGCCAGGAATATTTTCCTCTCCTTGCTCACTAGAATTATATGCAGAAATTTTCGATCAAGAAAATGCAATTGATAAGTTAGAGATATTTTGTTCAATAAATGGTGCAAAACATTATAGTTTTCCAATTAATGATAAAAAAATTAAATTAGAAAAAAAGGAATGGATTATGACAGAATTATCTAGTTACAAAGATATTCAGGTTAAGAATTTTTATGCTAATAAAAAAATTAATTGGAAAGTAGTCAATTAATCTTTATAGAAATATTAATGTCATTAGGAACAAAAATTTATACTTGGTTTAAGGGCAACTTAGTTGGTAGTGATGAATTAGGAAATAAATATTACTGCAGCTCTATAGATTTTAAAAATTTAAAAGCAAAAAGATGGGTAATTTTTAATGGTGAAATAGAAGCCTCAAATATTCCACCGCATTGGCATGCCTGGCTTCATAAATCGATTGATAATCCTCCACTTAACTATTCACATAAATACAAATGGCAAAAAAATCATAAACCAAATATGACTGGCACTAGTGAAGCATATTTTCCATCATCTCATCCTCTTTCAAAAAATTATGATCCAGAAAAAAAAGAAGAAGAATATAAATCTTGGACTCCTAATTAGACTAACAATTTTTTTTCTTCTACCATTCAGTGTTTCTGCTGAGACTATAGAAAAAAAGTATGCCTCTTTTAAGTTATTAAATAAGACTACTAATAAGGTTTCTACAAAAGATATTTTGGTAAGCTCTAAAATATCATGGGAAACTTTAAATATTGAAGTTTTGTATTGTGGCAGCACTCCTCCAACTGAAATACCTGAAGATTATGTTTTGATAGATGTTTACGATACTATCAATAATAAAAATACTAATATTTATAAAGGCTGGATGATTTCATCTTCTCCCGATGTTACTCCATTAGAAAATCCTATTTATGATCTTTGGTTAGTTGATTGTAGTAATGATAAGACTTCTTGAAAATTATTAACTTCCTTAAAAAAACATTCAATATCTAAACTTTCTTTTAGTTTATTTTCATAAATTTCAGTTTCTATCTCATACGCTCCAAACTGAACTAAATGAGGATTGAAAAACTGTGAATCTAATATGGAAAAATTATTTCTTTTCAATATTGCCAATAAATAAAGTAGACAAAACTTACTTGTATTGGTCTTTAAACTAAACATGCTCTCACCAAAAAAACATGATCCTATATGTAAACCGTATAAACCACCAATTAGATTATCATCTTCATAACATTCTACACTGTGACATTTACCTATTTTATGTAATTCAATATATGTATCTAAAATAATTTCATTAATCCAAGTATCTTGATCTTTTCTTTTAATCTCTTTGCATAACTCTATAACTTTTGCAAAATTTTGATCAATTTTAAAACTATATTTTGTTTTTTTAAACTCACTAAAAAGTTTCTTTGGATAATGAAAATTTGAAATTGGAATGATAAATCTTAATTTGGGTTTATAAAATTTTATTTCTTCAGAATACTTACTATCAGCCATTGGAAAGTAAGCTTTTTTATAAAATTCTATTAAACTCTTTAAATCAATTATTTTACTCAATTAAATTTGACATAAAATTAATGTTATAACTTCCTCTTTTAAACTCATCAGTTTGAATAATTTTTTGATGTAGTTGAATATTAGTATTTATTCCCATAATTACATATTCTTCTAGTGCTCTATTCATTTTTTTTAGAGCCTCTGATCTTGTTGCGCCGTAGGTAATTAATTTACCAATCATACTATCATAGTGGGATGGAATTGAGTATCCATCGTAAACAGCTGAATCTACTCGAATACCTAGTCCTCCAGGTTGATGATATTGAGTTATCTTACCAGGTGATGGTATAAAACTCTCTGGATGTTCGGCATTAATTCGACATTCAATTGAGCTACCTTTAAGTTTTATATCTTCTTGTTTTATCGTAAGTTTTTCACCATTAGCAACGAGAATTTGTTCTTTAACAAGATCTATTCCAGTAACCATTTCTGTGACTGGGTGTTCAACTTGTAATCTTGTATTCATTTCCATAAAATAAAATTCATTATTTTCATATAAGAATTCTAATGTTCCAACCCCTTCATAGCCGATTTCTTTCATAGATTTTCTACAAAGTTCAGAAATTTTTTCTCTATTTTCATTTGTTAGAACTGAACTTGGACTTTCTTCTATAAGTTTTTGATGCTTCCTTTGAATTGAGCAATCTCTTTCTCCAAGAGTAACAACATTTCCAAATGAATCACAAAGAACTTGAATTTCAATATGTTTAGGAGATGTTAAAAATTTTTCTAAATAAACATTTTCATCATTAAATGATTTTTTTGCTTCAATTTTTGCTTCATTTATTGCTTTATTCAAATCATCTTCTTCTGTGACAATTCTCATTCCTTTTCCACCACCACCACTAGCTGCTTTTACTATAATTGGGTATTTTACTTTTTTTATAAATTCTTCAATTTTATTTCTATCCCTTAAGTCATTTATACCTTTTACTGTAGGTACCCCAGTTTCATCCATTATTTTTTTTGCATCAATTTTGTTACCCATCATTTTTATATGTTCTGATTTTGGTCCAATAAATTTAATATTGTGTTCTTCAATAATTTCCGCAAACCTTTGATTTTCACTTAAAAAACCATATCCAGGATGAATTGCATCTACATCAGTTAATGTTGCAGCAGTTATAATTGCAGGTATATTTAAATAACTAGATTGTGCAGAGGCTGGTCCGACACAAATACTTTCATCTGCCATTCTTACATGCATTGCATTTTCATCAACATCAGAGTGAATGGCTACAGTTTTTATTCCTAATTCTCTGCAGGCTCTAAGAACACGTAAAGCAATTTCACCTCTATTAGCAATCAGTATTTTTTTGAACATTATTCAAAAATTATAAGAGTATCACCATATTCAACGGGCTGGCTATTCAACGTAACTATTTTTTTGATAATACCAGATCTAGGAGCTTTGATTTCATTAAAAGTTTTCATTGCTTCAATTAACAATAAAGTATCACCGGCTTTAACATGTTGACCAACTTTAACATAAGGTTGAGAATTTGGATCAGCAGAAAGGTAAGCAACTCCTACCATTGGAGATTTAACAATATTATCCTCATTTACAACATCATTTGTATTTTCAACCTCTTTAACTTCAGTACTTTTTTCTATTTTCTGAACAGAAACATTGTTTTCAACGAAGTCATTTGAGGTAATTTCAATTTCATAATCATTTTTTTTTATTTTTATTTTAGCAACACTATTAATTTTTGATTCTTTAACGATTAACTTAATATTCTCTAAATCTGTTTTATCTATTTTAGTCATACTTATTTATAAATTAATTTGCATATTGCTTCAATTCCTAGAAGATAACTATTTCCACCAAATCCACATATTAAACCATGTACTCCTTCGGAGGTAATACTTTTTTTTCTATACTCTTCTCTTGAATAAATATTTGAAAGATGAATTTCTATCTTGGGCTTATTTATTGCTCTTAATGAATCCAGAATGGCTATTGATGAATGAGTAAATGCTGCTGGATTAATAATTAGACCATCAAATTTTTCATTTACTTCATGAATTTTATCAATTATTTCCCCTTCATTATTAGATTGGAAAAAAATAATTTCTAATTTCTTCTCTTTACTTTTTTTTTCACAATCAGATTTAATCTTATCTAAACTGTCTTTGCCATAAATATCATCTTCTCTATTACCTAATAGATTTAGGTTAGGGCCATTAATAATTAATATTTTTTTCATTCTATTTAAAATGCTTACTTAATTTTAAACCTTGATTTTGATAGTTTGATTTAATATCTTTTCCGTATACAATATTACTATTTTTGTTCAACTTTTCATATTTAATTCTAGCTATAGTTTGACCATCTTCTAATAAAAAAGGTACTTCATTTGTTTTTAATTCCAAAACTGCATATGATCCTCTGCCTAGACCAAAACCAGGATCAAAAAAACCTGCATAATGTGCTCTGAAATCTCCTATACCAGTATCGTATGGTATCATTTCACCGGCTAAATTTGATGGTATCACAACCTTTTCTTTTGATCTCAAAATATAAAACTTGTTTTTTTCAATTACTAATTTTTTATTATGTTTTCTAATTACATTCCAAAAATCATTTATTTTATGAGATTTAATTTTGGAGAAATTTAGAACTGGAGTATGTTTTTTGGCTACATAAGCGACTATATTTGATCCAGCTAGATCGACTGATAACTTTAACCCGTTATCAATTTTAAAATTGTCTATAGTTTGATTTGAAATTTTTTTATTAAGGTTAATTAATTGTTTATCAGTCAAATAATTATGATTTTTATTTACAAGTCTTAATTGATTTAAAGAATTATTTTTTTTAAAAGATACATCAAATGATCTTGATGTTATTTCTAAAAATATCTCACCTTTATAATTTTTAGGAATTTTCTCGTATTCATCTGCATAATCAACAAGTGTTCTACAAAAAATATCTAATCTGCCAGTACTACTTTTAGGGTTGCAGTGACCAAATATATTATTTTTTAAGTTAAGACTTTCATTAAGTTTAACAATGTAAGTCTTGTTTTTTCTAAATATAAATTCTTTACTTAGATTTATTTTTTTAATTGCTAAATCTTTTAATTTATCTCTTACTTTTGAATTATAGGATAAGAAGCTATACCTAATTTCATAGCATTCCTCACTTAATGACAAGTCCATGCTTGATGGTTGTATTTGGTTATTTCTAATATTTTTAGTTATTACAAAATTTTTATTAATTAAATTTATGTAATCTTGATATACTAGAGATCCGTTCATTAATTTACATTCTGGATTATATTAACAAGTTTTAATAAATCACTATCTTTAGTACTTTTAAAATTTTTTATTTCAATATCAAAAACTTCTTTTTCAATATAATTAATTGATAAAAGAAGGTTAAAGAATTGTAACCATTCATTTTTATTTAAATTTTTTGCCAGTTCAAAATATTTTAAAAGAACATTTTTATTATTATAAAATTTATATAAAAGATCCTTATTATTTTGAAAAATTATCTCTGTATCACTATTAGATAAATTTTTGATTTCTATATTTTCAAATATTCTAATTTTAGCATAATAATTTAAAGGATATTTTTCTAAATTTTTTTTATAAAATTTATTTGCTTCTTTAGTATATCCATAAGAGAATAATATATCTGCTTTAGTTTCTAGTATAAAATTATTATTATTATTTTTAATTATTTCATTTAAATTCTTTAGGGACATTTCTAGATTTCCACTTTTAGCTAATTTAATTGATTCTGCATAAGTTTTAAAAGGTACGCTTAATTCACTTAACCCTTCATCATAATCACTATAACCTACAAATTTTGCTCTAATGTAGTTAAATCTTTGATTGTAACTTTTATTATAATTTTTTTCTTTATTTTTTTCGAAGTTTTTTATCAATAAAATTCTATCCTCAAAATATGGATGTGTACTAACTCTTTGTTTATCTTTTGAAAAACCCTTATTTAATAATTTTTGTTCTATTGTTTCCAATAATGTTTGAATAGATTTAGAATTTATTTTTAGTAAATTTAGTGTTTTTAATGCATATAAATCTGCTTCCATTTCTTGATCTTTACTAAAAACAATATATTGATTTGATAAAACCCCTGAAGTCAGAATACTGCCTTGTAAAAATTGAGGGTTTTGAGTTAATGCTGATCCAGCTATTACAGATAAAAGTCCTAAGGTATTATATTTTTTAGTATTTTCTATTGTTTTTTTTCTAAGTGCAATATGATTGAGATCTATATGACCAACTTCATGAGCTAAAACTGACAATAAGGCGACATAATCTGAGCAATGAATAATTAAGCCAGAGTTAATATGTATTACATTATTAATATCTACAAAAGCATTTATTTCATTACTATTATTTAATTTAAAACTAATTTTTTTATTTATTTTATTTACTTCTACAATATCTTCAATAATTTCTTTTACAAATTGTTCAGTCTCATAATCTAGTATTTGTGAACTATAACTAATGTTTGAAGAAAAAATAAAAAATAACAAGTAAATTGATATTTTTTTAAGACCACCATCCAGTTTTTTCTTCATCTTCATTTATTTCACCCTCTCTTAAATCAACATCTTTTTGAATATCAATTTTATTATTTTTAATTATTTCATTATCATCTGTATTGTTGTCTTTGAGACTTTCTTTCTTTTTTTTAGTTTTTATTATTTTCTTTTTTTTCGTAACTTTAGTAGTTTTATTTTTCTTTTTTTCACTTATTTTTTCAATACCTTTAGAATGATTATTTTCATCGATTTCAATTAAAGGATCATGTAGAGAATATTGTGGATTGAAGAAAAAATTAATTTTAGATTCAAATTTATTTTCTAATGAATGAATCTCACTCTTTTTATTATTTAATAAATTTTCTGCTAAACCACTATTACACTTTACATTTATTATTGAATTTTTGTTATCAGAGATTTTTTCTTTAATCACTTTTATTATTTGATCTATAATTGATGAAGAATTTAATATTAATCCCGATCCTTTACAATAATTACATTTCTCAAATGATTTATCTATCAAGCTTGATCTTAATCTTTGTCTAGATAGTTCCATTAATCCAAACATACTTATTCTGCCAACTTGAACTCTCGCTCTATCTCTTACAAGGGCAGTTTTTAAACTTTTTTCAACTTTAAAATTATTTCGGTAATCATCCATATCGATAAAATCTATAACTACCAAGCCTCCAAGATCTCTTAATCTAAGCTGTCTAGCTACTTCTACAGCAGCTTCTAAATTTGTTTTAAGGGCAGTATTTTCAATATTTCTTTCTGATGTATTTTTACCAGAGTTTACATCTACTGCAACCAATGCTTCGGTTGTATTAATTACAATTGAGCCACCAGATTTTAGTTTTACATTTAGACTAAAAAGATCATTAATTTGTGTTTCAATATTATTGGAAGCAAAAAGTGAATTTTCAAGAGATTTGTATTGTTTTACTTTTTTGACAAAAGTTGGCGCTAAGTTTTTAGTAATTTTTTTGACTTTATCGTATCCTTCTTTTCCTTCAACTAAAATTTTATCTACATCTTCACTTAGCATATCTCTAATTGCTCTTTTCAAAACATTACCTTCTTCATGAATCATTTCTGGTGCTTCTGACTTTAATGTAAGTTCTCTAATTTTATTCCATTGATTTACTAGAAATGAAAGATCTTTTGATATTTCTTTTTTTGTTCTTCCAATACCTGCTGTTCTTACAATTACTGACATTTTTTCTGGTATTTCAACTGATGACAATATTTTTTTTAATTTTTTTCTTTCCTCGATATCTCCAATCTTTCTTGAAATACCATCACTATTCATACTATTTGGCATCAGAACACAATACCTTCCAGCAAATGATAAATATGTTGTTAGAGCAGCACCTTTTAAGCCCCTTTCTTCTTTGTTGATCTGAACAAGTAAAACTTGTTTAGGCCGGATTACATCCTGAATTTTATATTTCCTAAAAAAATTAAAATACTCTTTTTTTGGACTTAATTTTTTATTCCTTCTTTTTTTAATTGAAATAATTTTATCTGCATCAGCATCATCATTTTCTTGAAGTTTACCTTCAATATTATTTTCTTCTAAGTCCTCTAATTCATTCTCGTTATCAGTATTATTTGATTCTTCTTCATCGTTATTATTAATTTTTTCGTTTAACTCTTTTATTTTTAATTCATCTGCTGCAGGAATTTTAAAATAATCTGGATGTATTTCAGTAAGGGGCAAAAAACCGTTTCTGCTAGTTCCAAAGTCCACAAATGCAGCTTGAAGGGATGGCTCTATCCTAGTAATTTTTGCTAGATAAACATCACCCTTGATTGCATTTTTTTTATTAGGTTCAATTTCAAAATCATCTAGTTTACCTTCTTCAGTAACTGCGATTCTTGTTTCAATATTGTTAGTTGTATCAATAAGTATATTTTTTGACATAATGCCGAAACTCCGTAAATTTTTCTATTTGTTAAATTCATGTGTGTATTTTTGTATAATATTTGCCTAATGTCATATTTTTAACTATTTCACAATGTAGTTTATAAAATATGTATAAATTTATTAATTATATAAAATTATTATTCATTTTTCTAATTTTATTCGGATTTATTTGTATTTTTACAATTTTTTATACACTGTGGCGATACTCTCCAGAATTACCCTCCTATGAAAGTATAATTGAATATAAACCAAATCTATCTTCGAGAATATATAGCTCTGATGGTTTGCTACTAAAGAGTTTCTATACTCAAGAAAGAATATTTATTCCAGAAAATAGAATACCACAAATTATTAAATTTGCCTTTTTAGCATCTGAAGATAAAAATTTTTATAAACATTATGGTGTAGATATAATTGCAATTATAAGAGCTTTTTTTACAAATATTCTTAATACTTATTCAGATAAAAGGGTTGTTGGAGCTTCAACAATTACACAACAGGTTGTTAAAAATCTATTATTAAGTAAAGAATTAAGTTATTCAAGAAAAATTAAAGAAATTATTTTATCAGTAAGGATTGAAAATATTTTAGATAAAAATTCTATTCTGGAATTATATTTAAATGATATTTATTTAGGATATGGTTCATATGGTATTGGTACGGCAAGTTTAAATTATTTTAACAAATCAGTGTATGATCTTGACCTCCATGAAATAGCTTTTCTTGCAGCATTACCAAAAGCACCAAATAATTATAATCCAAAAACAAACTATTCTAAAGCTATAGATCGAAGAAATTGGGTAATAGACAGGATGTATGCAAATGGATTTATAAAAAAAGAAGATTTAATATATAAAAATAAACCTTTAGAGGTATACAAGCGTACTGACATTACATTTTCAGATGCAGATTATTTTTATGAAGAAATAAGAAAAGAACTTTATAAAAAATTTGGCAAAGATAAGCTTTATTCTGATGGATTAATTATCAAAACAGCTCTTGATTCTGAAATTCAAAAAAGTGCTAATCTCAGTCTTATAGAAGGTTTAATTGAGTATGAAAAAAGACAAGGATGGCATGGATTAATAGAAAATACTACTTTTGATAATTTTTTAAAAAATAAAAAACTTTATAACAAAAACAATCCCTTTTTTCCAGAATGGCAAGTTGTAATAATTAGAAGCATAGATCAGCAAGTAATTGAAGCTTATAACTTATCTCAAGAAAAAATTAAAATTAATTTAAATAACGAATTTAATACTTGGCTTTCTAAAGTAAAATTTAATGAGGGGGACGTTATCTATGTTCAAAAAAAGAATAATCTATACATAATCAATCAAGAGCCAAAAGTTAATGGAGCAATTATTGTTATAGATCCTTATAATGGTAATATATTAGGTCTTTCAGGCGGGTACAGTTTCAATAAAAGTGAATTTAACAGGGCAACTCAAGCAAAAAGACAACCTGGATCAGCCTTTAAGCCAATTGTTTATTTAGCAGCTTTAGATGAAGGATATTCGCCGTCAACTTTAATTTTAGACGCACCATATGTAGTCGATCAAGGTCCAGGTCTTCCAAAATGGAAGCCATCTAATTATACAGATGAATTTTTTGGATTAACTACAATGAGAACAGGTATTGAAAAGTCAAGAAACCTCATGACTGTTAGACTCGCTAATAGAATTGGGATGAATAAAATTTTAAATATGGCAAATGATTTTGATATAAGTTATGGCTTAGATGACAAGTTATCAATGTCATTAGGTTCTGGAGTTGTAACTTTAAGAGATTTAACTAACGCATATGCCATAATCGCAAATGGTGGTAAAAAAATTAATCCAAAATTAATAACAAGTATTTATTCAAAAAACGGAAAAAAAATTTATGATACCAGACTTAAAAAATGTATTAATTGCAAAATTAATACATTTACTTCAAAAACTGAACTTCCAAGTTTTGAAGAGGATGTAAACATTATTATAGATCCACGTCTTGCTTATCAAATTACGTCTATGATGGAGGGAGTAATAAAAAGGGGTACAGCTAAAAAACTTAAAGAATTAAATGTGCCTATGGCAGGAAAAACAGGAACAACAAATCAGAACAAAGATGCTTGGTTTATAGGATATACTCCAGATTTAGTGATTGGTGTATATGTAGGATTTGATCAACCAAAATCTCTTGGATATAAACAAACTGGATCTAGTGTTGCAGTTCCAATATTTAAGGAATTTGCTAAAAAAATCAAAATTAATAAAAATAAAAAACCTTTCAGAGTTCCATCCGGGATTAGTTTCGTTAGAATTAATCCAAATACTGGTATGGCATCAAATAAACAAGGGAGTATCAGTGAGCCATTTATATTAGGATCAGAACCTTATTCAGAGAATATTAATATTATAGATGGGTTAGAAAGTTTTAATAATAATTCCATTTCTGGAACAGGTGGTTTATTAAACTAGAATAATATGGAAAATTTAGAAATCATCGAAATAAACTTAAAAAAAATAAGAACAAATTTTGATCTTATAAGGAGGGGAGTTTGACTACAAAACATTAAAATCTAATTTAGATCAATTAAAAATTAAAACATCTGACCCGAACATATGGAAAAATGATGATGCAAAAAATATTTTTCAAAATATTAAATCAATTGAAAATAAAATTAATGATTATAACAAATTGAATAAATTAATAGATGAAACTCAAGAAATCTATGAATATATTCAAGTAAATAATGATAACTCTTTATTAAATGAACTTAATAAGGAGGTTGAGATGACATTAAAATTATCAGAAAAAATTCGTTACACAAATTTGTTAAATGATGAAGCTGATCACCTTAACTCATTTATTGAAATTCATGCTGGTGCAGGAGGGACAGAAAGTCAGGATTGGGCAGAAATATTGCAAAGAATGTATATTAGATGGGCTGACTCACAAGATAATTGTAGAGCCACACTATTACAAGAAATGCGAGGTGAAGAAGCTGGAATAAAATCATGTACTATCAAAATTTTTATGGATTATTCTTATGGATGGTTAAAAAAAGAAAGTGGTATTCATAGACTAGTTAGGATCTCACCTTTCGATAGTAATAAAAGAAGACATACAAGTTTTGCTAGTGTCTGGGTTTATCCAGAAATAGATGATAAAATAGATATTGAAATTAATGATAATGATTTGCGAATTGATACGTACAGGGCATCTGGCGCAGGTGGTCAGCACGTTAACAAAACTGATAGTGCAGTAAGAATTACCCATCTTCCAACAAATATTGTAGTTCAATGTCAAAGTGATAGATCACAGCATAAAAATAGAGCAAATGCTATGAAAATGATAAAATCTAGAATTTACGAAGCTGAACTTCAAAAAAGAAAAGAAAATGAAAATATTAAAAACAAAGAAAAAAAGGACATTGGCTGGGGAAATCAAATTAGATCATATGTTTTGCATCCTTATAAACTAATAAAAGATCTAAGAACAGGATATGAGACTTCAAATGTAAATGATGTTTTAGATGGTAAAATAAACAATTTTTTAGAAAACTCTCTTACTTTGTAATTAAATTATTTAATCTTTAATATCCCAATTTTCTTTTTTCCTACTGCTATTTTAATTTCTTGGAGATCTGAGTATTCTTCTAAAGACATACTACTATTTTTGTATAATTTATCATTTACTCGTACACCATCAGATTTTATTAATCTTTTAATCTCACTTCTACTTTTAACAAGTTCAAGTTTTTCAATTGCATCTAGAATCGTAAATTCATCATTTTTTAAATTAGATTTTGCTTGAGAAATATTTGGTAATCTGTCATCCATAATATTTGAATTAAAAACATTACTAGCTATTTCAATAGCTTCATCAGCATCTTCTTTGCCTCTTACAATTTTCGTTACTTCATAAGCTAGAATTTTTTTTGCTTCATTTATTTCTTCATTTTTGAGTTCAGAGAGTTTTTTTATTTCTCTTAATGGAAGTTTAGTGAATAAATTTAAAAATTTGGATACATCATTATCATTAACATTTCTCCAAAATTGAAAGAAATCTAAACTAGATATTTTGTCTTTATTTAACCATATAGCGCCATCAGTTGTTTTGCCCATTTTAGTACCATCACTATTAGTTATTAATGGAGATGTAATGCCAAAAGCATTTTTTTTATTTATCTTTCTTATAAACTCTACACCGCTCAAAATATTTCCCCATTGATCTGATCCTCCCATTTGCAGAATACAATTATGATGCTTGTTAAGATAGAAGAAGTCATATGCTTGTAATAGCATATAATTAAATTCTAATATTGTTAATGGTTGTTCACGATCTAACCTACTTTTTACTGATTCAAATGTTAACATTCTATTTAAGGTGATTTTTGATCCAAACTCTCTTAAAAAATCTATATAATTTAATTTAGATAGCCAATCATAGTTATTAATTATTAACGAGTCTTTGTTAAGGTTAATAAATCTACTGAATATTTGTTCAATATTTTTAATGTTCTTATCAATTTCTTCTTTTGTTAATATTTTTCTTGTTTCATCTTTACCTGAAGGATCTCCAATTAGTGTTGTGCCGCCACCAATTAAAGCTATTGATTGATGACCATAAAAATCAAGCCAGTGAAGTAACATTAATTGAATCAAACTACCAACATGCAGACTATCACTTGTTATATCAAAACCAATGTATCCAGATATTTTATTCTTTAAAATAATGCTATCAAGATTTTCAATTTCAATATCTTGATAAATAAATCCTCTTTCTTTTATCTCATTAATAAATTCAGATTTAAATTTCATTATTAATTATTTTGTTTCTAATGTTTCATTAATATAGTCATTAATTGATTTTTCAAATTCATCAGAATAGTTTTCATAAAAATGATCTGCACCCTTTATAGGTTTAAATTTTATGTCAACTTTTTTTTGCTGTTGTAGTTTTTCAACTAATATTTTTGTAGAGTCAAATGATGCAATATTATCTTTATCTCCGTGTATAATTAAACCTGAAGAAGGACATGGAGCTAAGAAACTAAAATCTCTTAAATTTGCAGGAGGGGAAATACTTACAAAACCATTTATTTCTGGTCTTCTCATTAAAAGTTGCATAGCTATCCATGCTCCAAATGAAAATCCAGCTACCCAGCATATTTTAGAATTTGTATTATATTGTTGCAACCAGTCAAGTATACAGGCTGCATCGCTTAGCTCTCCTTCACCATCATCAAATATACCTTCACTTTTTCCAACACCCCTAAAATTAAATCTTATCGTAGAAAAACCAGCTTTAATAAAAGTTTTATACATTTTAAATATTATTTTTGTGTGCATTGTTCCACCTCTTGACGGATCTGGGTGTAATAAAATAACTATTGGTGAGTCATTATTATTATTATGTGAGTATTTGGCCTCTATTTTACCTTCAGGCCCAGGAATTAATAAGTCTACCATTTGATAAAGCTAATATTGAACTTATATGATTTTGTAAATATAGATGTTTTAAATATATGAATTCTCTTGGTTTTAATAAGTCTGAAAAAGACACAAAAGTAGTAGTAGCAATGTCTGGCGGTGTAGATAGTTCTGTAGCAGCAGTAATGCTTAAAAAACAAGGTTATGACGTAATTGGTATTACACTTAAATTATATAATAATTCTGATGTATCAAAGAGTAAATCATGTTGCGCAGGTACTGACATTGAGGATGCAAGAAAAGTTGCTCTAAAAAATGATTTCAAACATATAGTATTAGATTATCAAGATAAATTTTTTGATGGAGTAATTAATAATTTTGTTGATTCTTATTCTGCTGGTGAAACACCTTTACCTTGTGTTAAATGTAATCAAACAGTAAAATTTACAGATTTACTTAGTGAAGCAAAAAAAATTGGAGCTGATGCACTTGCTACAGGTCATTATGCAATAAGAAAAGGTTCTTTAAATAATGCAAGTTTGCATAAAGCTAAAGATTTTACAAAAGATCAAAGTTTTTTTCTTTTTGCCACACTCCAAGATCAATTAAATTATGTTAGGTTTCCATTAGGCGATTACAAAAAATTAGAAATTAGACAACTTGCTAAAAAATATGATCTCGATGTTAGCGACAAACCTGATAGCCAAGATATTTGTTTTGTAACTTCTGACTCATATAGAGATCTGGTCAAAAATTTAAATCCGAGTGTAAATAAAAAAGGAATAATCTATGACATTGATAATAATATTCTTGGGACTCATAATGGAATAAGTAATTATACAATCGGTCAGAGGAAAGGTGTTGGTATTAGTGGTTCAAAAGAAGCTTTATATGTAATTGATATAGATAAAAACCAAAACTCAATAACTCTAGGTACAAAAGAAAAATTGAGGAAAAATGTAATTAACTTTAAAAATATAAATTGGTTGGGAGGTAACATTTTACCTCAAAAACTTGATTGTTCAGCAAAAATAAGATCAACTCAAGAAGACCTCCCTGGAATTCTTGATATAAATAGTGATTATGGCACTTTTACTTTTGAAACAGAATTAGATAAAACTTCTCCTGGACAAGCTTGTGTTTTTTATAAAAATGACCAATTACTTGGCGGTGGCTGGATAACCGCTTAAATTTAAAATAGATTCTAAATTTGGTTAATTTTTGTTGAAATAACTAGATTTTTTAAATTAATGAATTAGATGAAGTAATGTGAATTCAGAAACTTTAAATACGTTAGACTCCTACAGTAAAAATAAATACAAATATGGCTTTGTAACTGAAATTGATGATGAAAAGCCAAAAAAAGGATTAAACGAAGATACAATTAAATTTATTTCACTAAAAAAGAACGAGCCAGAGTGGATGCTGGACTGGAGACTAAAAGCTTATTCAAAATGGAAAAAAATGAAAGAACCTAAATGGGCAAATCTTAGTTTTCCTGAAATTGATTATCAAGATATTTATTATTATTCAGCGCCAAAAGGTTTCGAGAAGAAACCTAAAGATCTAAGCGAAGTTGATCCTAAACTCATAGATACATATAATAAATTAGGTATTCCTCTAGAGGAGCAAAAAGTTCTAGCAGGTGTTGCTGTAGATGTTGTATTTGATAGTGTTTCGGTTGCTACAACTTACAAAGGTGAATTAGAAAAGCTTGGTATAATTTTCTGTTCAATTGGTGAAGCTATTCAGAAACATCCTGATTTAATAAAAAAATATTTAGGCTCTGTTATACCCCCTGGCGATCACTCTTTTTCAGCATTAAACTCAGCTGTTTTTACTGATGGATCTTTTGTATACATACCAGAGGGCGTAAAATGTCCAATGGAACTATCTACTTATTTTAGAATTAACGCGGAAAATACTGGGCAATTTGAGAGGACTCTTATTATTGCTGATAAAGGTAGTTATGTTAGCTATCTTGAAGGATGTACTGCTCCTAAAAGAGACGACAACCAATTGCATGCAGCAAACGTAGAATTAATCGCTCTAGAAGATGCGGAAATAAAATATTCAACTGTTCAGAATTGGTACCCGGGAGATGAAGATGGAAAAGGTGGTATTTATAATTTTGTTACTAAAAGAGGTCTTTGTGCAGGTAAAAATAGTAAGATATCATGGACACAAGTAGAGACTGGATCAGCTATTACATGGAAATATCCTAGCTGCATTTTAAAAGGAGATAATTCTATAGGCGAGTTTTACTCGGTAGCAATAACAAACAATTTTCAACAAGCTGATACTGGTACAAAAATGACTCATATTGGGAAAAATACCAAAAGTAAAATTATATCAAAAGGTATTTCTTTAGGTAAGTCACAAAATACTTATAGGGGTGAAGTTTCTTTTTTAAGGAAAGCTGATAAAGCAAGAAACTATACTCAATGTGATTCATTGTTAGTAGGAAACCAATGTGGGGCGCACACAGTTCCTTATATTGACTCAAAAAATAATACAGCTGTTATTGAGCACGAAGCTTCGACCTCTAAAATAAACGAAGATCAACTTTATTACTGCAGACAAAGAGGTTTAAGTCATGAAGAGGCAGTTTCATTAATAGTCAATGGTTTCTGCAAACAAGTTTTGCAAGAACTTCCTATGGAATTCGCTGTTGAAGCACAAAAACTAGTATCCATATCTCTCGAGGGAAGTGTAGGTTAGTATGTTTTTAGAAATTAAAGACCTATCGGTAAAAATTGAAAATAAAAATATTCTTAAAAGTCTTAACTTAAATATTAATAAAGGTGAAGTTCACGCAATTATGGGTCCAAATGGATCTGGTAAAAGTACGTTAGCAAACGTTCTAGCAGGTAAAGAAGATTACGAAATTTTAAATGGCAGAATTAATTTCAAAGATAATGATTTATTTGATTTAAATATCGAAGAAAGAGCACAAGAAGGAATGTTTTTAGCTTTTCAATATCCTGTTGAAATACCTGGAGTAAATATCACTCCATTTTTACACTCTGCAATTAATTCAAAAAGAAAACGTATGAACGAAGAAGAAATTGATAATTTATCATTTGCTAAGCTTTTAAAATCTAAAGCTAGTGATTTAGGTATTAATATTGATATGCTTAAACGATCAGTTAATACAGGCTTCTCTGGAGGTGAAAAAAAACGTTACGAAATTTTACAAATGAGTATTCTTAATCCAGATTTAGCTATTTTAGATGAAACAGACTCAGGTCTGGATATTGATGCTCTTAAAATCGTTACCGATGGAGTAAATAAACTTAAAACAAAAGATAATTCATTTTTAATTATTACCCATTATCAAAAACTTTTGGATTATATTAAACCAGATTATGTACATGTTATGGTAAATGGTTCTATTGTTAAATCAGGAGGATCTGAAATTGCTGCTGAAATAGAAAAAGATGGATTTCAAAAATTTCAGTAATGAATATCCAAGACAATTATCAAAAAAATAAAAAAAATATTTTTTTTTCAGAAAATAAAGATATTCAAACTCATAGAAAGAAATTAATAAATATTTTTGAAAATGATGGATTTAATAAAAAAAATAATGAAAGTCTTAAAAATATTAATCTAAAAAATTTTATTGATTTTAAGTATAGATATCTGATCTCTGAAGAAACATCAGTAATAAACAATAATCAGGAAAATAGCTACTCAATAGTTTCTGTAAATGGACAGTGTTCAAGTTTTAAAGATGATAAAATTGAAATTACTAAAATTTTGGATGAAGATTATAATGATTTTTCTAAAAATAATACGATTGAAAATAATGATCATTTTGTAAATTTAAATTCATTATTTTTAAATAGCGGTTTTAAGATTGTTATAAAAAAAAATAACAATATAAAAATTAAAATATCAAACATTATAACTGATGATAATTTAACTATTTTTCAAAAAAATAATTATATTTGTGAAGAGGGATCATCCCTAAATCTTATTGAAGAATATGAAAATAAAAATAATTCTACATCAAATATATTAAATGTAATTAAATTAGAAAAAAATTCTCAGCTAAATCATTTTCTAATTCAAGACAATTCTCCCAATCATAATTTAATAATAACATCTCATTCTTCATGTAAAAAAGATTCTACCTACACCCAAAAAGTATATAATTTTTCAGAAGGCTACGTAAGAAATTTTCATTATTCTGAGTTAATAGAAGCTAACTCAGAAGCGGATCTACAAGGAATATTTTTTCTAAAAGATAATAACACATCTAACAACAAAACTTTTGTTAAGCATTTAGCTGAAGATTGCAAAAGTAATCAAGTTTACAAAGGTATTTTGAATGATCGTTCTAAAGCAACATATTTTAGTAATACTTATGTTGATCAAGTGGCACAAAAAACAGAGGGATATCAACTCAGCAAAGGGATACTTTTATCTGATAATGCATCATATTTTTCTAAACCTGAATTAAAAATATATGCTGATGATGTGAAATGTAGTCATGGCTCTACTATTGGACCTATAGACGAAAATGCTATTTTTTATCTTCGTTCTAGAGGTATGAGTAAAATTGCAGCAACTAAAATACTGATATCATCATTTATTAATGAAGAATTAAGTAGTATTGATAATGCACAAATGTCTGAAATAATACAAAAGAAACTAGTAAGATACTTAAGTAAAATTAAATGAATATTTCAAATTTAAAATCAAGATTTCCCGTATTCAAAAAAAATCCTAATCTAGTTTTTTTAGATACCGCAGCTTCAGCATTAAAAGTTGATGAAATGATTAAAGCCACCAATAATTGTTACACAAATGAATATGCAAATATTCATAGAGGTAATTATGAATTAAGTTCAAAGTTAACAAAAAAATTTGAAGATGCTCGAAAAAAAGTTGCAGATTATTTAAATACATCTGAAAAAAATATTATTTTTGTTAAAAGTGCTACTGAGGGTATAAATTTAATTGCATCTTGTATGACTAAAAGATTTTTAGAAGATGGTGATGAAATAATCTTAAGTTATCTTGAGCATCATGCTAATTTGATACCTTGGCATTTAATTGAAAAAAAGATAAAAATTATTCCTCTTGGATTAAACGATAATGATGAAATTAATTACGATGAATTAAATAATAAAATTAATTCAAAAACTAGATTAATTACATTAACCCACATGTCGAATGTTACAGGATCAATAACTAATTTTGATAAAATAAAAGAAATTGCAAGAAAACAGAAAATACCTCTTCTATTAGATGGTTGTCAATTTGCTCCCCACAAAAAAGTTGATCTAAAAGAATTAGACCCTGATTTTTATGTTTTTTCTGCTCACAAAATGTATGGCCCTTCAGGTCTTGGCATATTGTATATGAAAGATAGGTGGATAGATGAATTTACTCCTTACCAAGGGGGAGGACAGATGATTCATGATGTAGATATTGATAAAAGTACATATGCAAATGGTTACGAAAAATTTGAGGCAGGTACTCCTCCTATAGCACCAGTTATCGGTTTCTCTTCTTCATTAAATTTTATGGATGAAGTTGATCCAAATGTTATTTATGATCATGAAATGAATCTTCATGATTATGCTTATGAAAAACTTTCAAAATTCAATAATATAAAAATATATGGTTCAAATAATAACAAAGGTGCAATTATTTCCTTTAATATTAAGGGGGTACATAATTCTGATTTAGGTGCGATGCTAGATAAAAAAAACATAGCAATAAGAACTGGGCATCATTGCTGTCAACCTCTTATGAAACACTTAAAAGTTACAGGAACTTCTAGAATTTCATTTGGAGTATATAACACGATAGATGATGTAGACTATTTAATTGATAGTTTAGATGAAATAACCAAAATATTAATTTAAGAATGGAAGAAAAAAAATTAGAAGATTTTTTGCCAAATAAAAATTCAAGCTACAAAAAAAATTTTAATAATTTAGATACTGTAAGTAAAATTAAAGAAGAAGAAGTAATTGAATGTATAAAGACAGTTATGGATCCTGAAATACCTGTTAATTTATATGATTTGGGATTGATATACGAAATATTAATAAATGATAATAATGATGTTAAAATTAAAATGACTTTAACTAATCCTAATTGCCCTGTAGCAGGAACTATGCCTAAAAGTGTTGGAAAATCAATTGAAAATATATCAAACTTAAGTTCTATTGAGGTTTCCTTAGTTTGGGATCCAAAGTGGCATAAAGATTTGATGTCAGAAGAAGCAAAACTTGCTTTAGATATCTTTTAAATTAATTTATAGAGTAGATATGAATAATTTATTATCTATAACTATGAATGCATCTGCTCAGTTAAAGAAAATTTTATCTAATGCTCCTGATGGAATTGACTCTCTAGTAATTGGTATAGATAAATCAGGTTGTAGTGGTTATTCTTACAAATTAGATTTTGGAAATTCATCTGATTTAAAAAATTATGAATCTATTGATCATGATGGAGTAAAAATTTTAATAGATCCAAAAGCTACGATGTTTTTATTAGGATCTGTAATGGATTTTAGAACAGATAAACTGGCCTCAAGATTTGTTTTTGATAATCCAAATGAAAAAAATACTTGCGGATGTGGAGAGTCTTTTAGTATTTAAAAACTGATTTTTGGCGGAGTAGCTCAGTTGGTCAGAGCGCACGGCTCATATTCGTGATGTCGGGGGTTCAAATCCCTCCTCCGCTACCAATTATTAATGGTCCAAAATATTTTAATTTATTATACATAAGAATAATGAAAAGTAATTTAAAAAAAATAACCTTATTTTTTTATAGAATTATAATAAAAATAATTTTAAAAATAATATGTTGTTTTTATAAAAGTGAAAAAATACTTCATAAAATTTACTATTTAAAAAAAAATTATAAAACAATAGATAGTAATAGTAAAATATATAAATCCTTATTAAATAAAAATATTAAATTTTTGCAAATATCAGAATTTTTATTTGATAAAATTAATTCTTCAAATTTTAACTTTAAAGATAAACATAAAAAAAAAATCAATTTAAGTATTAATAAATTATCTAAGATAATTGACAGTGATAAAAATTCTTTACATAATTGTATTTACTATTTTGAGGATTTTAATGTTTTTTCTTTATATAATATCAACTGGTATTATTATTCAAAATACTTTTTTACCAAAATAAACAATAAAAAATTAAATATTAATTTTAATAGCTTTAGTCAAAATTTAAATTTTTCTGATAGATTAGAAGTAATTGAGTCAAATGTAATTGGTTTTGAGAATAAAATTAAAAATTTAGTTATTTCTTATAAGCCAATCTTAGTAAATATAACGCTTCAAACTTATCAAATTATAGACAATGTAATTACCAGCGTAGATTTCATTGAATTTATGAAAAAAGAAAAATATATTTTGATAGGAATGAATAATGAGCAAAATATAAATACTTTAAATCCTTTTGTAAACTACACTTTTTTGATTGATAAAAGAGAGAACAAAAAAATAAGTAATAAAGTTTTGAGTAATACTGTTTCAGTGCTCTCTTTATATGGATATCATGATTTTATTAAAATTTATTCAAAACAGATAAATAAAAATTAAATATGCTTGGATACTTAAAAAAATTAAATTTATTAAATGAAGTATTTTTTATTTTAAAAGAATTTAAAAGAAATGAGGAAAAAAACAATTCATTAAAATTTTATAAAAAAATAGATCAAATGTTAAAAAATAAACCTATTGTAACTCTAGATATTGGAGCATCAGGCGGATTTAATACAGAAGAAGTATTTAATAAAAAATATAATAAATATTTTAAAGTAAATGCAATTGAGCCAATAAAAAAAGAATTTGATAAAATTAAAAGTTCAAACAAGTCTAACTTAGGCTTTTGGTCTGAAGATAAAGATTTAAATCTTTATATCACAAATGATTTTGGGGCTACTTCAGTCTTCGAGCCAAACTTAGAAAATTTTCAGTTTATTTATAACGATGCTCAAAGCTTAAAAAATGTAGAAGTAAAAAATATTGAAAAAATAAAGTGTACTAGAATTGATAACTATTGTAGAGCATTAAATATTGACAATATTGATTTCATAAAAATTGATACTCAGGGTTCTGAATATGACATTTTATCTGGATTGGGTAAATATAGACCATTACTAATAAGAGCTGAAACTCAAACAATAAGTTGTTATAAAAATATGAGTACTTTTGAAAAAGTGATAGATCTTTTAGATCAATTTGGATATGTTGCTTTAAATTTTGATCAATTAGATAGTTCAGTTCTAAAAATGCCAATTTTTGTAGATATAATTTTTATTCCAAAATTTGAGAATTATTTAAATAGTGTAATTATAAAAAACAGAAAAGATAAGTTTGTAGCACTGCTTAAAATCTTTTCATTACAAAAGTACTTACACTTATATAATTTATAAATTATCTTCACAAAATTTTATTTAATTTGTTTAATAAATTATTCAAAATATCAACTTTATATTAGTTCCATAAATCTGAATGATAAAATTAGTAATAATTCTAAAAATGTTCACATACCAAAGAAGGATTTATGGTAAATTTTGAAATATTAAGGACAAAAAGAATTTTTTAAATTTTTTTCTTGTATTTAATAAATACAAATATTATCAAGGTAAACTAACGCGGGATGGAGCAGCCCGGTAGCTCGTCAGGCTCATAACCTGAAGGTCGTAGGTTCAAATCCTACTCCCGCAACCAAAATACTTATAGACAAATATAATTACAATAGTGATAATTATTAAAACAGCAATAATCAATATAGTAGCTTCTTTTTTTTTGAGATTGAGCTATTTCAAAATAAGATTTGTTCTATTAAAATATATTAAAAAAAATATCATATATTCTAATTTTAGTAAAAATTATTCCCGAATTATTAATAATTTAAATATTAATCAAGAAAATAAAAAATTAAACGCATTAGATGTAGGGAGCGCAGGTGGATTTAATTCAAGTGCAGATTTTAACAGTAAGTATAATAAATTTTTTAAATCAATTTTAATTGAACCAAATTCTAGTGAAGGTAAATTAAAAAAAAAATACAAAGCATTATGGAGTAAAAAGTGTTCTAAGAATTTCTATATATTAAAAGATATAAATGCATCCTCTCTTTATGAGCCAAATATCGAAAATTTTAAAATAGCTTACAATAAAAATCCTAAATTAGTGAATGAATTTTTAATTAAAAAAGTAGTAAAAGCTGATTGTGATACTGTTAATAATATATTAAAAAAAAATAATATTAAAGTTTTAGACTACTTAAATATAATTACACAAGGTTCTGAACTAGAAATATTAAAAGGTATGAATAATTTTCAACCTTTATTAATAAAAATACAAGCTTTTATATTTCCATTATACAAAAATTTACCTCATTGGACTAAATTGGTTGATTATTTATATTCAAAGAATTACATTTTAATAAGCTCGGAAGATATTGGCCCCCAGATAACTCAAGAACCTTTTCAGAAATATATGCTTTATATCCCTAATTTTTTAAATAAGGAAGGGATAAAAACTATTCTGCAAAGACAAGATAGATTTATTTTTCTATTATTAATCTTTGGTCAAATTGAACTACTAAAATTAATATCAAAGAAGTTAAATTTTGATAATGACAATGAAATTAGAAAATTAAAAGATTATTTTTTCTATTAGTATATTTATTTAAAAATCTATAATGTTTGCTTTGTTTAATAAATTATTTCTAATGTTTTTTATTATTTAAATTTTAAATCATTACATATTCTTAATTCAATACTAAATCTTGATTTTAAACCTAAATTAAAACTTGAACCATGAAGTAAATTTGAATTAAATATGATCGCCTGACCTGGTTTTAAATTTGGCCTATAAAGATTAAACTTATCTGTATATTGTTTTTTAAAAACAGGAGATATGTAATTATTATTATCAGCAAGAAGATTGTTTGGGTGAATTAACTTGTGTGTTTTTGGATATAACCCTAAAGTATATCTTTTATCAAATCCAATCAATGGTATCCATATTGTTAAAAAAGAATCCAAATTATAATTAATCCTGCCACCATAATTTAAATCAAAATGTACACCTCCAACATCATCCTTAAATAATTTATATGGTCTTGCTATTCTAAATACGCATGCATCTTTTATAAGAGGGTCTTTTTTTTCAACTAAAGCTCCAATTCTTAGAATTGAATATTTTTTATGACCCCAATCATTTAATAGAATTTTATTAAATTTACTGTTCTTTTTTATTTTACCTAATGTCTTGGAATCTAACTTTATATATCTGTTTCGTCTTGCACATATATTTATATGATTCTTTTTATTAGCAAATAGGTGATAATTATCTAAATTATTATATTTAATTTTAAATTCATTATTTATTTTTTTAAAAATATTTTTTTTTAAAATTTCTAAATCATTTAATGAAAATAATTTTATAATTGTAAAACCTTCGGAAAAATATTCTGCTAAAAAGTCTTTTTTCATTTATTTATCTTTGATATTAGTATTAGATATTTACAATATTGATACTATTTAAACATTAATGAAAAAAAGTAAAAATAAAAAATTAGAAATAAAAAACTTAGCAATATTTGGAGGTCAAAAATCAATTATTTTTAAACAACCCCATTGGAAGTGGCCCCCACAATCTTCAGGTAAAAATAAGGCTATTAACAACTATTATAAAAATGAAAAATATAATAGATATGGATATCCTCAAATAGTTGAAGATTTTGAAAAGGCTTTTGCTAAATTTCACAACTCAAAGTATTCTCTTACAACTAATTCAGGGACATCTTCTTTGCATGCGGCATTCTTTGCTGTAGGTATTAGAGAGTATGATGAAGTTCTTGTCCCAGCTTTGACTTTTCACGCAACAGCTTCGCCACTTAAACAACTCAAGGCAATTCCTATAGTGTGCGATATTGAAGAAGATACTGGTAATATTGATCCTGTTTCTATTGAAAGTAAAATAACATCAAAAACTAAAGCTATAGTAATTACACATCTTTGTGGTCATCCATGTGATATGAAAAAAATATTAAAAATTAAAAAAAAATATAATCTTGCATTAATTGAAGATTGCTCTCATGCTCATGGCTCAAAATATAATAATAAGCTAGTAGGCACCTTCGGTGATATTGCCTGCTTTAGTTTAGGTAATCAGAAAATGCTCCCTTCGGGTGAAGGAGGTATTTTAATAACAAACAAAAAAAGTTTTTTTCAAAAGGCTCTTTTAATTAGTGATTTTAGTCAAAGAGTTAACACACAAATAACTCAGAAAGAATTAAAAAAATTCTTGGTCACTGGTTTTGGTTTCAAACATCGTATTCACCCAGTATCTGCAGCTATTGCAAACTTTGAATTAAAAAATCTAAAAAAATATATTAATAAAAGGAATAAAATTTTGAACCAATTTTCAAAAAAAATAAGTGATATTAAGGGTATATCTCCTCCAATTACCAGAAATAAATGTCATAGAGGGGCCTACTTTGGATATAGGCCATTTGTGCAACTGGACACTCTAAACAATATACATTTAGATGATCTTATTGAAATTCTTCAGGCTGAAGGTATGGAAGTAAGAAGAGCTTCACATCAACCACTTCATCTTTTGCATCTGTTTAAATCTACAAAAAACTTAGAAAAAATACAAAAAATAAAATCAAAAAATAGTGTTTTATATTATAAGGGCGATTTACCTAAAGCAGAAAAATTTTATGACTCAACTATATCGATACCAACTTTTACCTTTGAAGATAAGAAGTTAATTGAATCTTATATAAAGTGTTTTTCAAAAGTATTTAGTATATTGAGAAGTAATAAAATAAATTTAAATAAACTTTAAATTTTATAAAATGTATATTTTTATTTTAAAAATTTGCTAGTTATTTATTTAGATGTTATTGTAAGTACCAAATATGAAAGTTGAATTAATCGATTTAAAAAAAAGATATGAAGATGAAAAAGAACATTTAATAAAATGTTTTGATAATGTTTTAAAAAATGGCTCTCTTATTATGACTGATGAGGTTGCAAATTTTGAAAATAATGTTTGTAACTTTGTAAATTCAAAATTTTGCCTAGGTTTGAATTCTGGAACAGATGCCTTAATGATGGCTCTATGGTCTTTAGGAATTAAAAAAGGAGATGAAGTAATTACTTCTCCTCTATCATTTGTTGCTTCTGTTGGATCTATAGTTCATACAGGTGCTAAAACAGTTTTTGTAGATGTTAAAGATGATTTAAATATAAATGAAGAATTAATTGAAGAAGCAATAACTGATAGAACAAAAGCTATTATGCCAGTTCATTGGAGTGGTAAAGTTTGCAATATGGAAAAAATAATGGAAATTGCAAATAAATATAATTTATTTGTAATTGAAGATTCTGCACAAGGAATGGGATCTTACTATAATAATAAACATGCAGGAACTTTTGGTGATATTGCCGCTTTTTCAGCACACCCTTTGAAAAATTTAAATGCAGTTGGTGATTCTGGTTTTGTAGTTACTGATAATGAAGACTTATATAACTCAATAAAACTATTTAGAAATCATGGAATGGAAAGTAGAGATAATGTTAAAATATTTGGAGTCAATTCTAGACTAGATTCATTAAATGCTGAGATATTATCTTATAGATTAACAAGGTTGAAAGAAGTTATAAATAAAAGAAGAAATAATATCTCCTTATATAAAAAATATATTAAAACTGATAAAGTTATATTGCCTGAAGATTCCTTGAATACACATGATTCATATGTAATGATGATTTCTCTATGTGATCAGAGGGATAAATTACAATCTTATTTAACTTCTAAAGATATTCAATCTTTAGTATATTATGGAACTCCTTTGCATCTACACAAGGCTTCAATAAATATTGGATATAAAAAGGGAGATTTTAAAAATGCAGAAAGATTAGCTAGTAAAGTTTTATCATTTCCTCATCATCAATACTTAAGTGAAGAACAAATTAAATATGTATCAGATTGTGTAAATGATTTTTATGACTGAGAAGATTAAAGTTCCATATAATTATTTACCTTTTGAATTTAGTAATACTAAAGATATTTTTAAAGCTTGGAAGAAACTAATTTTATCTACTGATTTTACACTTGGAAAATTTATGGAGAATTTTGAGAAACAATTCTCAAAATATCTTGGTGTTAAATACTGTATTGGTACAAATAATGGAACTGATGCTCTAATTTTATCTCTTAAATCTCTAGGAATAAAAAATGGTGATGAGGTTATTACAGTTACTAATACTTTTTATGCTACAGTAGGTGCAATTGTTAGTTGTGGTGCAAGACCTATCTTTATCGATTGTGACTCAAGATATCAAATTGATATAGATCAAATAGAAAAAAAAATAAGTAACAAAACAAAAGCAATAATTCCTGTACATTGGGGTGGAGCTTCTCCAAATATGTTTAAAATCGTTAAGATTGCAAAAAAGTATAATATACATGTAGTTGAAGATGCGTGTATGGGCATAGGTGCTAAAATCAAAAATAAAAAACCAGGAACTTTCGGCATAGTTAATGCATTCAGTATGCATCCCTTAAAGTCTTTAAATGTGATGGGAGATGGCGGAATGGTAGTTACTAATAATTATAAATTATATAATTGGATGAAAAAATACAGAAATCATGGGATGATTAACAGAGATAATATTGAATTTTATGGTGAAAATTTTAGACTTCAGCCTCTTCAAGCTGTAGTTGCCAGTAATCAATTAAAAAAACTAGACCAAGTTATTAATAAGAGAAATATCAATGCAAAATACTTTGATAGTTTACTATCTAGTTTAGAAAATAATGTATCGGTACCTCCTAGACCAAAAGGTTATATTGAAACATTTGCATTATATATGGTTCTTGTAAAAGATAGAAATAAATTATTAAAATATCTAAGTAATTTAAATATTGAGGCAAAAATTCATTATCCTAAACCTTTACATCTTCAGAGTGCTTCCTTAAAATATGGTTATAAAAAAAATGATTTTCCTATTGCTGAGTATCAAGCTAAACATTTAATCACATTACCAATACATCAGTTTATATCAAAAAAACAAATTAATTATATGTTCGAATGTATAAAAAAATTCTATCAGTAATTTATGCAAACTAATAATTTTAATAATTTTGTTATAAAAAAAAAAGATATTGATACTCTCCTTAACTTTACAAACTACGCAGATATAAAAAAAACTAAACAAGATTACTCAAAAATAGTAGTAAAAAAACCATGGGGTTATGAATATCTACTGTTTTCTAATAGATATTTTGCAATGACTATTTTGTATATCAAAAAAGGTGAAAAAACCTCTCTGCACTGTCATCCAAATAAATCTACTGCTTTATTTGTTTTATCTGGTGAAATCTTATTCAATACTCTTGAAAAAAAAATAAAAATTAAATCTAGTAATGGATGCTATATTGATAAAAAAGTTTTTCATAGATCTAAATCTATTTCAGATAATGGTTCTTACTTATTGGAGATTGAAACGCCTGTAAATAAACAAGATTTAGTTAGATTAAAAGATAGTTACGGTAGAAAAGGTAAAGGTTATGAAAATAATAATAGTTATTCTTATAAGACTAATAATTATAATTATCTGTCGTATAATAAGACATCAAATGAAAATAATCTTAAAAAGATTTTTGGAGAAACCACACTGAGTTTCAAAAAATTTCAAAAAGATGATTCTAATTATCGTAACTTTAATAACAATGATTTATTTATGATACTAAATAATTTTAGTAAAATTAATAAAATTTTTAAAAATTTTAACTTTAACAATTTTCTTTCATATAAGGATTTTAAATATTTTATTAATAAATCGAACTTAAAAGAATTTAATTATTTATTAATTAGTAAAAATAGCAGTAATATTAAAGTTTCAGATTTTTTAGTAAAGTTTTTAGAAAAAAATAAATATACAGAGATTTTTGTTACCCCAGGATCACAAAACTTACATATTTTAGATTCACTAGGAAGATCTGAAAGCATTAATTTAATTTATAGTTATAATTCGGCAACATCATCAAAAGCTGCTGAAGGATATTCTTTAATACATAAAAAACCAGCAGTAGTGATACTTTCTTCTGGAAGCGCATCTGCTGAAGTATTTTCATCTATTTTAAATTGCTGGATAGAATCTATCCCAATAGTCTTTATTATTGGTCAATCAATTATAAAAAATAAAAATGTAAGACAATTTGGCATAAAAGAGTTTAGATTATCAAATAATATAAAAAAAATTTCTAAGTTCACTAAAATTGTTAACAATGAATTATCAATAAAATATGACTTAATGAAAGCTTTTCATTTTGCATCTGAGGGAAGGCCAGGTCCTTCAATAATAGAAGTGCCAATTAATATCCAATCAAAGATTATTAATGAAAACAATCTTGTGAATTATAAAATTTCGAAAAAAAAGTCAGATAATAAAAAAATAATAGCATCTGTAAAAAAATTAATCTCATTAATTAATATTTCAAAAAAGCCAGTTATAATTCTAGGAAATGGTATAAAAATATCATCTTCAAAATTATTATTAAATGATTTTTTAAAAAATTTAGATATTCCAATTTTACTTAGTAGTAAGGTTCCTGATTTATTAAATTATTATAATAAAAATAATTATGGCGTTCCTGGTCCTTTTGGTCAAAGGAGCTCAAATTTTATTATTCAAAATTGTGATCTTATAATCTCTCTAGGATGCAGACTAAGTCAAACTGTGACAGGAAGAGCAACTAAAAACTTTGCAAGAAAAGCAAAAATTTTTTCTGTTGATATTGATTTAAATGAATTAAAAAAAAATAATATTGAAATTCATTATAAGGCTAATTTTGACTTAAATGCCTATCTAACAATTTTAATCAAATATAAAAATAGGATAAAATGTAATAATAATATTAAAGATTGGTTAAATTATTGTAATAGATTGAAAAAAAATTTTAATGGACTGCATTATTATAATTCTGATGGTAGTAAAATAATAGATAACAAAAAAGATATTTTTCCATTAAAATTGTTTAGTGATTTTTCAGAAAATTTAAAAGATGACTATATAATTATAGCGGATAATTATGGCCCTCATCTTTATTCAACGTTAGCATTTAAATATAAAAAAAATCATAGATTAATTTGCTCTCCTGGTATTGAAACAAGAGGATTTGCAATTCCACTATCATTAGGTGTTGGAATTAAGAATAAAAATATTGTTTGCATAACTGAAATAGCTGGTTTTCAAAAAAATATTTATGATTTAGAATTCATAAAAAAATATAATATAAATTTAAAAATTTTATTAATGATTAAAGATGATAATTTTATTTTAAAAGTATCTCAAAAAAAATTTTTTGGTGAAAGGTTTGTAACTACAGACTATTCTAGTAAATATAATTTTAACTCATTATTTAAAATTTGTAATTACTTTGGTCTAAAAGTTTTTAAAATAACAAATAAAAAAAATTATTTAAAAACATTAAAACAATTCTTAAGCGAGAAAACTTCATCAATATTAGCTGTCAAAATTAAAGATGATCAAGATATAATTTCAAAACAAGGTTTTTATATTAATGACAAAAATGAGTGGATTCCTAGACCATTAGAAGATATGGATCCATACTTCAATGAAAGTATTTTAGAAAAAAATATGATAATAGAAAAAATTAAATATGAAACCTAATTCTCGTTATACTGTATCTGATTATGTAATTGATTTTCTTAAATCAAAAAAAATTAAAACAGTATTTACTGTTTCAGGTGGTGGGTCAATTTTCTTATGTGATGCTCTTTTTAGATCTAATCTCAAATATATTTGTAATCATCATGAACAAGCTTCTGTTTTTGCTGCTGAGAGTTATGCGAGATCAAAAAATATGACTGGATGTGCTTTAGTAACAACTGGACCTGGAGGTACAAACGCCCTTACAGGAATTGCTAGTGCCTGGATAGACTCTGTGCCTTTGTTAGTTTTATCTGGACAAGTATTTTTAAATCAAACCATAAGTAATTTAAAAATTAGACAAAAAGGTGTTCAAGAAATAGATATAGTTTCTCTTTCTAAACCAATAACAAAGTATTCAAAAATGATTACTTCTCCAAGTGAAGTTTATGAGACATTAGAAAAAGCTTATTATGAAACTAATAATGGTAGACCTGGACCAGCTTTAATTGATATTCCTGCTGATATTCAAAACTCAGAAATAAACCAAAGAAATAAAAAAATCTCAATAGGAAATAAATTATCAAAAATAAATAATAGTTCTATTTCTATGAAAATTAACAAGTTATTAAAAATGATAGAAAATTCTAAAAGGCCATTATTTTATTTTGGTCAAGGTGTAAGAATATCTAACTCTCAATTATTAGTAAAAAAAATTATCAAAAAAACTAAAATACCTTATTGTCTTTCTTGGAATGCGATAGATCTATTTGAATCAAAAGATAAAATGAATCTTGGTAGACCAGGTGCTTTTGCCGAAAGGGGATCAAATTTTATTGTTCAGAACTGTGATTTATTCATATCAGTTGGTAGTAGATTGCCCTATATGGTAACTGGCTATAACTTTTCAGACTTTGCAAGAAATGCAAAAAAAGTTTCAATTGATGTTGATAGCTTTGAATTAAAAAACCATTTCCTTAATTTTGATTTAAAAATTAATTCTGATGCTTACGAATTTTTTAAAATCTTACATAATAAAATTATAAATAAAAAGTTTTTTTATAATAAAAATTGGCTTAATTATTGTAGATTTATAAGAGAAAAATTTCCTATTCTTAATAAAAAAATTATCAATCAAAAAAAATATGTAAATTCATATTATTTTATTGATGTCTTAAGTTCAAAATTAAACAAAAATTCTACTATTGTTACAGATATGGGCCTTTCTTTTGTTGGCACATATCAATCTTTTAAAAATAAGCTTGGACAAAAAATTTATACAAACTCAGGTCATGCACCAATGGGTTGGGGCCTACCAGCAGCAATTGGGGCATATTATGCTAATCCAAAAAATAACATTATATGTGTAACTGGCGATGGCGGTTTGCAAATGAATATTCAAGAACTAGCTACAGTTATGCATAATAAATTACCGATAAAGATTTTTATTTATAACAACAAGGGTTATTTAACTATTAAACAGACCCAGCAACTTGGCTTTAAAGGTCGAATAATGGGATCTAATTCATCATCAGGTCTTTCATTTCCAAACTTCTCTTTAATAGCCAAATCACATAAGATTTCTTATTTAAAAATAAAACACCACAAAGATTTAAACAAATATATAAAAAAAATTATTAATTCAAAATCACCTTTTATTTGTGAATTGATCATGGATGATGAGCAGCCACAAGAGCCAAAAATGATTAATAGAAGAGATAAGGATGGTAAAAGTATCTACACTTCTTATGAGGATTTATATCCATTTATAGATAAAAAAATCATTGAAAATTTAAGTTTTAAAAATTATATGAAAAGATATGAATAAAGCACTAATGCTTTCAGGAAATTTAGTACAAGATCATGAATTTATATATCCATATTATAGGCTTTTAGAAGAAAAATTTAAAGTAGACGTTTGTTTACTTGGTGATGCTCCTGTTAAAGGTATATTAGGTACGCAAATTCCACCAAACAAAGATCATAAACTAATTAAAATGAGTAAAGTAAAAACCAAAAATTATGATTTATTAATATTACCAGGTGGTGCAAAAGCTATGGAGTATTTAAGACAAGATAAAAAAACACTTTCAATAATTAAGGATTTTTACAAAAACAAAATTTATATTGGCAGTATATGTCATGGAGCTCAACTTTTAATTAGTGCAAAAATAGTAAAGAATACAAAAATTTCTGGGTACTATAGCATTGAAGATGATATAAATAATTCTGGAGCTTATTATTATAAGGGACCAGTTGTTGAAGATAAAAAAATTATTACCTCACCTCACTATAAATATCTTGGCGATTGGATGAAATTAATTCTTTCAAAATTTGCAAAATAATAGATTAATACTTTTTGATTTAGATGGTACTTTGATAAAAAGTATGAAGCTACATTTTTTGTCTTGGAAGGAAGTCCTTAAAAATTTCAATATAAATATAAATGAAACTGATTATTATCCACTTGAAGGAATGTCTCTTGATAAAATAACTCAATTTTTTTTTGATAAAAATAATATAAAATATAATGAAAGAATAGTATCAAGTATAGTTAAAAAAAAAAAAGAAATTTACCTAAGTAAAGTTAATAAGATTAAATTATATCCTTTTGTAGAAAAAACTTTAGTTAAAATTAAAGAAAAGAATTTTTATTTAGGATTAGTTACTTCTAGTCACTCAATACAAGTTAATCATTCACTGCCTAAAAAATTAATTAAATTATTTGATGTTATAATTTCAGGAGATGTGGTCACTAATAATAAACCCCATCCAGAACCATTTTTAATGGCTTCAAAAAAACTTAATATTGGTTACGATAATTGTTTAGTTATAGAAAATGCTCCATTGGGTATAATATCTGCAAAAAAAGCTAAAATGAGATGTATAGCAATTACAAATACAAATAATAGATTTATTTTAAAAGATGCTGATTTTATCATTGATAATTTTCAAGATTTATTTATTCAAAATTTATTAGAATTTAAGTGAGTAATGAGAAAATACAATTTGTTAAAAGATTTACCAAAATCAAAAATTAAAAGAGTCGCTAATACCAAAACTAGAACTATTAAAGAAAGAATAATTTCTTCCTATAGAGATAAAAATTTATATGATGGAAATAGAAAATATGGATATGGGGGCTTTAAATATGATGGAAGATGGATACCTGTTGCAAAAAGGATTTTTAAAAAATACAAATTAAAAAAAAATGCCAGAATTTTACAAATAGGATGTGAAAAAGGTTTTCTTCTCCATGATATAAAGTTACTTTATCCTAATTCTGAAGTTTATGGGATAGAAGTTTCAAATTACGCAGTTAATAATTCTATGAAATCAATTAAAAAAAATATTAAAATTGGATCATTTACTGAAATAAACTATCAGGATTCTTATTTTGACTTTGTTATTGCGATAGGAGTTGTTTACTCATTAAATCTTAGAGATGCTATTAGATCTCTAAAAGAAATTGTTAGAGTAAGTAATAATAAAAGTTTCATTAATTTAGCTTCATATAGCACACCTAAAGAATATTGGATGTTTAAAAATTGGACGTTATTAGGATCTACAATACTTTTAGAAAATGAATGGCTTGAAGTTCTAAAGCATACTAGATATAATAGTGATTATTATTTCACTAATTCAAAAACATTGGCCTTAGTATCAAAATGATAAGTATAGATGAGTACTGGAAAAAAATAGAAAATTCAAAAAATTATCCAAATTATTTTAGAGATATATCAAATATTGATTCTCAAGAATTTTTAAATATTTTTGATAAAAAAAATTTTAACGAAATGTATAAATTGATTGATAATCTTTACGAAGGTAATTTTATTTTAATCAAAAATTGTTTCAATCAATATTTTATCGATAATTTAAAATTACAATTAACTGAATATTCAAAAAATACGAAGAGTAGTTTTCATAAAATGAAAGAGGGATGTCCAAATTTTCATAGAATTCAAGATGAGTCAACTCTCAACAAATATTCAATTAATGCCATAAGACATTCGTTTTATTTTTTTCGTTGGAATGATGATGATTTTTCTTTATTTAGTAAATTTGATCCTTATTGGTCGTCAATCAAATTTTTAGGTGGATTAGATTTTGATACATTTAAAAACAATACACCCAAAGATAAAATTGTAGATAGAATTCAAATTGTTAGATATCCAAATAAAACAGGTTTTATTGAACCACATCAACATCATCCAATTAATCAAAGATTAATTATTTCTATATATATGTCAGAACAAAATCAGGATTTTACCAATGGGGGTACTTATTTTGTAGATAAAAATGAGAATAAAATTAATTGTGAAAACAAAATTAACGCTGGTGACGTAGGAATATTCTATGCAACTATGAAACATGGTGTTGATAGTGTTACTGTAGACAATTCATGTAATAATTATAATGATCAAGACTTAAGTGGCAGATGGTGGATTGGTTTGTATAGCCCAGAAAGTGACCATAATAAAGATAGGCATACAAGTAATCCAGTAAAAATAGAAAATTGAAAAAAAATAAACCTGTAATTTTTATTCTCGGAGCAGCAGGAGAAGTTGGAAGAGAATTATGTAACAATTTTAGCAAAAAATATAGTGTATATGCTTTTGCTAGAAATAAATTTAATTTGAATAATTTTAAAAAAAATAAAAACTTAAAATTTATAAAGCATAATTTTGAAAAAAATATCAAGATAAATAAAATTCCCAATATTATTATTAATTGTATCGTAACACATGAATTTTCTAAGAAAAGTTCTTATGATGAAATTATAAAAAAAAACGTTAATTGTTTAAAAAATATTTTAGAGTTATCTAAAAATAAAAAAACTATATTAATCAATCTTTCAAGTGTAGCTGTTTATGGTGAATTTATGACTAAAACAATAGATGAAAATAGTAATTTTAAAAACCAAGAAATACTTGGCTTAACTAAATTAATTTCTGAAAAGTATTTTACTATAAATAAAAAAGAATTAATTAATTTAAGACTTCCTGGGGTGCTGACAAAATCATCTGAAAATCGAAGGCCCTGGTTAAAAAAAATAATTAATGATATAAAGAACTCAAAAAATTTAATTATTTTTAATAAGAATGAGAAATTTAATGGAATAATTACTCCTAAAGATATTTACAGTTTTTGTGATACTTTAGTAAATAAAAAGAAAATCAATTTTGGAACATATTTATTTGCAGCTCGTAATCCCATAAAAATATATGAAATAATTAATTTTATTATTAAGCATTATAATTCAAAGTCTAAAATAAAATATATTAATTCAAATAAGATAACTCCAGTATTTGACACTAAAAAAATTGAAAAAAAATTATTATATAAAAATTTTACAACAAAAAAAATTATAGAAAATTATTTGTCTAGTTAAATGTTTTTAAAAAAAATTTATAATATTTTTCTATTTTTATCATCAATTTTGCTTCTACCTTTTATTTTATTTGTAATTTTGTTTAGACCTTTTTTATTTATAAGATTTGGTATTCTTGAATATAAAAGAATAGGTCATTTGGCATTAGATACTGCAATTTTTTATGAAAAAAAACAAATTAATAAATATAACAAAACATTTGACATTTTATTTTACTCAAATTTTAATGTCTCTAATAAAGAATTAATAAAAATTTGGAAAACAAAATTTTTAATAGTTAATTTACCTATATTTTCAGATATTATAATTAGTTCATTTAAACTTATTAATAAAGATAGCCGACATATTCTTAAATTATACTCATTAGAAAAAGAGTCTCATTTATTATTAAATAAAAATTTTATAAAATTTGATACTAAATCCAAATTTAAATTAGATTTTCTTTTAAAAAAAATAAATTTTAATTACAGTAACTGGATTTGTATTCATAATAGAGATAGTGCATTTATGAAAAAGAATTTTAAATTTGTATCAAGTAAGATCATAAATAATAATACTCAAAGAAATTTTACAATTGACGATTTTTTACCTACTATTGAATATTTTAAAAATAAAAAAATAAATATAATTAGAGTTGGCTCTATTCAAGAATTTCCAATTAAAAAAAAATTTTCTTATTTATTTGATTACTCGTTTTCAAAAATCAAAGATGACATTCTTGATTTATATTTTCTTTCAAATTGTAAATTTTATATTGGCAGTGATTCAGGAATAGGAAATGTTAGTGTTATATCTAATAAATTAGTCGGTATAATTAATTCCACATATTATAATAACATAATGATACAAAATTTTAAAAGAGGTGTAATATTTAAAAAATTTTTTTCGAAAGATAAAGATAGATTTCTATCATTAAACGAAATATTTGAAAATAAATTTCATATTTTAACTACTTTTAATGAGTTTTATAATTTAAATATAGAATGTATAAATAATACTCCTGAAGAAATTAAAAACTTTGCAAATGAATTACTATTAAGAAGTAATAAAAATGATTTTACCTATGAATATAACCAAACAGATAGGGAATATCATAGAGAATTTTGGAATATTGTAAAATATTATGACAAGTATAGTATTGTTAATTATAAAAATATTTTTATTGGTAACAATTTCTTAAAAAATAATCTACACTTGATCAATGCTTAGTATTTTTGGTTTAAATAAATTCGTAAATGTATTGCTAAATCTTTCTGATAAGAAAATAATAACAATTATAATTATAATAATTCTCACATTTCTTGGTGCAGTTTTTGAGATGTTGAGTATAGGTATCATTTTCCCATTTCTAAATTTAGTTGTTGAATCTGATAACAATTTTTTAAGAATAATTTCAACTTATCTTCAGTATGATATTTCAAATCGTTCTGATTTAGTATTAATCTTTTTAATTATTATTATTGCAATGTATGGATTCAAATCACTATATCTAACTTTACTATCATATATTCTCGCTATGTTTGTTAAAGATATGAAGGTAAATTTAAGTAAAAATCTTTTAAACAAATATCTTTCACTTAACTACACCTCAATGATTCAAAGAAGCAGTAATATTGCTTATAATACTATTTTAAAACAAGTTGATGTTTTTTGTTCAAACTATTTAGTTCCACTTACTATTCTGGTGAGTGAAGTTTTTGTTTCGTTATTGATATTATCTTTATTATTCTATTTGTATACTTATGTCTCCTTCATTTTAATTGCTTTTATTTTAATTATTTCTTTAATTTACTTATCCATTGCTAGAAGATTTAATATTTCATGGGGTAGATTAAATTTAGAATACTCTGAAAGATCAATTAAAAATATTTATCAATCATTCACAAATTTTAAAGAAATAAAATTGAATAAAAAAAAACCGATTTTTGTACAAAATTATTTTAGAAATATTAATCTATCTGCACATGCTGCGGCAAAACAATCTGTATTAGATCAGCAGCCAAGATTTTGGTTAGAGTTTATTTCTCTTTTGTTTATGGTGATAATTACAGTTTTTTTATTCAATTCTCTAGACTCCTCAGAAATAGTATCTACTGTAGCAATGTTTGCTGTTGCAGGATTTAGACTCCTTCCGTCTGTAAACAGAATTGTAACAAATACTCAGCAATTAAGATTTGGAAAGGCATCACTTTTAAAAATTTTCGAAGAAAATATCTATTTAAACAATAATTTTGATAAATCAGAACTTCAATCAATAAATAAAGTCTCAGATTTTAAATTTAAAAATCTTAAAATAAAAAATTTAACATTTAAATTTGAAGAAAGCAAAGACCTTATTTTTGATAATCTTGAACTGGAACTTAAAAAAAATAGTATGGTAGCTATTACTGGTAAAAGCGGTATAGGAAAAACTAGCTTAATAAATATATTATCAGGTTTAATAGTTGTTGATTATAATAATATTATATTAAATGATAAATATAACTTAAACGATATTATTAGTATATGGCATAACAAAATCGGAATGGTTTCTCAAAGAAATACATTATTTGAAGCTTCAATTCTTCAGAATATAACTTTTGATTTTGAAAAAAATTTTGATGAAGATAAACTAAATTTTGCTATATCAGCTTCACAATTAACTGAATTTATTGAATCTTTACCAGATGGAATAGAGACTAATGTTGAAGAAGATGCATCTAACCTATCAGGAGGACAAATTCAAAGAATTGGAATTGCAAGATCTTTATATAAATCTGCTGATTTATTAATTTTAGATGAACCAACTAGTGCTTTAGATTCAAATACTAAAACTGAACTAATTAATATTTTGGTAAGTTTAAAAAATACAAAAACTTTGTTAATTATATCCCATGATAAAGATTTATTAAACAGATGTGATCAAGTTTATGAAATTAAAAATAGAAAACTATCAAATATTAATATAAGTGATCATAATGACTAACCACATAGAAAATTATTTTAGCAATATTATTCTTTCTTCTAAAAATATTGATTATAATAAAATTGAAAAATTAGCTTATCAACTTTCTAATTTGAGAAAAAAAAATGGAAGACTTTTTATTATAGGTGTAGGAGGAAGTGCGGGAAATGCATCACATGCAGTAAATGATTTTAGAAAATTATGCAAAATTGAAACTTATTCTCCAATTGATAATGTATCCGAATTAACAGCAAGAATTAATGATGAAGGATGGGATAGTAGTATTTCAGAATGGTTAAAAATTAGTAAATTAAATAATAAGGATGCCATATTAATTTTTTCTGTTGGAGGAGGAAATATAAAAAAACGAGTTAGTATTAATATTGTAAACGCTATAAAGTTTGCAAAATTGAAAAAATCCAAGATTTTCTCAATTATTGGAAAAAAAAATGGATATGCTGCAAAAAATTCTAATGTTTCTATTTTGATAGAATCACAAGATCAAAAATTAATTACACCTATATCAGAGTCATTTCAATCTGTTGTTTGGCATTGTCTTGTATCTCATCCCTTGCTACAAGCTAATAAAACTAAATGGTAGAAAATAATATCGCTGTTTTTTTAGATCGCGATGGTGTAGTAAATGAATGTATATACATTAATAATAAATGCTTTGCTCCAAAAAATATCTCAGATTTTAAATTTATAAATAGATCTATTGATGCAATAATTAAATTAAAAAAAAAAAAATATAAAATTTTTATAGTAAGTAATCAGCCAGATGTTGGAAATAAAAAAATTAAAAAAGAAATTATTTTTAAAATGAATGCCAAAATATTAAAAGAAGTAAAAATAGATGAAATAAAATATTGCTTTCATAGTCAAACTGCAAATTGTGATTGTAGAAAACCTAAGCCAAAAATGATTACTGATCTAGCCAGAAAGTATCAAATCAATTTAAAACGAAGTTTCATGATTGGAGATAGGCATTCTGATATGGTTGCAGGAAGAAAAGCTGGATGCACTCCAATATTTATTAAAAATGATTTAATTGAGGAATCGAATATAAATAACTATAAAACATTTAAAAATTTATTTGACGCAACAAACTTTATTTTAAAATTTGATGGTAGATAATCTAGATAATATCAAAATTTTTGCTGATGGCGCCGATTTTAAAGGCATGTTAGAGTTAAATGAAAATAAATTGATAAAAGGTTTTACAACAAATCCAACTCTTATGAAGAATGCCGGAGTTGAAGATTATAACGATTTTGCTAAAAAATTAATTAAAAACATTAGTAATGAAAAATCAATTTCTTTTGAAGTATTTGCTGACGATATTGATGAAATGAATGAACAAGCAAAAATAATTTCTAGTTGGGGTGAAAATGTATATGTCAAAATTCCTATCACAAATACAAAAGGGATATCGACCAATAATCTAGTAAAAGATCTTCTTCTTAGTGGTGTTAAATGTAATGTAACTGCAATTTTTACTTTTAATCAATTAAATACCTTGTTGAAAGAAATTGGTGAGGTAGATACGCCATTGATTCTATCAGTTTTTGCAGGAAGAATAGCTGATACAGGAATTGATCCAATGACGATAATGAAAGAATGTTCAGATAGAACAAATTTAAATAAAAATTGTGAATTACTATGGGCCAGTCCTAGAGAGCTATTAAATATTTTTCAAGCAATAGAGACTAAAACCGATATTATCACAGTACCAATAAATTTACTTTCTAAGTTAGAATCTATAGGAAAAGATTTGAACGAATTTTCTCTAGATACTGTTAAAATGTTTTTTAATGATGCTTCTAATGCTGGATATAAAATAAAATAATTATGAAAAAAGTTTTCATTACAGGTGGTGCAGGATATTGCGGAAGTCAACTAGTACCATTGTTGCTAGATTCAGGATACTTTGTAACAGTTTATGATATTATGTATTTTGGGGATGAATTCCTGCCAAAAAAAAATCAAAACTTAAAAATAATAAAAGGCGATATAAGAGACAGTAATAAAATAAATGAATGCGCAAAAGATCATGATTATTTTGTCAGCCTTGCATGTATTTCAAATGATGCGAGTTTTGAATTAGATGAAAATTTATCTACAAGCGTTAATTATGATGCCTTTGAACCAATGGTTCTTGCAGCTAAGAAAGCAGGTATTAAAAGATTTATATATGCTTCATCTAGTTCTGTTTATGGTGTTTCCGATAAAAAAGATGTTAAAGAGGATCATCCTTTACTTCCTCTTACTCTTTATAATAAATTTAAAGGTTTATGTGAACCAATTCTACTTAAACATACAGATGACAAATTCGAAGGAGTAATATTTAGACCCGCAACTGTATGTGGATACGCTCCTAGGTTAAGACTAGATCTATCTGTAAATATACTAACAAATTTTGCGTACAATAAAAAATTCATTAAAATTTTTGGTGGTGACCAACTAAGACCAAACTTACATGTTAAAGATTATTGTAATGCTGTAAAATTATTATTAGAAGCTCCTAAACATCTTATAGAAAATCAGATTTTCAATGTTGGATATCAAAATCTATCTATTAATGAAATTGCACAAAAAGTAAAAAATGTAGTTGAAAATAAATTTTTCCCTGGCTTTGAAATTGAAATGATTAAAACTCCAAGTGATGATAATAGGTCGTATCACATTAATTCTGACAAAATTAAGGAAATATTAGGATATTCTCCACAATATACATTAGAAAATGCAATAGAAGAATTATGTTTAAATTTTAAGAAACAAGTTGCTATAGATACATTTGAAAATGAAAATTATTTTAATGTCAAAAAATTACTAAAAATTAATGCCAAATAGAAAAAAGACTGCTGTCGTTACAGGAGGAGCTGGATTTATTGGCAGTCATACAGTGGATTTATTATTAAAAAAAAATTATAAAGTAAGAATATTAGATGATTTGTCGGGTGGTCATGAAAATAATTTAATTCACCATAAAAGAAACAAAAATCTATTGTTAGAAAAAAAAAATATTATTAATATTTCACCAAACAGTAGTTTTTTTAAGGATGTAGATTATGTTTTTCATTTTGCTGGGAAAGGAGATATTGTACCCTCAATCGAAAATCCAAAAAAATACTTTAATACTAATGTTTTTGGAACATTAAATATTCTTGAATCTGCAAGAAACAATAATATTAAAAAAATAATATATGCCGCCTCATCTTCATGCTATGGTTTAGCAAAAACGCCAACAAATGAAGGCCATAAAATCAACCCATTGTATCCTTATGCTTTAAGTAAATATCAGGGAGAACAATTGATAATTCATTATCATAAAGTTTATAAACAGAATTACATATCCCTTAGAATATTTAACGCTTATGGAACAAGAGTTAGGACAACTGGAGTTTATGGTGCTGTTTTTGGTGTTTTCTTTAAACAAAAACTTTCTGGTAAACCCTTAACAATAGTTGGAAATGGAGAACAAAAAAGAGATTTTGTTTATGTTACTGATGTTGCAAACGCTTTTGTGAAAGCTGCAGAAAGTAGAGTAAATAATCAAATTTTTAACTTAGGAGCAAATAATCCTCAAAGTATCAATCTCTTAGCAGATATCATAGGCGGGGAAAAAACTTATTTACCTAAAAGACCAGGTGAGCCAGATTGTACATGGTCATCTAATGAAAAAATATCTAAATTTTTAAAATGGAAACCTAAAGTAAAGTTTGAAAAAGGTGTTAAAAATATGCTCAAGGAAATTAATAAATGGCAAGATGCACCCTTGTGGAATAAAAAAAATATAGATAAAGCTACAAAATCATGGTTTAAATATATGTCTTAAAAATTATGTCTTCTGAATTAATAAAAAAATATAGCTACAAGATAAAAACTTCAAGCCAATTAAAAAAAATTGTAAAGAATAATAAAAATTTTAATTTCATAATGTGTCATGGCGTATTTGATGTAGTTCATCCAGGGCATGTAAGACATTTAACGTATGCTAAAACTAAAGCTGATAAACTAATAGTTTCGCTTACATGTGACAAACATATAAAAAAAGGCACCTATAGACCTCATATTCCTGAAAATTTAAGAGCTTTAAATTTAGCAGCATTTGAAATGGTTGATTACGTTGTTATAGATAAAAATTCGACCCCTATTAATAATATAAAATTAATAAGACCAAATTATTTTGCAAAAGGATTTGAATATTCATCAGCTGGATTACCTAAAGCAACACAAGAAGAAATTAAGGCCTTAAAATCATACGGTGGAAATATTATTTTTACACCTGGAGATGTTGTTTATTCATCCTCAAAATTTTTAAATAAGTCACTTCCTGAAGTTGGATTAGAAAAATTAATAATGTTAATGCATAAAGAGAAAATTAATTTTGAAACTTTAAAAAAAACTTTAATGGATTTCAAAAAACTAAAGGTACATGTCATTGGGGATACAATTGTAGACACTTATACTAGAACCACTTTAATTGGTGGTCAAACTAAAACACCTACATTCAGTCTTCATTTCAACAGTAAAGAAGATTATGTTGGTGGCGCAGGAATAGTATCAAAACATTTAGACTCTGCTGGGGCAAAAGTAATTTTCTCAACAGTTTTAGGTAACGATAATCTAAAAAAATTTGTTTTAAATCAATTTAAAAAAACTAAAATTATTACTAATTTTTACATAGATAATACAAGACCTACAACAAATAAAAATGTCTTTATTGCTTCAGATTATAGACTATTAAAGGTCGACACACTTGATAACAGGCCAATTTCAAGTGAAATTATTGATTTCTTATGTTCATCTTTAAAAAAAGATAAATCTAATGCTGTTGTTTTTAGTGATTTTAGACATGGGATCTTTAATCAAATAAGTACAAATAAATTAACAAAAGCTATATCAAAAAAAACCTTTAAGGTTGCAGATAGTCAAGTAGCAAGTCGATGGGGTAATATAACTGATTTTAAAGGATTTGATCTTATTACGCCAAATGAAAGGGAATCAAGATTTGCACTTGCAAACCAAGATGCAACAGTCGGTCAGCTATCACAGTTATTGTATGATAATTGCAAATACAAACATTTAATTTTAAAATTAGGTTCTAAGGGTGTATTTTGTAATACATACAAAAATAAGTCTAACAATTCATATTTCTCGCTAGATTCATTTGTAAATAATATTGTTGATCCTGTTGGTGCTGGAGATGCATTATTAGCATACTCAACACTATCTATGTTATCGTCAAAATCACTTGTTATTTCCTCCATTCTAGGCTCTATTGCAGCTGCATGTGAATGCGAGTACGATGGTAATATTCCTGTAAAAACTTCCCATGTACTTACCAAATTAAATGAGATTGAAAAAAAAGTTAATTATTCAAGTTAATGAAAATAATTATTGTAGGTCTTGGCACTCAAGGATTAAAAAGGTTAAAATTTTTAAAGAAGTATGTAGTAGCTACTGTTGATCCAATAAACAAAAAAGCAAATTATAAAAAAATTAATGATGTGCCAATAAACGATTATAATTCTGTTTTTATTTGTACCCCTGACTATAATAAATTTGAATTAATTAATTTTTGTATAAAATTTTCAAAACATATTTTAATAGAAAAACCTCTTTATTTCAAAAATGAAAAAATACTTCAAAGAATAAACACTCAAATTATACAAAAAAAAATTGTATTATATGTTGCTTACAATCACAGATTTGAACCTAATCTTCTTAGAGTAAAAAAATATATAGATAAAAAAATATTAGGAAAGATTTATTACTGTAAAATATTCTATGGTAATGGAACAGCTAGATTAGTAAAACAAAGTTTATGGAGAGATAAAGGAGATGGTGTTTTATCTGATCTTGGCTCACATCTCATTGATTTAATTTATTTTTGGTTTAAAGATTACAAATTAAAATTTAGAAAAATAAATTTTTCAAAATTTGAAAACAATTCTTACGATAATGCTTTTATAGTTTCAGATAATACAAAAATTAAATATTATCTTGATATGAGTTTAACATCATGGAAAAATAACTTTAGTTGTGAAATTGTTGGGCAAAAAGGCTCAATACATGTACATAATCTATGTAAATGGTCTGATTCGACTTTGTATTTAAGGAAAAGAATATTGCCCTCTGGTATACCAAAGGAAAAAAAATTTATTGAACCATTTGGTGATCCTACTTGGAAAATTGAACATAAGCATTTTTTTAATTTAGTAAAGAAAAGAAGAATTTTAGATTTGAGTGAGCAAATCAATAATTATAAGATAATAAAAAGTCTCAAATGAAAATTGGTTTTATAGGTATGACACATTTAGGTATAGTGTCTTCAATTTCTGCAGCTGAAAAAAAATACGATGTAATTTGTTACGATAATGACATTAAAAAAATTGATAATTTTAAAAAATCTAATTTTGATATTAAGGAGCCAAACTTAAATAAGCTTTATAAAAAAAATAGTAACAAAATATTTTTTACAAATAATATTCTTCATATGAATAAAGCCAGTATTGTTTATATTTCAATAGATATTAAAACAAATAGCAAGGGCAAAAGTAATTATTCAGAAATAAATAACATACTAAAAAAGATTATCAAAAATTTAAACAAAAATATTATATTAATTATTTTATGTCAAATACCGCCGGGTTTCACAAGAAGAATAAACTGGCCAAAAAATAAACTATTTTATCAAGTTGAAACTTTAATTTTTGGCAAAGCCTTTCAAAGAGCTTTAAATCCAGAAAGAATTATAGTTGGAAAGAATAATAATAATAAAATTCCAACAATCTATAATTCTTTTTTAAAAAAGTTTAAGTGTCCAATTTTATATATGAATTATGAAAGTGCTGAATTATGCAAAATTGCAATAAATTTGTATTTAATTTCTCAAGTTACAACCACTAATTCAATTGCTGAAATATCAAAAAAAATAGGGGCTAATTGGAATGATATCAAATTAGCTTTAAATCTAGATTCTAGAATTGGCAAAGATGCATATTTAAATCCTGGTCTTGGAATATCAGGTGGAAATTTGGAGAGAGATTTAAACTCCATAATTTCTTTAGGCAAAAAAAATAAATCAGCTATCCATCTTTTTCAAACTTTTGAATATTTATCAAATTATTATAAAAATTGGTGTTATAATATTTTCTCTAAAGTTTCAAAAAATAAAAATTTAAATAAATTGCATGTCGGTGTTCTTGGCCTTACATATAAAAAAAATACAAATTCAATAAAAAATAGCCCCTCAATAAATCTTATTAAAAAAATAAAAAATAAAACAAATAAAATTTTTGTTCATGATTCTATATTAAGTGAAAATATCAAAAATATTCATGGTGTATCAATTAAAAATATTAAAGATCTAATTAAAAAATCAAATATTATATTTGTAATGTTAGATTTAAATGAATATAAAAAAATAGACTTAAATAATATAATGATTAAAGATAAAAAAATAATAATAGACCCTTTTTCTGTTGTTAAACCAACAAAAAATCAATCTATTGAAGTATATAGAATTATTTAAATTATGAATAAAAAATCAAGAGTTGTTATTTTTGGTAAAAATGGATTTATTGCTGAAAATATAATTAGTTTGTTAAATAAAAAAAAAATTCAAAACAAAGCATTATCTAGTCAAAACCTAAATTTACTTAAAAAATCTTCAATTAAAAAGATTAAAGAAACAATTTATGAAAATGATGTAATTATTTTTATTTCAGCAAAAGCACCTGTTAAAAATTTAAAAATGTTTAATGAAAATTTAACAATGTTAAATAACTTTATAGCTGGTATAGATAATAAAAAAATTAAACATTTAATATATGTGAGTTCTGACGCAGTATATGCAGATTCTTCTAAAAAAATTAATGAAAGATCAATCACAGATCCAGATTCTTTGCATGGTATAATGCATTTGACTAGAGAGAAATTATTAGAAACTCTAAATATTAAATTAACTATAGTTAGGCCAACACTTGTTTATGGAAGCAAAGATCCTCATAATGGTTATGGCCCTAATAAGTTTGTGAGATTAGCAAAACAAAATTCAGATATTGTTCTTTTTGGAAAAGGTGAAGAAAAAAGAGATCACATTTGGGTAAATGATCTGGCTAAAATTATATTTATTATTATCAAAAAAAATATTTATGGAAAAATTAATGCAACTTCTGGGAAAGTTTTTTCTTTTTTTCAAATAGCTAAAATAATTAAAAAAACTTCAAATAAAAACATTAATATTATTTTTACTAAGAGATCTGGAAAGATGCCTCATAATGGATATCGAGCTTTTCAAAAATCAAGAATACAAAATATAATCCCAAATTTTAAATTTAACCAAATTGATATTGTTCTAAAGAAAATATATAAACACTACTAATTTAATGCGTAATGAAAAGTATCTTATTATAGGTGGAGATAGCTTAGTTGGTTCATATATTTATAAATTTTTAAAAAAAAATAAAAAAAATGTAATTTGTACTTCACGAAAAAAAAACTCTAAAATTAACTCTATTTATTTAGACCTTAAAAAACCAAAAAAATTAAATATATATGATTCAAAGGTTTTTTTTTGTGCTTCTATAACAAGTATACCGAATTGTGAGGCATACCCAGAAAAAAGTAAATTAATTAATGTAAAAAATACTCTTAAAATTATAAAAAATTTATCTAAGAATAATTGTAAAATTATATATTTTTCATCTCAGGCTGTTTTTGATGGAAAGAAAAAAAATTGTGTTGAAAATGATGAGTTAAATCCTACCTGCAATTATGGTAAATTTAAATACTCTGTAGAAAAAGAACTAATAAAACTACAGAATACTATCATTATTCGTCCAACAAAAATTTTATCAATAAATGATGGTTTGTTGTATGAGTGGAAAAATTTAATAATTAAGAATAAAGAAATTAATGTTTTTCATGATCTATATATATCACCTATATCTATTGAATTTGTTGTAAAGTTTGTAATTAGCATTGAAAAAAAAGGAATATATCATTTATCAGGAAAATCTAAAATTTCTTATTTCAATTTAATTAATAAAATTTTAAAGATTAATAATATAAATAATCATCTAGTAAAAAAAATAAGTTATAAAAAATCAGATAAAAAAATACTATATAAACCAAAATATTGCGCATTATCATCTAAGTATAATAACCTAGATAATATTCAAAATTTGAGACATTTTTTAAATGATGCGAAGTTTAATTAATTATATTTTTTATCCTTTAAAAAAAGGTGGTAGGTTAAAATGGTTATTTAGTTTTTATAGATCATATGTAATTTCGAAAAATAAAATTAATTTTATTGTTTTTTCATTTATTGAAAAATATTTTCCTCATAAATTTAACTTTAATTCTCTTATTGATTATTATTTAGAAACAATCAATTTTATAATTGAAAATGAAATTAAATTTGATTTTAAAAAACTAAATTTGCTAGTAAAAAAATCTGATATACTTTACTTAGATAATATAGAAGCTATTAATAAAAATCCTTTTAATTTTTATCAGAAATATATTCAAATAAAAAATAATACATTGGATTTAGAAAATTATTTTTTATTGAAGAAAAAGTATTTTGAAATATTAAGCAAAATGCAAAATAGTAATGATTTTAATAGAAAAAACATTAGATTTATTCGAGCGAAAGATATTTTTAATACTATAGGTTTATCATATATCACTGATATTACGTTAAAGTCATGCAAGCTAGGATTAATTCCAAATTATAAATTTATATGTCTAGTTCATAATGAATTTAAGAATAAAGCAATCAATGATTTTTATATTAAAAAAATATCAAAATATATTAATTTTATCTATGATGAAAATTTAATAAAAAAATATAAGAAGTATGAAAGTCTTTTTGATATACATCAAAATGAATTTTATAAGTTTGAAAATAACTTATATTTATATACTCAATCTACTGGAATTCTTGTAAACAAAATTTGGCAAAATCAAAATAAAAAACCTCTCTTTCAATTAAGTGAAAATGAAAAAAAATTAGGTTGGAAAAAATTAAATAAAATAGGGATTAAAAAAAATGATTGGTTTGTATGTGTACATGTAAGAGATGATTCATTTAAAGGTAGAGAAAATCATAGAGATGCAAACATTAGGGATTATTTTCCTGCTTTTGAAGAAATTATAAATGCAGGCGGCTGGGTTATTAGAATTGGAAAAGATAATAATAAAAGAATGCCAAATATAAAAAATATAATAGATTATCCTTTTAGTAATATTAAATCAGATTTCATGGATATCTTTTTATCTACTCAATGTAAGTTCATGATAGGAACATCCTCTGGTATGTCCGCAATATCTCACATAGCGAATGTTCCTATAGCAATGACTAATTATAGACCTTTATCAACTTTATATTTTGGTTCAAAGGATTTATACTTACCGGGCTTATTAAAATATAAAAACGGAAATTTGCTAGATTTTAATACTTTGTTTGAAAAAAAATTTTCAATGGGTGCCCTTGATGGAATTTATAAAAATTTGCTAGAAGTAGAATTTGTTGAGAATTCTTCAGATGAAATCAAAGATTTGGTTTCAACAATGATAAAAAAATTAAATAATACTAATAAAAAAATTTTAAAAATTTCAAAAAATCAAATAAAAATTAATAATATAATAAAAAATAATAATACGCTTCTTACTGATGATATACAATTCGAAGCGAATATACCAAATTATTTTTTAGAGAAATACAAAAACTTATTATGAGCAAAAAATTAATCTGTCATAACTGTGAAGCTAAACTAATAAAAATTAAAAAATTTTCAAATTATTATTTAGTTAGTTCAGATTGTAAACCTACTTTTTATAAAGGGGATTTATCAATATGTTCTAATTGTTTTTTAATCCAAAAACCTATTGATGCAAAATGGAAAAAAAGAGTAAATTCTATTTATAAAAATTATGAAATGTTCAAAAGTGCTAGGGGTGAGGATCAAAAATTATTTACTTCTAATAACAATGATCAGAATGATAGATCTTCGGAAATTTTAAATCTAATAAATTCTAAAATAAAATTTAAAAAAAATGGAAGTGTTTTAGATATTGGATGTGGAACTGGTCCATTTCTTAAATCATTTTCTAAAGAATATTCTAATTGGGAATTATATGGATTAGAGCAAGATAAAAGATTTAAAAAAAAATTAGAAAAAATTAAAAATTTTAAAAAACTTTTTTTAAATCTTGATAAGATTGATAAAAAATTTGATTTAATTGTTTTAATTCATACATTGGAACATGTTCCAAATCCTGTTTTATTTTTAGAAAAAATTAAATATTTACTTAAAAAAACTGGATATCTTTTTATTCAAGTTCCAGATTTTGAGAACTCTCCTTTTGATATTCTTGTTGCGGATCATAGCTCTCATTTTGCTAAAAGTGATTTTAGAAATTATAATAAAAAACTAAATTTAAATAAAATATTTTTATTTAATAAAAAAATACCTAAAGAGATATCTTTTTTATTAAAAATGAGAAATGAAAATAAAATTTTAAATAAAAATCTATACAATTATAATGATTTTATAAATAAAAAAATAAAATTAAATATTTATTTTAATTCTTATAAAAATTTTTTAAACAAAATAACAAAATTGAAGGGTGATATAGCTATTTTTGGAACTTCAATAGCAGCAACATGGGTTGCTCAATCAATAAAAAATAAGGATTATAAATTTATAGATCAAGATATTAATAAGATAGGTAATTATCACATGAAGAAAAAAATACTTTCAGTCAAAGATATACATAAATTTGAAAATATAATTATGCCTTTCAGAAGAGACTTATCTTTAAAAATAATAAAAAGCCTAAAATTAGCAAAAAAAAGGTTTATACTATTAGATAAATAATATATCAAATTCCAAAATGTCTGAGCTTGACCTACTTAAATCTTTGCCTAAACCAAAAAAAAGAGACATTAAAAGTAGAGAAACACATAAATCTGATGAAGTTATAAGAATTTCAAGAGAATATGGTGAGATGTACTTTGACGGACCAAGAGAGTATGGATATGGGGGGTATAAATATGATGGTCGATGGGTGCCAGTTGCCAAAGATATTATAAATCATTACGACTTAAAAAAAGGTGATAAAGTTTTAGACATTGGTTGTGCAAAAGGGTTTTTGGTTAAAGATCTTCATAACTTGGGTATTGACGCATATGGAATAGATATTTCAGAATATGCTATTTCAAAATCAGAAAAAGAAACTATTGGTCGACTACATTTAGGAAAAGCTGATAGACTTCCTTTTCCTGACAAATGTTTTGATTTTGTTATTTCTATAAATACAATCCATAATTATGATCAAAATGGTGTAATTAAATGTCTTACAGAGATTGAGCGAGTTTCTAAAGGAAAAAGTTTTATACAAGTTGATTCTTATAGAAACGAATACGAAAAAAAGGTTTTTGAGAGCTGGGTTTTAACTGCTTATTATCATGACTATCCTGAAAACTGGATAAAACTTTTTAATAAAGCTGGATATACAGGTAATTATTATTGGACAATTATATAAAATGCAAAATAAAATAAATAATAACAAAGATAGATGTTTATTTTTTAGAAGAAAAATACTTCAAATTTCTCAAAATGTCCCTGCTTTACATATTGGAGGTGCTTTTTCTTCTACTGAAATAGTAGATTTAATTTACAATGAATTAATGTCTAAAACTTCTGAAAAAAAATTTAATGATACATTTATTATGTCAAAAGGGCATAGCTGTATAATGCAGTATGTAGTATTAAATTATCTTGGCATAATTTCTGATAAACAAATTGATGAATATTGTAAGCCCGGAGGAATTTTAGGTGCTCATCCAGATTATGGAAATCCAGGAATTGAAGCATCAACAGGTTCACTTGGTCATGGTATGGCTTTAGCGGTGGGAATGCATACTGCTGATAAGATAAATAGTGAAGAAAGAAAAATTTTTATTGTGATCAGTGATGGCGAATTACAAGAGGGATCTACATGGGAGGCTTTAATGATGGCTGCTAATTTAAATTGTGAAAATTTAATTTGCTTTTTAGATCACAACGGCTCGCAATCATTTGGAGTTACAAGAGAAGTTCATCCTAAATTTTATCCAATCAAATCAAAATTAGAGTCTTTTGGATGGGAAACTTTTGAAGCTGATGGTCATGATCAGGAGGATATAATAAAGAAATATAATAGTAGAAAAACTAAAAAACCTTTTATAATTATCTGTAATACAACTAAAGGTAAGGGCGTTTCATACATGGAAAATAAACCAATTTGGCATTACAGATCGCCAAATGAAGAAGAATATAAAATCGCAATGAAAGAACTTGAAATACAATCATGAGAAATAAATTTGCTGAAGCGATATATGAAATTGGAAAGAAAGACTCTAAGATATGTGCTCTTGTTGCTGATATATCTCCAGCAGGTTCAATGCTTGACTTTCAAAAGGATTTTCCAAATAGATTCATAAACACAGGTGTTTCTGAACAATCAATGATAGGAATAGCTGCAGGTCTTGCGCTTAGAGGTATGAGGCCTTTTTGTTATACAATTGCTTCCTTTTCTCTTTTTAGGCCTTTTGAATTTATTAGAGTAGATCTATGTTATCAAAATTTACCTGTCACAGTAATAGGAATGGGGGCTGGTTTAATATATTCAACACTTGGCTCAACTCATCATTCAGCCGAAGATATTGCTATAGCTAGTACATTACCAAATATGCAAGTTATAGCTCCTTGTGACCCCTCCGAGATGAAATTAGCAACTACTTGGTGCGCTAAAGATAGTAAAGGCCCAGTTTATATGAGACTTGGAAAAGCAGGAGAGCCAGATTTTACTCAAAATGCAGACAATTTTGAATTTGGTAAAATTAGGTACTTATATAAAGGCAGCAAAATTGCAATAATTACTTATGGAATTACTATGAATTTAGCAAATCAAATAAAAAAATATTTTAATGATAATGGACTTAATCCATCACTAATAAGTAATCATACTATTAAGCCTTTAGATGTAAATGGATTAACAAAGACACTAAAAAATTATGAAAAAATTATAGTTCTTGAAGAGTCAATTCCTCATGGAGGTTTAAGCTCAAGACTTAAAGAAATTGCTTATGATAATGGAATTATTTCTAAATTGGATTGCTATACTTTAAGAGATAAGTTTATAAATTTTTATGGCAATCATCAAGAACTTCTTGAAAAACATAATTTTTCTTTTTCATATATTATTAAAAATTATAAATAATTTCATGTCAGAAGAAGATTATTTAGTAGCCTCTAAAAATGCTGTGCATGCAATAATTTACGATGAAAATAATAATTATTTGTTTCAACTTAGAGATGATAAGCGAAATATTTTTTACCCATTACACTGGGGGGTTTTTGGAGGTGGGATTGAAAGTAATGAAACAGAACAAAATTGCTTGAGAAGAGAAATAAATGAAGAATTGTCAATTTCAATTGAAGAAAAAGAATTATCTTATTTTACAAAATTTACTTTTGACTTATCATTTAAAAAATTAAATAAAATTTTTGTCTCTTATTTTGAATATAAAATTAATAAAGAAATGATTAAAAATATTAAACTTAATGAAGGAATAAAGTACAAATTTTTACAAGCATCTGATTTTTTAAATATGAGTAAGCTAGTCCCTTTAGATGCTTTTGCTATATGGTTGCATTCAACAAAAAATGAAAAATTTATTTAAATTATAATATGAAAAAAAATAATTATCTTGGTGTTATTGGTCTCGGCTATGTAGGCTTACCTTTGGCAATCGAATTTACAAATAAAAAACAAGTAATTGCATTTGATGTAGATAAAAATAGAATAAATCAGTTAATAAAAAATATTGATAAAACTGGAGAAATTTCGAAAAATAAATTATCAAAAATCAATAATATTTCATTTACTTATAAAATAAAAGATTTAGAAAAATGTAGTATATATATAATAACTGTTCCAACACCTATTAATAAAAATAACAAACCAGATCTTAAATTTATAAAAGATGCCGGTATAATGATTGGAAAAATATTAAAAAAAGATGATTTAGTTATACTTGAATCTACTGTTTATCCGGGCTTAACTGAAGAATTCTTGATACCACTTCTTGAAAAAAACTCTGGTTTAAAAGTTAATGTTTCATTTGGGGTTGGTTATAGTCCTGAAAGAATTAATCCAGGTGATACAAAAAATACAATATCTAATATAACTAAGGTAACAAGTGGTTCAAATAAAAAAACTGCTAAAAAAGTTAATGATCTTTATAGATTAATTATTAAAAAAGGTACGCATTTAGCCCCAAGTATAAAAGTTGCTGAAGCTTCAAAAATAATTGAAAATGTTCAAAGAGATTTAAATATATCTCTTATGAATGAATTAAGCTTTATATTTAATAAATTAAAAATTAATACTAATGATGTATTATCAGCATCGAAAACCAAATGGAATTTTTTAGATTTTAAACCTGGCCTAGTCGGTGGACATTGTATTGGTGTAGATCCATATTATTTAACTCATAAATCAAAATTAGTCGGATATAACCCAAAGATAATTTTATCTGGTAGAAAAGTTAATTCAAACATGTCTTTACATATATATAAAGAAGTAAAGAATGCTCTTAGGATTAATAATATAAAATTTAAAAACGCAAAAATAGGAGTTTTAGGAATAACATTTAAGGAAAATTGTGCTGACACTAGAAATAGTCAAGTAATTGAAATAATTGAATATCTTTTAAATAATGACATTAATATAAATGTCATTGATCCTTATTTGGATATAAAATCATTTAAGAATAATAATATCAAATCAAAAATTGTTGTTAACTTTAATAATATAGATTTATTAATATTTGCCGTACCTCATAAGCATTTTCTGAAATTTTCTAATAAAAAAATCTTAGGATTTTTTGGTAAGAAAAAGCCGATAATTTTTGATATTAAATCTATTTTAAATAAGGATTATTTTATAAAAAACAAAACATACTACTGGAGTCTTTAGAATGCTTTGTATTATTCAGGCAAGATCATCTTCTAAGAGATTACCAAATAAAGTTTTGATGGAAATAAATGGAAAAAAAATTATTCAACATGTTATCGATCAAGTTCTAAATATAATAAACATTTCAAATTTAATAGTTGCTACATCAAATAATAAAGATGATGTTAAAGTTTACAATTATTGTAAAAAAAACTCAATTAATTGCATTAAAGGGTCATTAAATGATGTTTCAAAAAGATTTATTAAAGTATTAGAAAAGTATAAACATGATTCTTTTATAAGGATAAATGGTGATAGCCCACTAACTGATCCAAAAATTATAGCAAAAGCAATAAGAATATTTAATGATGGTAATTATGATATTGTTACAAATGTTTTTCCAAGATCATATCCAAAAGGAATGTCTGTAGAGATAATCAAAAAAAAAATATTAATCGATAATTACTCTAAATTTGACTCTTTAGAAAAAGAGCATGTTACATCACACTTTTACAAAAACTATAAAAAATTTAACATAAAAAATTTTTCCTTAAAAAAAAATTACAGTAATATTAATCTTAGTATTGATACAAGAGATGATTTTTATAGAATCAAAAAAATAATAAATTTATTGGGTTATAAAAATAAAAAAATTTTATTAAAAGATATCTTGAAATTAAATAAAAAGACTAACTTTATAAACAAAAGTATTATTAATGCAGGAGTAATAGGATTAGGAGTTGGTAAAAGACATTTAGATACATATCTATCTAATAATAAGATTAATACAGTTTCTGTATGTGATTTTAATAAAAGAAAATACAAAGATATTACTTCAAGTAAAAAAAATATTAAATATGAAAATAGTGCTGATGATTTAATACAAGATAAAGATATTAATATCCTGTCAATTGCTTCATACGATAATTATCATGCTCAGCAAATTATAAAAGCATTAAATTATAAAAAAAATATTTTTATTGAAAAACCTATTTGTACAAATGAAAAAGAATTAACTCAAATAAAGAAAGTATTAAAAAGAAATTTTCAAAATAATATTTCTTGCAATTTTGTCCTAAGAGAAAATCCATATTTTAAATACTATAAAAAAATTATTAATAATCATATAATTGGAACAATCTATCATATTGAGGGTGAATATAACTATGGAAGATTAGAAAAGATAACATCAGGATGGAGAGGTAAAATTACTGATTATTCTGTTGTAAATGGTGGTGGAGTTCATATAATTGATTTGTTTTTATGGTATATTAATTCAAAAATAGAAACCGTATATGCAATAGGAAATAATATATCCACAAAATCAAAAAAAAATATAAAATTTGATGATAATATAGTTTCAATTTTTAAGTTTAAAAATAATGTTACAGGCAAAATAACATCAAATTTTAGCTCACAAACTCCTCATCATCATACAATTTCAATTTATGGAACAAAAGGTTCTATAATACATAACAAAGAAATATCCATTTTATATCTAAAAAATAAAAATGGCATTTCAAAAAAAATTATTAATTTTAAAGTTAATAAAAACTATAAGGAAAAAATTCTTAACAATTTTATAAATGTTGTTGTAAACAAAGTTGAATCAATTATTAGTAAAAATCAAATTTTACAAGTAATGTCAATTGCATTAGCTATAACAAAATCTAATAAATCTAAAAAAATAGAGAGAGTTAAGTATGACTAGAAAAATTCCTTTCGGTAAACCTTTGATTGATAAAAATGAAATAAATGCTGTAAATAATGTACTGAACAATCCAATTTTAGTTCATGGTCCTAATTCTGTAAACTTTGAAAATAAATTTAAAGAATTTACAGGAGCTCCATATGCAGTTTCAGTTTCATCTTGTACAGCTGGTTTACACTTAGTTTTATTTACAATAGGTCTCAAAAAAGGAGATGAAGTTATTGTATCTTCCCAAACACATGTTGCTACTGCTCACGCAATAGAACTAAATGGAGCAAAACCAATATTTATAGATTCAAACAATTACGATGGAAATATTAATCCAGAATTAATTGAAAAAAAAATTACAAAAAGAACAAAAGCTATAAGTATCGTTCATTATTTAGGTGTTCCCGCAGATATGAATAAAATAAAAATGATTGCAAGGAAATATAATTTATTTTTACTTGAAGATTGTGCATTATCTCCAGGTGCATATTTTGGAAATATTCATACAGGTTTGATTGGTGATGCAGGAGTATTTTCATTTTATCCTGTCAAACATATAACTACAACTGAAGGGGGAATAATTATTTTAAAGAATAAAAAATTATATGAAAAATTAAAATTAAAAAAAGCATTTGGTGTAAATAAAAATTTTAACGAAAGAACAGTACCAGGTATGTATGATACAACAGAACTAGGATTTAATTATAGGATAAATGAAATAAGTTGTGCAATAGGAATAGAGCAATTAAAAAAATTAAAAAATTTTCTTAAGATTAGGAAAAATAATTATTTGTTTTTATGGAAAAATTTGGAAAAATCGAAAAATATAATTTTACCACCGAGAGAGGAAAAAGGTAAAACGTATTCGTATTATTGCTTTTCATTTTTATTAAAGAAAAATATTGTAAAATTTAGAACCGAAATAATAAACAAAATCAATAAAACTGGAATTGGGACAAGCATTTATTATCCAATACCTGTTCCCTTAATGACCTACTATAAAAAAAAATATAATTTAAAAAAAGATAATTTTTTGAATGCTCTTAATTTTAGTGATTCCTCAATTTGTTTACCTATTGGGCCTCATTTAAATAAAAAAGATATGAAATTTATTGCAGATAAAGTATTAGATATCTTAAATAGATATTAAAAATGGTTGATATTTTAGGAAAAAAAATTTTAATTATGGGTGGGGCAGGCTTCATCGGGCATAATCTGGCATTAAAGATCAAAGAACTTGGCGGACTTCCTTTTATTTCAGATGGACTGCAAGTAAATAATCTTGGGTATTATACCTCACAAACTGAATTTAATTCCGAATTATATATCTCATTTATCAATGAAAGATTAAAAGTTTTAAGAGCTAATAAAATACCAATAAATGTATTTGACATTAGAGATTACAATTTAGTAAGCCAAAATATTTCTACAATTAATCCTGATGTTGTTATCCATCTTGCAGCAGTTGCTCATGCAAATAGATCAAATAAAGATCCATTTTCTACATTTGATCATAGCTTAAGAACATTAGAAAATGTCTTAGACACACTAAAAAATTTCAAAAATATACATCTAATATATTTTTCTTCATCAATGGTTTATGGTAATTTTAAAAATGGCGTAGCTTCTGAAGATGATAACTGCTCACCTCTTGGAATATACGGTGCTTTAAAATATGGAGCTGAAAAACTAGTTATTTCATATAGTCAAGTTTTTGATACAATTTATAGCATTATAAGACCTTCTGCTTTGTATGGTGAGAGGTGTGTTAGTAGAAGAGTTAGTCAAGCTCTAATTGAAAATGCTTTGATGGGTAAGGAATTAACAATTAATGGAGATGGTGAGGAAGAACTAGATTTTACATATATTCAAGATTTAATACAAGGTATTATTAAATGTATTAATGCAAAAGAAGCTAAAAATGAGATTTTTAACATTACTTATGGAAAAGGAAGAAAACTAAATGAATTAGCTGATATCATAAAAAATTCATTTCCAAATTCTAAACTAGTTTATAAAAAAAGAGATAACTTAATGCCTATGAGAGGAACTTTAAACATTGATAAAGCAAAAACAAAAATTGGCTTTGAACCTGATTTTCCTATTGAAAGAGGACTTGAGCAGTACATAAATTGGTATAAAGATTTTGCAAATAAAAATGTAGATTTGTTTAAAAATAAGTAATTTAATTTTTATATTTTATCAAAATCTTAAATTATCTATATTAAATGAAAATGGATCTATTTATAAAAAAATATAATATAAAATTAATTAAACTATGATAATTAAAAACTTAGATACTTCTAAAAAAGTTTTTATAGTTGCAGAAATTGGTAATAACCATGAAGGAAGTTTTGCAAATGCTAAGAAAATGATTAGTGCCGCTGCAGATACAGGTGTTGATGCAGTAAAATTTCAAACAATAGTACCAGAATTATTTGTAAATATAGAAGATAAAGATAGATTTAATAAACTAAAAGAGTTTCAACTAACATATAATAATTACGAAAAACTTGCTCTATATGCAGAAAAGAAAGGATTATATTTTTGTTCTACACCTTTTGATTTAGAATCGGCAAAATTTTTAAACAATATTCAAAGTTTCTTTAAAATTTCATCTGGTGATAATGAATTCTATCCTTTATTAGAGCAGGTATGTAAATTTAATAAACCAATCATATTGTCTACTGGCTTAATTGATATAAAAAAAATAAAGAAAATTGTAAAATTCATTTATGACAATAATAATAACCAAAAAAATAAACTAGCTCTCTTACATTGCATATCCTCTTATCCAACTAAAATTGATAAAATTAATTTAAACTCTATTAAGTTTTTAAAGAAAAATTTCAAAGATACTTCAATTGGATTCTCTGATCATACACTTGGTATTGAGGCTGCTGCATTGTCAGTTGTATGTGGAGCAGAAATTATTGAAAAGCATTTTACTTTGGACAAAAATTTCTCAAATTTTAGAGATCATAAAATATCATCTGACCCTAAAGAAATGAAAAAATTAGTAAATAAAATAAGAGAAATTGAAACTATACTAGGTAACGAAGAAAAAATAGTAAATGTATCTGAAAAGAAATCAATAATAGATTACAAAAGGTCAATTGCAGTAAAAAGAAATCTGAAGAAAGGACATAAAGTAAAAATATCAGATTTAATTTGGGTAAGACCTGGTAATGGTTTATCTCCAGGCAAAGAAAATTTAGTAATTAATAAAATTCTAAAAAAAAATATCAGTGCAAGAACTATTTTAAAGAAAAATTATTTTTATAAATAAATATGTGTGGAATCGCAGGTTATATAGGCAAAAATCAAATTGACCGAAAGAAAATAGATATTTTATCTAGATCAATGAAAAATAGAGGACCTGACAACTTCTCATATTTTCATAAAGTCTGTAATGATAATTCTAATATTTATTTATTTCATTCTCGGCTATCAATAATAGATCTTGAAGAAAGGTCAAATCAACCTTTCAAAATTGGAAATTTTGTTTTAATTTTTAATGGTGAGATTTATAATTATTTAGAATTACGAAATAATTTAATTTCAGAAGGATACATTTTCAAAACAAATTCTGATACTGAGGTTTTACTTCAATACTATATAAAATATGGAAAAGATTGCGTACAATATTTTGAAGGAATGTGGACTTTTGCAATATTAAATACTGAAACTAATGATATCTTTCTATCAAGAGATAGATTTGGAGAAAAGCCCCTTTATATTTATGAAGATAACAATGGTTTTTATTTTTTTTCTGAGACTAAATATTTGAAAAGTATTTTAAAAAATAAAATAGAAATTAATCCTTTACAAATTGGAAATTATTTAAATAATGGATACAAGTCACTCAATAAAAAAAATCAGACATTTTATAAAAATATTTTAAAAATTGAATCTGGTTCAAATATTTTAATTAATTATAAAAAAGAGTTAAAAAAAGAAACATTCTTTAATCCAAAATACCAACCAAACAATAAATTATCATTACAAGATTGTATAGAGCAAGTTAGAGCATTATTAATTGATAGTATGAAACTCAGAATACGTTCAGATGTACCTCTAGCATTTTGCCTAAGTGGAGGTATTGATTCTTCTTCACTAGTTTCCATTGCATCTAAAAAACTAAATTGTGAATTTAAAACATTTTCAATACTCGACTCAGATGAAAGATATAATGAAAAGGATAATATGGATGCAACTGTTAAAGATCTTAGCTGTAAACATGAGTATATTTATCTTAGTCACGATGACGTTATTAGTAATTTGCAGAAATTAATTAATTATCATGATGCACCAGTTGCAACTATTTCATATTATATTCAGTCACTTTTATACAAAGAAGTATCAAAGCAAGGATTTAAGGTTTCAATATCTGGAACTGCAGCAGATGAAATATTTACTGGTTATTATGATCATTTTCTTTTCCATTTAAATCAAATTAAACACAGCAATCATTTCAAAAAAAATTTAGAATATTGGAAAAAATATATCTATAATTATGTAAGAAACCCTTTATTGAAAAATCCTGATTCATTTATAGAAAATCCTAAATTTAGAGAACATATCTATGACAAAAGTGAATTATTAGAAAATTATTTAATCAATATAAAAAAAGATAATTTTTTTGAAAAAAATTTTTCAGAAGATATTCTTAGAAATAGAATGTTAAATGAATTATTTTACGAAACTACCCCTTTAATTCTTAATGAAGATGATCTAAATGCAATGTTTTTTTCTATCGAAAATAGAAGTCCATATTTAGATAAAAATTTATTTGAATTTTCATTACAAATACCATCTGAATACTTAATTCAAAATGGTTATGGTAAATATATATTAAGAGAATCTATGAAAAATATATTAAATGATCATGTAAGACTTGATAGAAGAAAAAGAGGTTTTAATGCCTCAATTAATTCTATGATTAATTTTAATGACAATAAAATAAAAGAATATTTATTAGATAAAAATTCAAAAATATTTGATTATATAAACTTAAAAAAAATAGAGAAACTATTTTATCTTGATGTTATACCAAACCATTATAGTAAATTTTTATTTTCATTTATAAATGCTAAAATTTTTCTAGATACTGAAGTTATATGAAGTTAAAATGGTGTATAAAATGTGTTCTACCTAATAGTAGGCCAAATCTTGTCTTTAATACTAAAGGTATATGCAATGCATGTGAAAATCACAAAACAAAAAAAAATATTAATTGGAGTGAAAGAAAAAAACAATTAAAACAAATTGTAAAAAAAGCTAAAACAATATCAGGAAATAATAATTATGATTGTGTTGTTCCGGTTTCTGGAGGCAAAGATAGTACTTGGCAAATTATTAAATGCATTCAGTTGGGCTTAAAACCTCTTGCAGTTACTTGGAAAACTCCTGCTAGAACAGAAATAGGTTCTAAAAATTTAATAAATTTAATTTCTCAGGGAGTTGATCATATTGATTGGCAAATCAATCCTAAAATTGAATCACAATTTATGCTCAAGGCATTAAAAAAATATGGAAGCACAGCAATACCCATGCATTTTTCAATTTTTAATATCCCTATTAGAATTGCTGTAAATTTAAATATACCATATGTAATTTATGGTGAAAATTCAGCTTTTGAATATGGTAACAGTGATAAAAGAGATTTAGGATTTGAATTAAATCATAACTGGATAAAAAAATATGGTGTTACTCAAGGAACATCAATAGATTCATGGATAGACAATACCATGAAAAAAAAAGATATGTTGAGTTATTTACCTCCCAACAAAGTCGATCTAAAAAAAAGTAATGTCAAAGCTATCTTTCTAGGTCACTATTTGAAATGGGATCCTAATGAAACCAAAAATTTTTCAGAGAAATATGGTTTTAAATTTCCAAAAAAACCAAGAACAGGATACTATAATTATGCAGATATTGATGATGATTTTATTTCAATTCATCATTGGTTGAAATGGTATAAATTTGGATTTACTAGATTATTTGATAATTTATCAATAGAAATAAGAAATGGAAGAATATCAAGAGAAAAAGCAATAAAAATTATCGAGAAAGATAAGAATTTACCACCAATTGATGATATCAAAAAATTTTGTAAGTTTACTAATATAACAACTAAAGAATTCTTTGAAATTATTGAAAAACACAGAAATAAAAAAATTTGGAAAAAAAATAAAAAAAATTCTTGGTATATTAAAAATTATTTAATTTAAATTTTATAAATAAAATTTATAATTTATTAATAAATTATAGGAGAAAATATGAAAGTAATTAATAAAAATCCTCCAAGAGAGTTTATGGTTGGAACACATGAAAAGTTTCCTATGAAGGATTGCGCTGAAATAATTTTAGAAGATGATGAACAAGTAACATTTAAAACAAATAATGGAAATGAATATGATTTTGCAAAAAAAAGCTGGGGATATTACGCATCACCTTCATTAAATGGAAGATTAATTACCTTTGATTATAGGGCGTGTTTAATAAGAAATAAGTTATCAAATAGATATTTTATACTTGTTGTAGAAAAAAATCATGAAGATGATTTTTATAGCTATTTAAAATCTGAAAGTTGTGAAATTATTATTTGGATGGATGATACAAAAAATTTAAATAAAATAAAACAATATTTTGATGAATAAAAAATATAAACTGAAATTAAATTGTTTTTGTGAATCAAAAAATAGTAAGTTATTATTTTATTATAAAAAGAAACCAAATAAAGAGACAGACTTCAAAATTAAAAAAAAAGAATACTTTAGAAAATACAAAATATGTAAAATTTGTAAACACGTTTATGGAGAACATAATATTAATTTAAAAAATTTATACAATTCAGAATATCTTAACTCAACATATAACGATATTGAGGGAATGAAAAAACGTTTTTTGTATGTAATGAATTTACCTTATAAAAAATCTGATAATAAACAAAGAGTAAAAAGAATATTAAATTTTTTAAAAATTCATTCACAATTCAAAGTAAAAAATCTTTTAGATGTGGGTGCTGGAACTGGTGTTTTTGCAAAATCATTTATAAATAAAAAGTGGGATGTACAAGCAATAGAAACTGATAAAAGGATGGTTCAATATCTAAATGATTTAGGAATAAAATCAACCTATGCAGATATAACAAAATATAAAAATAATAAAAAATATAACCTTATTACATTTAATAAAGTTCTAGAACACGTTGAAAAACCATATGAATTATTATTTGCTATCAAAAAGTTTATGACTAAAAAAAGTATTTTATATTTAGAGGTGCCTGATATGATAGCATATAAAAAAGGTAAACAAAGAGAAGAGTTTTATATTGATCACCATCATGTTTTTAGTATTTCTTCCGCATCAATACTTATTGAAAAATTAGGTTTTAAAATAATAAAAATAGAACGTATTATTGAGCCTTCAGGTAAGTATACGATCTATTTATTTGCTTCATTATAGTTTACAAGTTTCTACAAAGGTTTTAATATATTAGAAAATTAAATATGAATAAACCTAGTACTCAAAATGATGCATACATAAACAGAAAAAAACTAAAATTTCATGAAATTAAAACAATAAAATTAATTTCTAAAAAATTAAAAAACTCAAAATCCTTTTTAGATATAGGTTGTGCGAATGGAAACTTTATATTTAATTTACAAAAAAAAAATAATAATATTAAATATTACGGTGTAGATATTTCAAAAAAACTTTTGAATATCGCAAAAACCAATAATACAAATGATAATATTTATTTCGAAAAAGCAAATATTGATTATTATAAACCAAATAAAAAATTTGATATTGTTAATGCTTCTGGCATGTTGACTAACTATGAAGATTTCAAAATTCCATTAAAAAAATGGATTAAGCTAGTAAAAAAAGATGGAATTTTGATAATATTTGGATGTTTTAATAGCAGTAATATAGATACAATAACAAAAATGAGAAATAATTATAATAATTCTGGGTGGGAAAATGGTTTAACATTATATTCAATTACGACAATAGGAAAATATATTGAAAAATTAGGATTGAGTTATAAATTTTTAAAATTTAATTTACCTATAGATATTAAAAAAAGCCCCAACCCAATTAGAAGTTATACTGTAAAAACTAATAAAAATAAAAGAATTATTTTAACTGGAGCAAATATAGTTAACGAATTTTATCATTTAGTAATTAAAGTTAATTAATTATTATATTTATGAAAAAAATAAATTTTATTTTTATTCACTCCTCTCATGATATTTTACTTTTCCATTCACTCATAAATCAAAATTATATTAATAAAACAAACTTAAAACTATTTGTATTTAATACATATGACAAAAAATACAAACTAATGTTATCGGAATATAAAGATATAATATATTTAGAAGGTAAAAGTATTTTAAAGAAAATAAAATATTTTAATATTATTCATAAAGAGATTAGTAAGTTTAAAAAAAATAATAATGAAATTAATTTTTTTGCTTCTGATTATTTAAATTTTATTAGCAACTATTTCTTTAGACAAAATTATATAAAAAAAAATTTATTATCACATGGTAACTCAAACTATATAGATAAATATAATTCTGATCATGATGCAAAAAATTTTTATAGAAAAAATATATTAATTCTTAAATTTTTTAAAATATATGACAAAATCTATTTCAGATTAAGACAGTCACTTTTACTTTTAATGTGTTTTAAAATTTATGATCCTTTTTTTTTACATAACAGTGGTGCTGATAAAATTAAATTTGATAATGGTTTTTTTTATTCATTAGAAAATTTATATACTAAGACAAAAAATGATATTCTTTTAAAATTTCCATCATTAAAATTTATAAATTTACCAAATCAAGATTATATATTATTTATTGAAAATTTTAATTCTCCATCTTATAATTATTCTAATACAAGAAAATTAATTGAAGAAAAATTAAACTCAATAAATTGTGATACTATTATTCATAAGCCTCATCTGAATTTACTAGGTAAAAAAATTAAAAAATTGAAAACAAAAAAAAAAGTAATAGTTGTTGATCCAAGAATTCCTGCAGAATTTTATATTCCACCTCATAGAAAAGTTCATTTATTAGGTTCTGAAAGTTCTGTGATGATACATGCTAAAATAATTAATAAAAAAAATATTGTGATTTGTTATGATAATATCTTCAAAGTAGATAAAATATATAGAAATATATATTTAAAATATTCAATAGACATAATAGATGTCAATTAATAAATGAGTTTAAAAATTTTATGAAAAAAATACAATTAGATGGATGGATGGAAAATTCAGCATGGGATAACACTAAAAATTTAGAAATATTATATAGGCAAAGATGTTTAAAAAAAGTTGTTGAAATGACTGCTCATAAACAAGTCACAACCATATTAAGTAAAATTTATAAAAAAGGGGATACCATTTTAGATATCGGTTGTGGATCAGGTTATTTATATCACTCTCTAAAATCCCAAAATCTTCATAAAAACTACTTTGGTTTAGATGCTTCCAAAAAACTTCTTAAAATAGGAAAGAAATATCTTCCACGATTTGGACTTCCGAAAGAAAGACTAATAAATGGAAGGCTAGAAGATTTATCTTCATATTTTGATCATATTATTTGTATCAATGTTTTAACTTATCATGATAATATTTATAAGCCTTTGGATATATTTTTAAAATATGCTAGAAAATCAATTATTTTAAGAGAGTCAATTTCAAATAAAAGTTTATCTAAATATGTTAAGGATAATTATCTTGACGAAAATGTTGATATTAGAACTTATATCAACACATATAACTTAAATGAAATAAAAAAATTTCTAAAACTTTTTAAATGTAAATATGAATTTATTCAGGATCAATTTACAGGTGGAAAACCACAAAATGTTATTGATCATGATCATTATTGGAAATTTTTAAAAATAACTAAATAGATATATGTCTGAATTACTAGGCCACTTGTTTATAAAAGATACAGAGAGATTAACACAATTATTTAAAAAAAAACTAATCAATGTAAACTGCAGATATGATGATTATAATGAATTCAAAAATGGAGATTATAATTTAATTTATAATAATAATAATCACTTCATAAATTTTGAAAATAAAATTACACTTTCTGTATATGGAAAGATTTATAATCTTAATCAAATTGCTAATGAATACAGGCAAAGTAAAAGAAACTTATTAATTTTTCTTTACAAAGAAATTGGAATTTCTAAAATGCTATGCAAACTTAATGGGGATTTTATTTTATCAATTTATGATAGTGAATTAAAAAAATTATTTTTATGTAGAGATAGATTTGGATTAAGGCCAATCTATTATTCAATAAGTAATGGATCCTTTTTGTTTTCCTCCAGATCTTCAATTATTTCTAAATTTATACACGATAGTGATTATGATATAAATTTTATAAAAAGATTTGCTGGATATCATTATAGGTATATTGATAATGAGCCTGAATATTCACCTTATAAAAACATATTTCAAATACCAGCATCAAAATTTTTAAAATTAAGTCTTAATTCAGAAAAAAAAATTAATATTCAAAATTTAACTTTGGAAAGTTATTGGAAACTTGAAGAAAATACCCAGGAAAATTTTAAAGAAAATGAAAATGATTTAGTTGAAAAATATAAAGAGTTATTACTCGACTCAGTTAAGATAAGATTAAATGATGTTGAGAAACCCTCCTTTACACTCTCAGGAGGTATGGATTCTTCAACAGTACTGGCTAATGCAGTAAAAGCAACTGGGAATAAACAGCCAGCCTTTTCAACTATTTATAAAGATAAAACATATGATGAAAGTGAAGAAATATCTTCAATGCTAGATAAATTTGTTTCAAAATGGCATGCAATTGAAATAGAAAAACCAAATTTACAAGCTGATTTAGATAAAATGATTGAAGCAAATGACGAACCAATAGCTACTGCTACTTGGCTATCAAACTTTATTATGTGTAGAGAAATTAATAAATTAGGTTATTCAAATTTATTTGGAGGCTTGGGTGGCGATGAATTGAATGCTGGTGAATATGAATATTTTTTTTACTATTTTGCTGACTTACTTTATTCAGAAAATAATTTTAATACATTCAATGAAGAGGTAAATTTTTGGGTAAAAAATCATGACCATCCTATATTTAAAAAGAGTTTGAAAATTGCAAATGAATATATTGCTAAGAATATTGATCCAAACACAGCTGGTAGATGCAAAGCTGATCAAGAGAGATTATATAGATATTCAAATACAATTTTAGAACCTATTTTTGATGAGAAAAAACAACCATTTATGAAACATCCATATAATTCTTATTTAAAGAATAGAACCTACCAAGATATATTTTACGAAACCGTTCCTTGCAGCGTTAGAGCACAACTAAGGAATGCAAATTATTATAATATTGATAACTTTCTTCCTTTTTTTGATTATCGATTGGTTGAGTTCATGTTTAAAGTTCCTAATATACTTAAAATTAAAAATGGAGTTACTAAAATATTATTAAGGAAATCTATGAAAAATATTTTACCTGACGAAACAAGAAAAAGAATTAAAAAAACTGGATGGAATGCGCCTGCTCATTTGTGGTTTTCGCAAACAAGTTTAAGTTTTTTAATGGATTTAGTTAATTCTCAAAAATTTAAAGAAAGAGGGATTTATAACTTAAACAATGTAAATTATGTTATTAATGAGCATTTAAATATAATTAAAAATAATGAGATAAAAGATAATCATATGATGTTTTTATGGCAATTAGTTAATTTAGAGCTTTGGTTTCAAAAAAATGAACAAATTTAAAAAAAAAGAATTTCATATATTTTATCTTTTTAATATTCATGATCTTTTAATTACAAAGTCTATTGTAAATCAATATCTTGCAAATAAAGATATTAAAATATTTTTTATGGGAGAAAAAAACAAAGAGCATTTTGAATGGTTAGGTAATATCAATGATAAAATTCAATATATGGATGACACTAATTTCTATTCTAGAATAAAGTTTTTTAATCTTATAAAAAAAGAAGTAGCAAATAATAATCATAAAGAAATTTTTTTTTATGCTTCAACTTATGTAAATTTTGTTAGCAATTATTTTTTTAGAAAAAAAGTGAATAAAGTTCTACTTTCCCATGGAATATCTAATTATGTTAAAGCTGGTGAAGATTTTAACAGTAGAACTTATGCTAATACTCATTTTAAAATATTTGATATAATAAATATTTATTACTATCATTATCTAACTGTATTTAAACAATTTATACAACTACTTGTAGCAGGACACATTTATGATATTAATTATTCACATTCTAGTAACTTTAATCGTATCAATTTTGACTCTGGTTATTTTTTTTCTTTACAAAATTTAGTTACAAAAACTAAAAATGATAAAGTTGTAAAAATTGAATTTGAAAATAAAAATCTTCCACAAGAAGATTATATTTTATATTTAGAAGAACTTCATTCACCAGTGAATAAAAACATTGTTGTTGAGAAACTAATAATTAATTATTTAAGACAATACCCTAATAAAATTATTATACATAAACCTCATCCAAATATGACAAATAATCAAATAAATAAATTGAAGATTAAAAATAAAGTTATTTTAGCTAGTAATAGTATACCTGCAGAATATTATATTAACAAAAATGTAAAAGTTTCTGTTATTGGATGTCTTAGCTCTACTCTTATATATTCAAAATTAATTAATCATCATAATGAAGCTTTGTATTTTGATGATCAACCCGCTAATACTCCACATGCAAATGTATTAAATAATTTTAATATTAAAACTAATAAAATTATTACAAATAGAACGTACTATAACACTTCAGAATATTTTACATACTCCCCTTCTTATCTAAGAAAGGCTGTTAGGAATATAAAAGATATTTTGACTATAAAAAGTTATAGTTATGATTCTGTAAAAAATTATTTTCATAATAAAAGTGGAGTAGAAATTGGAGGCCCAAGTAGGATTTTTCAAAATTTATTTCCAGTATATAAAGATGTCAATTCAATTACTAATATAAATTTTAGTACTCAAACATTTTGGGAAGGTGAAATTATTGATGGTAAAAATTTTAGATATTTTGGTAACAAAATTGGTAATCAATTTATACTTGAAGCAACAAATTTAAATAAACTAAAGAAGGATCAATTTGATTTTGTTATATCAAGTCATACCCTTGAACATATTGCAAACCCTATTAAAGCAGTTCTTGAATGGAAAAGGGTAGTGAAAAAAGGTGGTTGTATTTTTTTAATTTTACCAAATAAAAAAAATAATTTTGATCATAAGAGAGAATATACGACATTTGATCATATACTAAATGATTTTAAAAATAATACTGAAGAGTCAGATCTTTTTCATGTTAAAGAAATTTTAGAGAAACACGATCTGAAAAAAGATCTACCTGCTGGAAATTTTGAAAATTTTAAAATTAGATCTTATGATAATTTAAATAATAGACATCTACATCATCACGTATTTAGTGAAAAATTATTGAGAAAAATTTTTGAGTATTGTGAAATTAATATTATTCAATACAGTTTTGATAAAAATAATCTGATTATTGCCGGTATTAAATAATGTCAAAAAATAGTGATTATCAATCTATTTGCTCACTAATAATTCTTTATCAACCAGATCTAAATAAAATTAATCAATGTATTAATTCATTATCTAGTCAAGTTAATGAAATTTTCATTATAGATAATTCTAAAAATAATCATAAAAAATATTTCATAAATAATAAAAAAATAAACTATCAATTTATGAATAAAAATTTAGGTATTGCCGAAGCACAGAATGTAGGAATAAAAATTATTAGAAAAAAAAAATACAAGTTTGTCATTTTATCTGACCAAGATACTAATTTTACTAATAAATATTCATCCAAAATGATTTCAAAATATAAAGAATTAAGTAAAACTAATAAGATAGCTGCACTTACTCCTAAATTTCATAATATTAACAATAAAGTGGTATATCCAGCAATTATTAGAAAAGGTTTTTTAAGAATTAAGTATAATAATCATAAAAAAGATATAATTGTTTCAGAAACAATATCATCCGGCCTGTTTGTAAATTTAGATGCATTTGAAAAAATTGGTTATATGAACGAAAAACTATTTATAGATTGGGTAGATTATGAATGGTGCTGGAGAGCAAAAAAAAATCAATATTACATTTTTATGATACCTACAAATATAATATATCATCAACTTGGTATTGAAAATAAAAATAGTTTTTTAAGTAAATATCCTAAACACAATAAAAAAAGATATTATTACATTTTTAGAAATGGATTTTATTTGATGTTATACTCAAAAAATATTCCCCTATTATGGAAAATAAATATTTTTATTAATTTAATAAAATATTTCTTTGGTTTTATGATAATTGAAAAATTTGATAAAAACTTCATTTATACTTTCATTCATTCATTAAAGCACTCTATTTTAAAAAAAATGGGACCTTATGAATCGAGTTAATTTTTATTTTTATAATATAATTTTTTTTTTATTTTTTTTCATACTCTCTAGATTTTTATTTCCTTACAGTGATGAACCTGATTTAACTCTAAAATCAATTTTTTATTTAGAATTTTTAAATCATTATTTTGATTCATATCTACATCCTGAACTTTTTGTAACTTACAATATTTCAAATAATTGCGGTATACAATCAAGTACATTATCTTTGTGGGCATCTGTAAATCAAATGTTCTGCAACCCACCTTTTAAAATTTTTATGGTAAATTTTATTACAACTATTTTGTTCTCTTTACCTACTTTTCTTTTAATATACATTCTTTTTATTGATGAGAACATCTCTATATTAAAAAAATTATCATCAGAAAATCTATCGAATTCAGTATTGTTGACTTTTCTCTATGGAAGTTTTATTTATTTTCTTGGACTTTTCTCGCCTGAAAAAATTTCTTTAATTTTGTCAATCTCATTTTTTTTAATAATTAACAATTTTTATCTATGTTCAATTTTATTACTTCTGTTGTTCCAATTAGATATTGGGAGTTTTTTATTTCTTTTTAGTTTTTATTTTATATATTTAAGTGTCACTTTTTTGAATAATTATTTTAATTTAAAAAAAATAATTTTTTTGATAATATTTTCTATAGTATTTCTTCTGATTTTCAAAAATTATTTTTTTTTATATATATTTGAAGCAAATATTTTTAGTTTCAAATATAATTTCATTATAGAAGGTATGGCGGGAGTAAATAAAGATAATGATTTTACAATAGCTATGGAAAAATACCCATTAATTTTAAGAGTTATTCATTCAACAATGAGTTTTATTTTTCTTTCTGCTCAAGAAATCAAAGTTCCTCTTTTATACTTATTAAATTTTTATGTTTTTATTTTGATTTTATATAAATCTTTTCTGAGACAAGATTTAATTAACTTAAGCATAGAAAATACTAAATCATTTTATATGCTTATCTCAGCTATGACTGTTATATCTTATTTTTTTATATTATTTCCCTTAAATACAAATGGTAAAAACCTAATTTTTTTGTTACCAGTTTTTATAAATTTTGCCATGATATATTATGATAAATACAAAATTTTTTATTTTATGTTAATTAATAATTTAATACTTTTCTATTTTTTAACTTTGTATAGAATTTAATATGAAGGGAATAATTCTTGCAGGTGGAGAGGGTTCGAGATTATACCCATTGACTCTTTCAATTTCAAAACAATTATTGCCTGTTTATGATAAGCCAATGATATATTATCCTCTATCAGTATTAATGTTAGGAGGAATAAAAGATATATTAATTATCTCAGATAAAGATAACATCAAAAATTTTAGAAATTTATTTAAAAATGGCTCTATGTTTGGTATTAAAATACAATACAAGATTCAACCAAAGCCTGAAGGCATAGCTCAAGCATTAGTATTAGGTAAAAATTTTATCAAAAATGATCCGGTTTGTCTTATTCTTGGAGATAATATTTTTTATGGGAGTGATTTAGTTAAAAATCTTAAATTAGCAATTAGTAATTCAAACAAGTACGCATCTTTATTTGCGTATCAGGTTTCAAATCCATCATCTTATGGAGTTGTAAAATATAATAGTAAAAATATTCCAATTAAAATTATTGAAAAACCAAAAAAGCATATTGGTAATTATGCTATTACAGGAATATACTTTTACCCTAAAGGTGTAGCAGATATTGCGAAAAAAATTAAAAAATCAAAAAGAGGCGAATTTGAAATTACTTCAATAAATAATTATTATTTAAAAACAAAAAAAATTAAAATTATTAAACTAAGCAGAGGTTTTGCGTGGCTTGATACAGGTACTCATGAAAATTTAAACGAAGCATCTTCGTTTATATATACTATTGAAAAAAGACAGGGTTTAAAAATAGCCTGTCTAGAAGAGATTGCACTTAATAATAACTTTATAAATATTAATAAATTAATAAAAAATATTAAAAAAATAAAAGGGAATAGCTCTTATATTCAATACTTAAAAAAAATTATTAACAATGTTGTTTAAGAGAACTAAATTTTATGATGTAATTATAATTAAACCACAAATAATTAAGGATAAAAGAGGATACTTTTATGAGAATTTAAAAATTAATTTATTAAATAAATTATTAAATAAATCATTTAAGATAGTACAAGAAAATGTCTCTAAATCTAAGAAAAATGTATTTAGAGGTCTTCATTTTCAAAAAAACCCTTTTCCACAAGCAAAATTAGTTGAAGTTATTGAAGGAAAAATAATTGATTTTGTAGTTGATTTAAGAAGGAATAGTAAAAATTATAAAAAATTTTTAAAAATTGAACTTTCAGATGACAATAAATTACAACTTTTTGTTCCTGAAGGATATGCTCATGGATTTTACGTAAAAAGCAAATATGCAAAAGTAAGATATAAGGTGAATAATTATTTTTCAAAAAAACATGACTCAGGTATTTCACCTTTTGATCAAGATTTAAAAATTAGTAATTTTTTAAAGAAAAATAAAATCATTATTTCTGATAAAGATAAAAATTTAAGTAATTTAAAAGATATAGAACCATTGTTTTAATTTAATGAAAAAAGTTTTAATACTAGGAGAAACAAGTCAATTAGGTAAAACCCTTAAAAAAAATCGTAAAGTATTTAAAAATACTATTTTTGAATATTTAAATTTAAGAAGTTTTAATTTTTTAAGTGATAACAATTTATTTGATAAATTAGAAAAATTAAATTCAGATATAATTTTAAATTTTATTGCTTTTACAAAGGTAGATGAAGCTGAAGTAAATAATGATGAGGCTTATAAAATTAATGAACTATTAATTGAAAAAATAATTCAGTATATTCGTCACAGTAACAAGTTATTCGTACACTTTTCAACTGATTATGTTTTTGATGGACAAACTAATAAACCTTATTCTGAAACTGATAAAAAAAATCCATTAAATTATTATGGCCTAACTAAATCAAATTCTGAAAATATCATATTAAACTCAAATACAAACTCAATTATATTTAGGATTAGTGGATTGTATTCAGAATATGGAAAAAATTTTATCAAAACTATAATTTCAAAAATTAAAAATAATAACGAATTGAATGTTGTTGATGATCAGATTTCATCTCCTACAAATGCTGAAGATGTCATTATGATGTTGTCATACATTATAAATAATAATTATATAACTAAAATAGATAAACCTGAGCTATATCACTTTACCAATGAAGGACTTTGCTCATGGTTTGATATTGCAAATGTAATTTCAAAAAAAATGCAAACTGATTTGAAAATAAATAAAGTAAATACTACTAGTCTTAATTTGCCTGCAAAAAGACCATTATTCTCTAAACTAAATTGTCAAAAAATTAAAAAAGATTTTAATTTAAATATTTTAGAATGGGAAAATTCTTTGAATAATTTTTTAAATAAAATAAGAATAGATTAAATTTAAATGAAAAATATTTTAATTACTGGTGGATTAGGCTTTATAGGATCTTCATTAATTAGAAAGTTAATTAGAAATAAAAAATATAATATTCTTAATATAGATTCATTAACTTACGCAAATAGCTCACATTATCAAAAGTCATTACTTAAAAACAAAAAAAATTATAAGTTTTTAAAACTAAATATAAATAATTTTAATAAACTTTTTAAAGAAATAAAAATTTTCAAACCAGATACTGTTTTTCATTTAGCTGCAGAGTCCCATGTTGATAATTCTATTAAAAATTCTGTTAAATTTATTAAAACCAATATTTTTGGAACATATAACTTACTTGAGTCACTAAGAATTATTTGGAATAACAAAAAAATAATTAATAATCATAAATGCAAATTTATCCATGTTTCTACTGATGAAGTTTATGGTTTTCTCAAATTAAATGAAAAAAAATTTACAGAACAAAATAAATATTTTCCTAGTTCACCTTACTCTGCTACAAAGGCATCAAGCGATCTTTTAGCTTACTCTTGGTATAAAACTTATAATATGCCAATAATTATTACCAATTGTTCAAATAACTTCGGCCCATTTCAGCATAAAGAAAAGTTAATACCAAAGGTAATTTTAAATTGTATTACAAATAAACAAATACCAGTATATGGAAAAGGTAATCAAATTAGGGACTGGATTTTTGTGGAAGACCATGTAAATATTTTAATGCAACTTGTTCAAAAGGGAGAAGAAGGGCATAGTTACAATATTGGTAATAATTGCGAAATAACTAATATGGATTTGATATATATGATAATAAAAATTTTAAAAAAAATTTTTAAAAAAAATCATTTGAAAAATGTAAATTTTGAAGATTTAATTTTACATGTTCCGGACAGACTAGCGCATGATTTTAGATATGGAATAGATAATAAAAAAATAATTAAATTAATTAACTATAAATCTAAAAATAATTTTAATACTAATCTATTTCAAACAGTAGAATGGTATTTTAATAAATTTTATAAATTCAGTGGAAAATAAACCATACTTTTGTATATTATTAACTACATATAATGGTATAGTTTGGCTAGACCAACAAATTAATTCAATACTTACTCAAAAAAATGTTAATGTGGATATATATATTAGTGATGATCATTCTAATGATGGAACCTATGAATATTTAAAAAAAATAGAAAACTCAAATATTTTTATACTTGAAAGAAAGTCAAAATTTAATCTTGCTGCAAAAAATTTTTTTAGAATGATAAAAGATATATCTATTAGTAAATACGATTATATTGCTTTTAGCGATCAGGATGATATTTGGTTTGAAAATAAGTTATTTAAGTCACATTTAATTCTAAATAACTCAAATTTCAGCTGTTATTCAGCGTCAGTAAGAGCTTTTTGGCAAAATGGAAAAAAGAAATCTATTTTACTAAACAAAAACCAAAAAAAATATGATCATTTTTTTGAATCTGCTGGACCTGGATGTACATTTGTAATTAAAAAAAATGCTTTTAAATTCTTAAAAGAATTTATAAAAAATAATTGGTCAATAATTTATAATAATATTAAAGTTCATGATTGGTTCATTTATTTCTTAATGCGTACTAATAATTACAAATGGTACATAGACAACGAAATTGTTGTTGGTTACCGACAACATGACTTAAATGAATTAGGCGCTAATATGGGTTTCAAAGGAATTTATAAAAGATTATTAATGCTTAAAAATAATCTTTCTAGTAATCATCTAAAAGTTTTTGAAAAAATTTTTAGATTAGAAAACGATATTTTTTTTTTAAAATATAGAAAAAAATATTTATTTTTGATTTTTTTTATTGCAAACTTTGGTCAATTTAGAAGAAATAAAATTGATAATTTTTATTTATTTATCCTATTGATATTTGGTATAGTTTAACTTAAATTTTTTCAAAATTGTAATTATTTTTAACGAGTATCAAGTTCTAAAAAGTTAGAAATATTCAATTTTTATGAAAGATTCTATTCGTTTAATTAAAATTTAATTTAATCATCATATTTATCCCCAGAAATAAGCCATTTTTTTTTATTTTTTATGATTTGACAAGGAATTTTTATACTATTATAGGCTCATTCTCTTTTCTTTTGAAAAGAACAATCCTCTATTTTTATATAATAATAGTAGGCTTTGTATGCTCTTTAATTTGTTAATAAGACTATAAAGAGATACGTAGACAACAATTCGTAATTTAAATTTTACGAATGTTAATGGAATACGTATCAACAAATACTTTTGTTTATACAAGAAGTATTCCGCTTTAACGGACGTTCCGTAATTTTTGACTTCGGTCAAATTTACTTAACTTAAGAGTTTGATTATGGCTCAGAACGAACGCTGGCGGCATGCCTCATACATGCAAGTCGAACGAAATCTTCGGATTTAGTGGCGCACGGGTGAGTAACATGTGGGAATCTACCTGAAGGTTCGGAATAACTGCGGGAAACTGTAGCTAATACCGGATGTGTCTGCAAAGAGAAAGATTTATCGCCTTCAGATGAGCCCGCACTAGATTAGCTAGTTGGTGAGGTAACTGCTCCACCAAGGCTACGATCTATAGCTGATTTGAGAGGATGATCAGCCACACTGGGACTGAGACACGGCCCAGACTCCTACGGGAGGCAGCAGTAGGGAATATTGGACAATGGGGGAAACCCTGATCCAGCAATGCCGCGTGAGTGAAGAAGGCCTTCGGGTTGTAAAACTCTTTCATCAATGATGATAATGACATTAATTGAAGAAGAAGCTCCGGCTAACTTCGTGCCAGCAGCCGCGGTAATACGAAGGGGGCTAGCGTTGTTCGGAATCACTGGGCGTAAAGCGTATGTAGGCTGATCAAAAAGTTAGATGTGAAATCCCTGGGCTCAACCCAGGAACTGCATTTAAAACTAGTGATCTAGAAATTGGTAAGGGTTAGTAGAATTTCCAGTGTAGAGGTGAAATTCGTAGATATTGGAAAGAATACCAGAAGCGAAGGCGACTAACTAGGCCATTTTTGACGCTGAGATACGAAAGCGTGGGTAGCAAACAGGATTAGATACCCTGGTAGTCCACGCAGTAAACGATGAGTGCTAGTCGCTGGTACAATAGTATCAGTGTCGTAGCTAACGCATTAAGCACTCCGCCTGGGAAGTACGGTCGCAAGATTAAAACTCAAATAAATTGACGGGGGCCCGCACAAGCGGTGGAGCATGTGGTTTAATTCGAAGCAACGCGAAGAACCTTACCAGACCTTGACATGGTATGTTTGAATTACAGAATCGTAATTCTTCAGTTCGGCTGGCATACACACAGGTGCTGCATGGCTGTCGTCAGCTCGTGTCGTGAGATGTTGGGTTAAGTCCCGCAACGAGCGCAACCCTCATTTTTAGTTGCCATCAGGTTATGCTGGGCACTCTAGAAAAACTGCCGGTGATAAGCTGGAGGAAGGCGGGGATGACGTCAAGTCCTCATGGCCCTTACGGTCTGGGCTACACACGTGCTACAATGGTGGTGACAGAGGGCAGCAATATCGCAAGATAAAGCTAATCCCAAAAAACCATCTCAGTTCGGATTGGACTCTGCAACTCGAGTCCATGAAGTTGGAATCGCTAGTAATCGTAGATCAGCGTGCTACGGTGAATACGTTCTCGGGCCTTGTACACACCGCCCGTCACGCCATGGGAGTTGGTTTTACCTTAAGCCGGTGCGCTAACCGCAAGGAAGCAGCCGTCCACGGTAGGGTCAGCGACTGGGGCGAAGTCGTAACAAGGTAACCGTAGGGGAACCTGCGGTTGGATCACCTCCTTTCTAAGGATAATGATAATTAGTTCGCTAGTTATCCGGATTGTTGTCTATCTATCTCTTTATACATGCTAGTTCTGAGTGCTTATTTAATTATATTGGGCTGGTAGCTCAGTTGGTTAGAGCGCGCGCTTGATAAGCGTGAGGTCGGAAGTTCAAGTCTTCCTCGGCCCACCAATAAATGGGGGATTAGCTCAGCTGGGAGAGCGCCTGATTTGCATTCAGGAGGTCAGCGGTTCGATCCCGCTATCCTCCACCAAAAACTATTCTGTCTTATTTGTTCTTTAAAATGTTTATATGTTTATAATAACTGATCAAAATTAAATTTTTTTTTGATTTTAATACGTACAAAATTTTTCTCTGTACGTAATTGCAATCAAGCGCAAAAGGGCATTTAGTGGATGCCTTGGCATCAAGAGTCGATGAAGGACGTGGCAGGCTGCGAAAAGTTAAGGGGAGTTGTCAACACACTTTGATCCTTAAATATCCGAATGGGGAAACCCAACTCATATGAGTTACTTATTAGTGAATTCATAGCTAATAAGAGTAAACCTAGTGAATTGAAATATCTTAGTAGCTAGAGGAAAAGAAATATATTCTGCTAGTAGTGACGAGCGAAAGTGGATCAGGCCAATAATAAAGTTATAATAACTAGAACTATCTGGAAAGTTAGACCATAGTGGGTGATAGTCCCGTATAGGTAAAAAGTGATTTTATTTTCGAGTAGGGCGGAACACGTGAAATTTTGTCTGAATATGGGGAGACCACTTCCCAAGCCTAAATACTCCTTGATGACCGATAGTGAACTAGTACCGTGAGGGAAAGGTGAAAAGCACCCCGATAGGGGGAATGAAATAGTATCTGAAACCGAATGCCTACAAGCAGTCAGAGCTTCCTTGAGAAGTGATGGCATACCTTTTGTATAATGGGTCAGCGACTTAGTCTGTGCAGCAAGCTTAAGCCATTAGGTGTAGGCGTAGGGAAACCAAGTCTTAATAGGGCATTAGTTGTACGGATTAGACTCGAAGCGGGATGAGCTTAATATGAGCAGGTTGAAGATGCAGTAACATGCATCGGAGGACCGAACCAGGAGACGTTGAAATGTCTTTGGATGACTTGTGTTAAGGGGTGAAAGGCCAACCAAATTCCGCTATAGCTAGTTCTCCGCGAAAACTATTTAGGTAGTGCGTTGTGTGAATGATATCGGGGGTAAAGCACTGGATGGGCTAGGGGGAAGCGATTCCTACCAAACCTAACCAAACTCTGAATACCGATACTCTATGCACAGCAGACAGACTATAGGTGCTAAGGTCTATAGTCGAGAGGGAAACAGCCCAGATCACCAGTTAAGGCCCCAAAATAATGGCTAAGTGGGAAAGTATGTAGAAAGACCAAGACAGGCAGGAGGTTGGCTTAGAAGCAGCCATCCTTTAAAGATAGCGTAACAGCTCACTGTTCTAATTAAGTTTTTCCGCGACGAAGATGTACCGGGGCTAAAGCCATTTGCCGAAACTGTGACTTTATAATTATTGCGATAATTATAAGGGGTAGCGGAGCGTTCTGTAAGCTGTCGAAGATGTTTTGTAAAAAATGTTGGAGGTATCAGAAGTGCGAATGCTGACATGAGTAGCGATAAAGAGTGTGAGAGACACTCTCGCCGAAATCCTAAGGTTTCCTGCGTAAAGTTAATCTGCGCAGGGTTAGTCGACCCCTAAGGCGAGGCAGAAATGCGTAGTCGATGGGAAACAGGTTAATATTCCTGTACCTTCTGAGAGTTGACGGATAATGTAAGTTGTATTTTCTTATTGGATTGAAAATGCAGTGAAATTGTTCCTGGAAATAGCCTCAGATTATAGATCGTACCTAAACCGACACAGGTAGGAAGGTAGAGTATACCAAGGCGCTTGAGAGAATGATGTTGAAGGAACTCGGCAAAATGCTCTTGTAACTTCGGAATAAGAGAGACCAAAATTTAGGCAACTATTTTTTGGTGGCACAGAATAGGGAGAAGCGACTGTTTATCAAAAACACAGGTCTCTGCTAAGTCGTAAGACGATGTATAGGGACTGACGCCTGCCCGGTGCCGGAAGGTTAAATGGTGGAGTGCAAGCTCTAAAATGAAGCCCCGGTGAACGGCGGCCGTAACTATAACGGTCCTAAGGTAGCGAAATTCCTTGTCAGGTAAGTTCTGACCCGCATGAATGGCGTAACGATTTCTCCGCTGTCTCCAACATCAACTCAGCGAAATTGAATTCTCCGTGAAGATGCGGAGTACGTGTAGTTAGACGGAAAGACCCCGTGCACCTTTACTATAGCTTTACAGTGGTATTAGAAAAATAATGTGTAGGCTAGGTGGTAGACTTTGAAGCTAAGGCGTCAGCTTTGGTGGAGTCAAAAGATGAAACACCACCCTTTATTTTTTTGATATCTAACCATCATCCATTATCTGGATGTGGGACCCTGTATGGTGGGTAGTTTGACTGGGGCGGTCGCCTCCCAAAGAGTAACGGAGGCGCGCGATGGTAGGCTCAGGCTGGTCGGAAATCAGCTTTAGAGTGCAATGGCATAAGCCTGCCTGACTGCGAGACGTACATGTCGAGCAGAGTCGAAAGACGGTCATAGTGATCCGGTGGTTCCGAGTGGAAGGGCCATCGCTCAACGGATAAAAGGTACGCCGGGGATAACAGGCTGATACCCCCCAAGAGTCCATATCGACGGGGGTGTTTGGCACCTCGATGTCGGCTCATCACATCCTGGGGCTGGAGAAGGTCCCAAGGGTTTGGCTGTTCGCCAATTAAAGTGGTACGTGAGCTGGGTTCAGAACGTCGTGAGACAGTTCGGTCCCTATCTGCTATACGAGTTGGAAATTTGACAGGATTTGTCCCTAGTACGAGAGGACCGGGATGAACGTACCTCTGGTGTACCAGTTGTTCCGCCAGGAGCATCGCTGGGTAGCTATGTACGGACAGGATAACCGCTGAAAGCATCTAAGCGGGAAACCCACCTGAATACTAGATTTCCCAATTAGAGTCGTGGAAGACCACCACGTTGATAGGTTGAGTGTGGAAGTACAGTAATGTATGAAGCTTATCAATACTAATAACTCGATTGGCTTGATTACAATATCGTACAGAGAAAAGTTTTGTATCTTAACAGTTTCCTGGTGATAATAGCTACAGATAAACACCCGATCCCATTCCGAACTCGAACGTGAAAGCTGTAAGCGCCGATGGTACTTTGTCTTAAGACATGGAAGAGTAGGTCGTTGCCAGGATTATTTTTTCTATTATAAAATTTATTTAATTTAATGTTTTCAATAGTTATCCCAATCTTTAACGAAGCTGAGAATATAAAACTCTTAGTCGATGAAATTGAGGCAACCTTATATAATTTTGAAAATTACGAAATAGTTTTTGTTAATGATTGTAGTACCGATAATACTCTAACAATAATTAATAGCTTTAAAAATAATAAAATAAAATTACTATCAAATATCAAAAATGAGGGTCAAAGCTATTCTATGCATAAAGGTATAGAAGCCTCTATTCATGATATAATAATAACAATTGATGGTGATGGTCAAAATAACCCATCAGATATACCGATGCTTCTTAATAATTATTTAGAAAATATTGAATACAAATTAGTTGGTGGAATTAGAAAAAAAAGGCAAGATAGCTTTTTAAAAAAGATTTCATCAAAGATAGCAAATAAGATAAGATCAAATATTTTAAAAGATAATTGTCCTGATACTGGCTGCTCACTTAAAGTATTTGATAAATATATATTTTTAGAATTTCCTTATTTTGATGGAATACATCGTTTTTTACCTGCTTTATTTTTAGGATTTGGCCATAAAACAAATTTTATGGATGTAGATCATAGGAAAAGAAAATATGGAATTTCTAAATATGGAACTATGAATCGACTATTTAAAGGAATAAGTGATATAATTAAAGTTAGAAAAATCATAAATAAAAATAAAATTTAATGAGTTATTTTTTAGACTTACTAGGATTGAATAATCTTTCATTTGAAGAAATTATTTGGGTTTCAATTGGAACTATTGGGCAATTGGTTTTTTTTAGTAGATGGATTATACAATGGTTTTCTTCAGAAAGATCAAAGACGAGTGTAATACCAGTAGCTTTTTGGTGGTGTAGTTTAATTGGTGGAATTATTACACTTGTTTATGCTCATCATATTCAAAGTTTTCCTTTTATGTTAGCACAAGCCATAGGCATTATAGTATATTCCAGAAATCTACTTTTAATTAATAGGAGAAAAAATGAAAAAAATTCATAACTATATAAATGGATCTTTAAAATCATTGTCAAATGATGAACTTGCAGTTGAAGATCCATCAACCGGTGAAACAATTGGAAAAGTAGTTTTATCTTCTGAAGAAGATTTCAAGGAAGCAATTGAAAGTTCAAAAGCTAGTCAGGTTGAATGGTCTAATACAACGCCACTTAAAAGATCAAGAATATTATCAAATTATAAAAATTTAATTGAAGAAAATTTAGAGGATCTAGCAAAAATTGTATCTCAAGAACATGGAAAAACACTAGACGACGCCAAAGGTTCAATTACAAGAGGGTTAGAGGTTGTTGAATTCGCTTGCGGAATTCCCCATTTATTAAAAGGAGAGTTTTCTCAAAATGTGGGTTCAAACATAGATTCATGGTCAATCAGACAGCCATTAGGAGTTTGCGCTGGTATCACCCCATTCAATTTTCCTGCTATGGTTCCAATGTGGATGTATCCAATTGCTATTGCTTGTGGTAACACTTTTATTCTTAAGCCCTCTGAAAAAGATCCTTCATGTTCAATTAAATTAGCACAACTTTTTACTGAGGCAGGATTACCTAATGGAGTTTTTAATGTAGTCCAAGGAGATAAAAAAATAGTTGATTTAATTTTAAGAAATAGTGAAATTTCCTCAGTTAGTTTTGTGGGATCAACTCCAGTAGCTAAATATATTTACGAGGAAGCAGCGAAATTTGGAAAAAGAGTCCAGGCATTAGGTGGCGCTAAAAACCATTTAGTGGTCATGCCAGATGCTAATTTAAATCAAGCTGTCGATGGTATTATTGGCGCAGGATATGGTTCAGCTGGTGAAAGGTGTATGGCAATTTCTGTAGCTGTAGCAGTTGGAGATATTGCAGATGAATTAGTTGAGAAAATTCATGTAGAAGCACAAAATTTAAAAGTTGCACCTTGGACTGATCCTGAATCTGACATGGGCCCTGTGATTTCTAAAGAACATAAAGAAAAAATAGAAGATTACATAACTTTAGGAGTAAAAGAGGGAGCGAAACTTATTGAGGATGGTAGAAATTATAAAATACAGGGATATGAAAATGGTTATTTTCTAGGCCCTACTTTATTTGATAACGTAACTAAAGAAATGACTATTTATAAAGAGGAAATATTTGGGCCTGTTGTAAGTGTTATTAGGGCTAAAGATTATGATGAGGCTCTAAAATTAGTTAATAATCACAAATATGGTAATGGAACCAGCATTTATACTTCTGATGGAGAGATATCTAGACATTTTACTACAAATTCTAAAATTGGCATGGTTGGAGTAAATGTACCTATACCTGTTCCAATGGCTTTTCATAGCTTTGGTGGATGGAAACAATCTTTATTTGGTGATCATTCGGTTCATGGAATGGAAGGTGTTCATTTTTATACAAAATTAAAAACAATTACTGCAAGATGGCCTAAAAGTATTCAGTCAGGACCTGAATTTGTATTACCTACTAATTAATGTATATTTTAATTACAGGATGTAGTGGTTTTATCGGGTTCCATACATCTTTACTGTATTTAAAAAAGAATATTAAGATTATAGGAATTGATAATTTAAATAACTATTATGATATAAATTTAAAAAAAAATAGACTAAAAATTTTATCCAAATACAAAAATTTTATTTTTCACAAAATTGATTTAAATAATAAAAATAAATTAAGTAAAATTTTTAAAAAATATAATTTTAAAAAAGTAATACATTTAGCGGCTCAAGCAGGAGTAAGAGATTCTGTAAAAAACACAAATAAATATTTTAAAGATAATTTAATTAGCTTTTATAATGTTATAGATTTATCAAATCAAAATAATATTAAAAATTTCTTATACGCTTCTTCAAGTAGTGTGTATGGTAATCAAATAAAATACCCTTCAAAAGAAAATATGGATACTAATTCACCTCTTAATTTCTATGCTGCATCAAAAAAATCAAATGAAATTATTTCTCATGCATATTCTTCAACATCAAAAATGAATTGTATAGGAATGAGATTTTTTACTGTTTATGGTCCATATGGTAGACCTGATATGTCTTATTATAAATTTACAAAAAAAATTTACGATTCAAAAAAAATTTTAGTCTATAATTTTGGTAAAAATATTAGGGATTTTACGTACATAGATGATATTACAAAAGCAATATATAGACTAAGTTTGTTAAATAAAATAAAGAATAATAATTTAATAATTAATATTGGAAAATCTAAGCCTATAACTAATATGAAATTAATCAAGATTCTTGAAAATGAAATTGGTATTAAAGCTAATATTACTTTTACAAATAAAGTTTTGGGTGATTCATTTAAAACACATTGTGATAATAAACTTCTATTAAAATTTACAAATATTAAAAAATTTGAAAATTTAAAAACTGGTATTCACAAATTTGTAAATTGGTATAAGGATTATTATAATGTTACAAAATAAAATATTTGATATAAAATTAAATTTTTTCAAAATTATATCATCTGTTGCTATTTCCTTAATACTTTGTTTATTAGTATTTATTTATCAAAATAATAAAATTCATATATTTGAATTAAAGCAAAGACAGGTAATGAATGCTGAAGATTTTGTTAGCAATTCGAAGGAAAAAATTATTTCAAGTTTTTCACATCCCTATTATAATAGTGGTGAAAATATCGGAAATTTTAATGTTATAATAAAGAATTTATTATTTTCATTCATACATCAAAATATTTTTTCAGAAAGTTTTAACAAATCACCATTGAAATATTATGAAAAATTTAAACTTAAACTCAATACAATACTTTCTAATAATGAAAATGAAAAAATATTAGATAATCTCTTTAAAAATTTTGATAACTTTTATCTTTATTTTGATCAAACTGGTTATTTAAAAATGTCTAGTAACCAAGTAACTATAAGAGTAGGAATAATATATGAAGATAAGGAAGCATTTATTAAAGATAATGTAATAAATAATCCTTACATACAAAAAGTTCTTCCGCTTTATATTAATTATTATTTTGAAAGTAGTTTTTACGAAAAATATACTTCTGAACTTAAAAATTATTTTATCAATAATATTGATAATCAAATCTTTATTTATCAAGATTTAAAAGATTATTACACCGAAAATAAAAGAGATTATAAAGAAAAATATATTTTTGAAGGAGAAATTGATGATAATAAAGAAAGTTTTAGTTTTGATGGATATATTTATGAGCAACAAGAAAATTATAGGTTTGATGGTGTAATTTATGAATTACAAAATTTTAAAGAAAGAATATTAAATAATAACATAACTATTTTAAATATTCTTCCAACATTTGTTAAGTTAGGACATCAAGATATCTTAATTATAAATTCATTATTCAATATTTCTACTTATATAATTTTTTTTATTTTAAATTTTTTAATAACTTATCTCTTATTATTTTATATTTTTAGAAATAGATGAGAGTATTGAAAGTAAAAGAATTATTATCCATTCTTTTTTTTTTAATATTTCCAAATCTTATATTTGGTCCTGCAATTCCTGATATTTTAATTTCACTAATAGGAATTATTGGGCTTATTTATATTTTTTTAAATAAAGAGTTAGAGGTCATCAATAATAAATATTTTTATATATTCATATTATGGTATTTATTTTTATTATTAAGTTCTTTCTTAAGTACTAACCCTTTTTATTCCTTAGAGTCTTCACTTTTCTATTTTAGATTTTTTATTTTTTCATTGATAATTGTTTTTTTGATAAATAAATCAAGTATTATAAAAAAATATTTATTTCTAATTTTATCATTAACTTTTTTATTTATTCTAACAATTTCTCTTTTACAATTTTTTATTGATGACCTTAAAATATCTTTTTTAGCACAACCTGATTTTAAACAAGTAAAGGATACATTTCATCAAAGATTGCAAGGTCCTTTTTTTCAATCTATTTTAGGTGGATTTCTAATTAAGTTTTTACCCTTAGTAATTTTATCATATTTTTATGTAAATAATTTTAAATTTAAAAGAGTAATTTTATTTTCTATATTATTTTTTTCAATATTTGTTATTTTTTTGACTGGTGAAAGATCAGCTTTTGTTTTAGTAATTGTTTTTTTGTTTTTATTATTATTTAATAAAAGCATAAGTATAAAAATAAAATTAGCAATGTTTCCTCTCATTCTACTTTTATACTTAGCTGCTTTTTATTTTCTTCCATCTTTATTATTTAGAATAGTATTTACTTTAAACCAATTTAATTTTCTTAATCATGAGAACATAATATTATCAAATATATACTTTAAATATTTTTATAATGCGTATTCAATATTTTTAGATAATTATCTTTTAGGATCTGGACCAAAAATGTTTCGCGTACTATGTTCTGATTATTTGTTAAATATACCAAATTCTTGCTCTACACACCCTCATAATATTTATTTCCAATTGATGTCAGAAACTGGAATTATTGGCTTCTTTTTTGTTTTTTCTTTATTTATTTATTTATTATATAAATTAATAACTTTAAAAAATAATGAATATTCAATTTATAATGTGTATTTCTTTTCATATTTAGGAGTAATTTTATATTTATGGCCTTTTACTACTTCAAACAGCTTCTTTAACAATTATGCTAACATAGTGTTATTTATTTATGTTGCTTTTGTGATAAATACTTTAAAAGATCCAAAAAATGTTCAATAATAAATTATTCATTCTTGAATTAAATGAGATAAATTTTAATCTTATTAAAAAATATATAAATATTTTACCTTCATTTAATAAATTACTAAATGAAAATAAGTTAGTTGAAACTCTTTCTGAGGATAAATTAAAAAATGTTGAGCCATGGATATTATGGCCCTCTATCCATACAGGATTAAGTTATGATGAGCATAAATTATTTAACTTAAATGATTATAACAAACTTAAATATGAGCAAATTTGGGAAGTTCTGGAGAATAAAAACTTAAAAGTTGCAGCAATTTCACCCATGAATGCAAAAGATAATTTTGGAGCAAATTCAATATATCTGCCAGATCCCTGGTCAAATAATAGAGTCAAGGGAAGTTTTACAATGAAAATACTAAAAAAAACAACTTCATATTTTGTAAATAATAATGCTGGAAATAAAAAGAATTTCTTTATGTATTTATTATTACTAATTTGTTTTTTTAGATATGCTAGTCCAATAAACTATATTGATTATTTTAAAATATTTTTAAATTCGTTATCAAAAAAATGGTTCCAATCAATATTTTTAGATTTACTTTTATTTGATTTTTCAAAAAAATTCTTAAAAAATAATTATAACTTTGTTACTTTATTTTTAAATGGCGGTGCGCATATTCAACATCATTATTTATTTAATTCAAAACTTTCAAAAAATAATAAAAATAAATCTTGGTATTTAAATGAAAAATATGATCCAGTTAAAGATATTTATAGGTATTATGATAGAATTTTAGGTCAAGCATTAAATTTAATCAATAAAACAAATACTCGCTTGATTATTTTAACAGCATTATCACAAGACTTAGTTGAAGAAGATATAATTTATTATAGATTAAAAAAACATGAAGATTTTTTTAATAAATTTAATATAAATTTTAATAGAATTGATACTTTGATGTCTCGAGATTTTAAAATTTTTTTTGATTCTATTGAAAGTTTAAAAAAATGTGAACAAGACTTAAATAAAGTTTCTATCAATAATAAAAAAATATTTTCTACAAAAATTTATGAAAATTTTATTTTTGTACAATTAATTTATAAGTATGAAATTGACGAAGGCACTATAATTAATTTTGAAAGTAAAGATTTACTAGCTTTAGACTTTTTTGATTTAGTTGCAGTTAAAAATGGTATGCATAACCCTAAAGGATACCTTATCGATACTGAAAATAAATTTGAACAGAATATTTATTTAAAAAATATAAATAATAAAATTATTGCTGAATATTCTTAAAATTAAAATTAATTTTATAATTATGTTTGAAATGTTATATAAATGAAGATGTTTTACTTATTCAATATTATTTTTTATATTTCTATTTTAATCATTCTTATTCTACTTTCTCATAAATTTAACTATTTTGATAAAAAAGAAAATAAAAAAGGAAATAATATTTCTATCTTTGGAGGTATATCAATTTTTATTTTAATTTGTGTAAATTATTTCTTTAAAGATTATGAATTAATCAATATGTACACTATTTTGATATCATTTTTTCTTCTATTACTTGGTATATTTGATGATATCTATAATATATCTCCTAAAAAAAGATTGACCTTTCAAATTTTTATTGGTTTGTTTTATTTATATACCTTAAACATATTATTTATAACTGAAACATTTTATATTAACATCATAATCTACATATTTTTATTATTAATAATAATATCTACAATAAATGCGTTCAATTTCATTGATGGCTCAGATGGTTTAGCATGTGGAATTTTTATGAGTTCATTAATTAATTTTCTCATTATATTTAACTATATTAATGTTACTAAAGATGCGGAATTAATTTATCTTTTAATTATTTGTTCTTCTATTTTTATTTTATTTAATCTTGGTATTTTTAAATATAAGATATACTTAGGTAACTCTGGCAGTATTTTTTTAGGTTTTTTCATTTTCTCTTTATTTATGGAATATTTAAATGTTAAAACTTTAGTATATTTTCCTATTATATTTTTTCCTTTATTATTAATATATTTAAATCTATTTTTTGTATTCATAATAAGAATTATTTTAAAAAGAAATGTTTTTAATGCTGACAACTTACACATCCATCAT